>CANFMK010000111.1 GCA_947448325.1 Comamonadaceae bacterium
AACAGGTTTTGCACCGCCGGTTTGCCCAGATAGTGGTCGATGCGAAAGATCTGTTGCTCTTTGAAGACCTGGCCCACCGCTTCATTGATCGTGCGGTTGGAAGCCAGATCGTGGCCCAGGGGTTTTTCCAGCACGATGCGGGTTTTCGGGGTGTTCAGGCCGCTGGCGGCGAGTTGCTCACACACGGTGGTGAACAGGCTGGGCGCGGTGGACAGGTACATCACCACATGGTCGGTTTCGCGCTCGGCCAAGCGCGATTTGAGCGCCGCATAGGCTTCGGGTTTGGACAAGTCCATGCGCACGTAGCACAGCAGTTCGGCAAAGCGGGCAAACTCTTCGCTGTTGGGGCGCTTGGCCCCATCGACCTGCTCAAAGCGGGTTTGAATTTGCTGGCGGTATTGGGCGTCGCTCAGATCGTCGCGTCCCACCGCGATGATGCGCCCGCCCTCTGGCAGGGAGTCGTGCCGGTAGGCCTGGAACAGGGCGGGCATGAGTTTGCGCCACACCAGATCGCCGGTGCCGCCGAAAAATACGAGATCAAAAGCCATGATGTTTCTGAGTTACACGAAAATTTGATTTGTAATGTAACTTTGTTTCATTGATAATTCAAGCTTCATTTCATAAAAATTGCCATGAACCAACTCGACGCCCTCAAACAATTCACCACTGTGGTGGCCGACACCGGTGACTTCAAGCAACTGGCGCAGTTCCAGCCGCAAGACGCCACGACCAACCCGTCGCTGATCCTGAAGGCGGTGCAAAAGAGTGAGTACGCCCCGCTGCTCGGCGAAGCGGTGGCTGCGCACCGCGGCGCGCCGCTGGACGAGGTGATGGACCATTTGTTGGTGCGCTTTGGCTGCGAGATTTTGAAGACGATTCCCGGCCGCGTCTCCACCGAAGTGGATGCGCGTTTGAGTTTTGACACTGCCGCCACCTTGGCCCGGGCGCGGCGCATCATGGGCTTGTATGAAGCGCAGGGTATTTCACGCGCACGCGTGTTGATCAAAATCGCCGCCACTTGGGCGGGCATCCAGGCCGCCGCCGAGTTGGAGCGCGAGGGCATTCACACCAACCTCACTTTGCTGTTTGCGTTTTGCCAAGCGGTGGCCTGTGGCCAAGCGAAGGTGCAATTGATCTCGCCGTTTGTCGGGCGCATTTACGACTGGCACAAGAAAAACGCCGGTGCGGCCTGGGACGAAGCGGCGCAATCGGGGGCCAACGACCCGGGCGTGTGCTCGGTGCGGGCGATTTTCAACCACTACAAGAAGCACGGCATCCGCACCGAGGTGATGGGCGCGTCGTTTCGCAACGTGGGTCAGATCACCGCCTTGGCAGGTTGCGATTTGCTGACCATCAGCCCTGATTTACTGGCGCAACTGGCGGCCACCGAGGCGCCGCTCGCCGCCGCCCTGGACGCGCAAGCTGCCCAGGCCTTGGACTTGCCCGCTGTGACTTACAACGAAGCCACTTTCCGCCTGGCACTGAACGAAGACGCGATGGCCACCGAGAAACTGGCCGAAGGCATCCGCGCTTTCTGCGCCGACGCCGTCAAGCTCGAAGCCTTGATGTTGAAAGCCTGAGATCGCCATGCGTTGTGACCAGACCGCCGCTTGGCAAAAACTGCAGCAGCACGCCCAAGCCTTCAAAGGTTTTGATTTACGCCAAGCCTTCGCCGCAGACGCGGGCCGTGCAGCGGCTTTGAGCCAGTCGGCCCCCTGTGTGTTTGCCGACCTGTCCAAGAACCATGTGGACGCAGCCACCGAGGCGCTGTTGCAAGAGCTGGCGCAAGAAACAGGCGTGGCTGCGCACCGCGATGCCATGTTCAGTGGCGCGCACATCAACTTGAGCGAAGACCGCGCCGTCATGCACTGGCTGCTTCGCCAACCGGCGGGCAGTTTGAGCGGAGCCTTGGCCGCACCTTTGACGCAAGTGCACGACACCCTGAATGCCATGCTGCAGTATGCCGAGCAGGTGCGCGCAGATGACGCGATCACCGACGTGGTGAACATCGGCATTGGTGGCTCCGATCTGGGCCCGCAAATGGCGGTGTTGGCGCTGCAAGACTGTGTGCTGCCGGGCAAGCGCTTTCACTTTGTCTCCAACGTAGACGGTCATGAACTGGCCGGTGTGCTCCAAGGCTTGAAGGCCGAAAGCACTTTGTTTTTGATCGCCTCCAAAACCTTCACCACGCAAGAGACCATGACCAACGCCCATTCCGCGCTGGCTTGGTTCCAGGCGCAGGGCGGGCGCGAAGTGGCGCGGCATTTTGCGGCGCTGACCACCAACGTCGCCGCAGCCGGCGCCTTGGGCATCCGCACCACGTTCGGGTTTTGGGACTGGGTGGGGGGACGCTACTCGCTGTGGTCGGCCATCGGCTTGCCGCTGGCCATCGCCATTGGCGCGGCCGGGTTCAAAGAACTGTTGGCTGGGGCCCACGCCATGGACCGGCATTTCCAGACCGCGCCCATGGGGCAGAACCTGCCGGTGCGCTTGGGCTTGCTGGACGTGTGGTACCGCAACTTTTTGCACTACACCAGCCGCTCGATTGCGCCCTACCACAGCGCTTTGCGCCGGCTGCCGGCGTACTTGCAGCAGCTGGAGATGGAGAGCAACGGCAAGCGCGTGGACCGCAACGGCCAGGCGCTGAGCTACGGCACCTCGCCGGTGCTTTGGGGCGAGCCGGGCACCAACGGCCAGCATGCGTATTTTCAGATGCTGCACCAGGGCACGGACATCGTGCCCTTGGAATTCGTGGCCGTGAAAAGGCCCACCCACAGTTTGAAAGACCACCACGCATTGCTGCTGGCCAATGTGATCGCCCAAGCCCAGGCCTTGATGCTGGGCCAAGACGATGCCGGCGGGCACCGGCATTTCACCGGTAACCGCCCCAGCACGTTTTTGTTGTTGGATGAACTCACGCCCACCAGTCTGGGCGCCCTGATTGCTTTGCAAGAGCACCGCGTGTTCGTCAGTGGTGCGGTGTGGGGCATCAACAGCTTTGACCAATGGGGTGTGGAGCTGGGCAAGGTCTTGGCCAAAGACATTCATGCCCGCCTGGTCTCGGGCGATGCCTCGGGTTTAGACGCCTCTACCGCGAGTTTGCTCAGCCGCGTGCGCTGAACGCTTCAATGCTTGTGCGTGCTGTGGTCGTGCACGGGCGTTGAGACGGTTGCAGGGACGGGTGCTGAGATGACGCTGATCTTGCCGCGCATGCCCGCTTCGTAATGGCCCGGAATCAAGCACGCGATTTGCAATGCCTGAGCTTGTGCAAAGTGGACCACCAATTCACCGGTCTGGCCGGCGGCCAGCGTGATGGCTGCGCCGCTGCCGTGGCTGTGCGCTTCGCCATGCCCCGCACCTTGCTGCATGGCCTGGGCATGTTCGCGAATTTCTGCGTCACTGCCGAGCACCATTTCGTGCGCGGTCTTGCCTGCGTTGGTCACCACAAAGCGCACGGTTTCGCCGGCTTGCACCTCGATGTGGGACGGCGTAAAGCGCATTTGATCGTCCATGCGCACTGCCAAGCTGCGGCTGACCACTTGTGCGACCAGGGCGCTGGGCGCAGGTTCGCCGTGCGGGGCATCGGTGGTGCTTGTACCGCCGTGGCTGTGTGCGGTGGCCTCGTCATGGCTGTGGCCTGTGGCGGCCCATTCGGGATGCTGCGCTAACCATTGCCCAGCGCTCCAGCTGCTGGCACCCACCAGCGCACCCAGCATCAAGACATACGCCGATGCCGCGCGTGTCCATGCACCTGGCGCGCTGAAAGCCAAGGCCAACACCGAAACAAAGAAGCCCAAAGGCACGACCCAGCTGCTGCGCGCTGGCGAGTCCGGAAAGTGCTGCAGGCCGCCGGTGAAAAAGCCCAAACCGATGGACAGCAGCGAGCCCAGTGCCAGCGTTTGCAGCAAAGAAGTCGGTGGTTGATCGGCGTTGTCTGCGGCCATGCGGTGTTCCAGTACCGCGCCCAGCACAAACAACACCATGCCAATGGCGGCCGTCCAAAGTGATCGTTGTTCGCTGAAAAAACCGTGGTTCACCGCACCCGAAATGAAGCTGATGCCCGAGTAGCGCAGCAGCATCGCGCCATGTTGCAGTTGGAAAGAAGTCGTCATGCGGGCATCATAGGTGCAAAGCTGAGGGACATAAAAAAACCCCGCGACGCATCGCGGGGTTTTTGAGGAGGGTCAAAGACCGGTCAAGGTCTTTGCGCGCCGGGTACTTACATGCCCATGCCGCCCATACCACCCATACCGCCCATGCCACCCATGTCAGGCATGCCGCCAGCGCCGGATTCGTCTTTCGGTGCTTCAGAGATCATGCATTCGGTGGTCAACATCAAAGAGGCCACAGACGCTGCGTTTTGCAATGCAGTGCGGGTCACTTTGGTGGGGTCCAAGATGCCCATTTCGATCATGTCGCCATAGGTGTCGTTGGCAGCGTTGAAGCCGTAGTTGCCTTTGCCAGCCAAGACTGCATTGACCACCACCGAAGGCTCGCCACCGGCGTTGTACACGATCTCGCGCAAAGGCGCTTCGATGGCTTTCAACACCAGCTTGATGCCAGCTTCTTGGTCAGCGTTGTCGCCTTTGATGACGCCAGCGTTTTGACGTGCACGCAGCAAAGCCACGCCGCCGCCAGCCACAATGCCTTCTTCCACTGCAGCGCGGGTCGCGTGCAGGGCGTCTTCGACGCGGGCTTTCTTTTCTTTCATTTCGACTTCGGTGGCAGCGCCGACCTTGATCACGGCCACGCCGCCAGCCAACTTGGCCACGCGCTCTTGCAGCTTCTCGCGGTCGTAGTCAGAAGTGGCTTCTTCGATTTGCACACGCACTTGTTTGACGCGGGCCTCGATGTCTTGTGCAGCACCGGCACCGTCGATGATGATGGTGTTTTCTTTGCCCACTTCGATGCGCTTGGCTTGGCCGAGGTCAGCCAAAGTCACTTTTTCGAGGGTCAGGCCGACTTCTTCAGCGATCACTTTGCCGCCGGTCAAGATGGCGATGTCTTCCAACATGGCTTTGCGGCGATCACCGAAGCCAGGGGCTTTGACGGCGACCACTTTCAAGATGCCGCGGATGGTGTTGACCACCAAAGTCGCCAAGGCTTCGCCTTCAACTTCTTCGGCAATGATCAGCAAAGGACGACCGGCTTTGGCCACGGCTTCCAAGGTAGGCAGCAAGTCACGGATGTTGCTGATTTTCTTGTCAAACAACAACACAAAAGGGTTGTCCAGCAAAGCGGCTTGCTTTTCAGGGTTGTTGATGAAGTAAGGCGACAGGTAGCCGCGGTCAAACTGCATGCCTTCAACGATGTCGAGTTCGTTGTCCAAAGACTTGCCGTCTTCCACGGTGATCACGCCTTCTTTGCCCACTTTGTCCATGGCTTTGGCGATGATGTCACCGATGCTGTGGTCGCTGTTGGCAGAGATGGAGCCGACTTGGGCGATCTCTTTGGTGGTGGTGGTGGCTTTGGTGGCTTTCTTGAGCTCTTCGATCAGGGCCTGAACAGCCTTGTCGATGCCGCGCTTCAAGTCCATCGGGTTCATGCCGGCGGCCACGTATTTCATGCCTTCGCGCACGATGGCTTGAGCCAACACGGTGGCGGTGGTGGTGCCGTCGCCAGCGTTGTCAGAAGTCTTGGAAGCGACTTCCTTGACCATCTGCGCGCCCATGTTTTGCAACTTGTCTTTGAGTTCGATTTCTTTGGCGACGGACACACCGTCTTTGGTCACGGTAGGGGCGCCGAAAGAGCGCTCCAGAACCACGTTACGACCCTTAGGGCCCAAAGTCACTTTGACCGCGTTGGCCAAAATGTTCACGCCTTCAACCATGCGTGCGCGGGCTTCACCGCCGAAAATTACGTCTTTTGCTGCCATTTTGATAGCTCCTAATACTTGAAAAATTTAATCAGTTGAGGACAGAGCGACCGGGCGCTGCGCGCGTCAGTCGGTCTGTCCCGCAAGTTATTCCACTACCGCGAAGAGGTCTTCTTCTTTCATGACCAGCAACTCGTCGCCGGCGATCTTGACGGTTTGGCCGCTGTACTTGCCGAACAACACGCGGTCGCCGACTTTGACGGTCAGGGCTTTGGTCTCGCCTTTGTCGTTGGTTTTGCCGGGGCCGACAGCCAAGACTTCGCCTTGGTCAGGTTTTTCAGCGGCAGAGTCGGGAATCACGATGCCCGAAGCTGTTTTGGTTTCGCTTTCGACACGTTTGACGATCACGCGATCGCCCAAAGGACGCAGTTTCATGGAATCTCCTTGAATATGAAACAAAGGTTGAAAAGCAAGGCGCTGACTTGAAATCTCAAGTAAGCGCAAATGTTGCAACGTGGCCAGAGCGTTTGTTAGCACTCTCTGCCTACGAGTGCTAATGATAAGGGCATTTGACCGGGTTTCAAGGGCAGGCTCACAATTTCCGTAGGCAGATGAGGGCGCCGCTTAGGGGAAACCGATCAGGGCTGTTGTGCACGCTGCCCATCACAATAGTGAGCTTGAACAGGAGTTGCCATGCCCCCAGCCTTGTCCTCTGCCGAAATCAACCACTACCAGCACCAGGGTTACGTCGTGCCGGCTTACCAGTTGGAGCCCGAACTCCTGTCTCAAACCCAACAGGCCCTAGACACCTTGATTCGCAACAACCCGGGTGTCCGTCCTGAAAAATTGGTCAGCGCGCACATCGAGGGGCCTAATAAAGAAGGGGTGATTGGCAGCCGGGCTTTTTTGGAGCTGGCCATGCACCCGCCGATCGTGGATTTGGTCGAACAACTGATCGGCCCGGACATTGTGCTTTGGGGGTGCCATGTGTTTTGCAAACCCGCGCAAGAAGGCTTTGAGACCCCGTGGCACCAAGACGGGCATTACTGGCCCATCCGCCCTTTGGCCACCTGCACGGTGTGGGTGGCGCTGGAGCCCAGCACCCGTGAGAACGGTTGTTTGCGGGTGATCCCCGGCTCGCACATCGGCCGGCATTTGCATCCGCATTTGCACGAAGACCGCAACGACTTGACCTTGAACCAACGCATGGCCGAAGGGGCATTTGACGAAGCCCAAGCGGCCGATTTGGAGCTGCAGCCCGGCCAGATGTCGATGCATGATGTCTACATGATCCACGGCGCCAAAGCCAATACCTCGGGCCTGCGGCGCACCGGGGTGGCGCTGCGTTACATGCCGGCCAGCTCGGTGTTTGACCGCAGCTTGAAACCGGTGGACGGGCAAACCGGGGTGCCGGTGAGCTTTGCCACACGGCCTTTGTGGTTGCTGCGCGGGCGCGATGTTTCGGGGCACAACGATTTCAAGACCGGTCACGCCTGAAGCCGCGCACCAAGGGAATACCTGATCTGGACAGGGCTTGAGGCGCCGCCCACAATGGACTTCTCATTCACAGAGGAGTTTCCATGTCGATTTCGCGTCGTGATGTCTTGCAAATGGCCGGTGTCAGCGGCTTGTTGAGCGCCGTGGGCCAGCAGGCCTGGGCTCAAGCCCAGTTGGAGAGTTTGAAAATCGTCACCGGTTTTCCACCCGGCGGCACGTCGGATGCGATTTGCAGGCGGGTGTCTGAAAAAATCGCGCCCTCGACTTACACCAAAGCGGCGTTTGTAGAAAACAAGACTGGTGCAGGCGGTCAAATTGCCGTGCAATTTGTGCGCAGCGCCCCAGCAGACGGCGCCACGGTGTTGCAAACGCCCATGTCCATGCTGGGCATCTACCCGCACATTTACAAAAAACTGCCCTATGACCCGGTGGGCGATTTGGCACCGGTCTCACTCGGCGCGGTGTTTGACTTTGGCTTTGCCGTGGGCCCCATGGTGCCCGCCACGGTAAAGAACATCCCCGACTTTTTGGCCTGGTGCAAAGCCAATCCGCTGCTCGCCAACTTTGGTTCACCGGCGGCCGGCTCGACACCGCACTTCATTGGCGCGCTGATGGGCAAGTACGCCAATATCGACTTGAAGCATGTGGCTTTCAGGGGCACGCAACCGGCGATTTTAGACATGATCGGCGGGCAGATCGCCGCCGTGTCCGGCCCGATTGGCGAGTTCACCCAGCACGTGGCGGCGGGCAAATGCCGTTTGTTGGCCGCTTCTGGCGGCAAACGCAGCCAGTTCGCGCCCAACACGCCCACGCTGGTGGAGCAGGGCCTGAAAGGCTTCGTTTACGACGAGTGGTTTGGTTTTTACGTGCCGGCCAAAACGCCGGCGGATGTGATCAACCGTTTGAACGCAGCCATGCGCGTGGCCTTGGCCGCGCCCGAAACCGTCAATGGCATGGCCATGATGGGTTTGGTGGCACAGTCCTCGTCGCCTGCCGAATTGGCGGCCAGGCTCAAGGCAGACACCGAGCTGTGGGGGCCACTGGTCAAAACCATCGGATTCACCGCCGACGCTTGATGGGGAGCGTCCGGGTCTTAGGTCCGGGGTAAAAAACCACCCTCTCGGCGCAGAGAGGCGTGATCCGGGCTGCAGAACTGCGCAATCCATTGGGCCGCCGCTTGGGGGTGCGCGCTGGCGGTGCACACGGCGGCGGTGTAGACGGTAGCCAGCTCGAACACGGCAGGCAAATCCGCCACCAGGTCCACGCCCGGTGTGATCAGGATCTCAGTGACTTGAGTGCAACCGATCACCTGCGGGTCATCGCATTCGGCCATGGCTTTCATGGCGGTGGCGCCGTTGGGGAAGGGTCGCAGTCGAGCGGCGACTTCGCTGGCAATACCCAGTTCGACCAGCACCTTCATGAAGTGAATCCCGGCTGTGGCCAGTTGCGGGTCTGGAAAGTAAATGCCGGTGGCACTGCGCAGCGCTTGGCGCAAGCTGTCGGCGTTGCCCACCGCTGGCCATGGCGTACCGGCCTTGACGGCGACACCGGTTTTGACGATGCCCAGTGGGCGGTCCGTTCCCGCGCTGACTTGGCCTGATTGCACCAATCCGTCGATCAAGGCTTGGGTCAAGATCAGCACATCGCACGGCGCGCCATCCAGCAGGCGCTGTTTCATAGCGCCGACCGCGCCGAAAGTGGCGTTCAGCGTCAGGCCGGTCAGCACCTCACAGTCGGCTTGCAGTTGGCGCACCAGCCCTTGAGCGGCGCCGCCGCTGAGTAAATGCAAAGTGCTCATAGGTTCAATCGAGTTTGATGCCAGCGCTCTTGATGACGTTCGTCCACTTGGCAATGTCGTCGTTCAGGTATTTTTCAAACTGCGGCGGGGTCATGACCAAGGGCACGGCACCTTGTTTGCTCCAGCTTTGTTTTACATCGGCTTGGCTGGTGATTTTGGAAATGGCCTCGTTGAGTTTGTCCACGATGGCTTTGGGCGTGCCTTTGGGCGCCATCACGCCCAGCCAGATCGTGGCTTCGTAACCGGGCACACCGGCCTCGCTCACGGTAGGCACTTCGGGCAGCACGTCGGAGCGCTGTTTGCCGGTGGTGGCCAGGGCTTTGACTTTGCCAGCCTTGACTTGTTCGGTCATGGTGGTCACGGCGTCGAACATCATGTCGACCTGGCCGCCGATGACGTCGGTGCGCGCGCCCGAGCTGCCTTTGTAGGGGATGTGCACCATCGAGACCTTGCCCATGCTTTTGAACAATTCGCCGGCCATGTGGTACGGCGTGCCTGGTCCTGAAGATGCGTAATTGAGCTTGCCCGGTTCGGCCTTGGCGCGCTTGAGCACATCGGCCAGGGTGTTCAGGCCCGCGCCGGGGTTGGCCACCAGCACCAGGTCGGAGTAGTTGATCGGCGCCACGCCGACAAAGTCGCGCATCAGGGCATAGGGCTTGCTTGGGATCAGCGACTCGTTCACCGTTTGGGTGTTGGACATGAGAAGCAGGGTGTAGCCGTCGGGCGCTGCTTTGGAAGCCAGGTCGGTGCCAATCACCGAACCAGCGCCGGGTTTGTTGTCCACCACAAAGGACTGGCCCAAGCTGTCT
>CANFMK010000112.1 GCA_947448325.1 Comamonadaceae bacterium
ATACAGCACCAGCGACACCAGCAAAGCACCCTCGACCAAATTCTTAAACACCGTGGTCAGGGTTTTACCCATCAACCAGGTGCGGTCGTAAAACGGCACGATCTGAACCCCCTTAGGCATGCCTTTGAGATTGAGTTCGGCAATTTTGTCCTTCACGCCTTTGAGCACCACGCTGGGGTTCTCGCCTTTGCGCATGATGACGATACCGGTCACCACATCATCGTCTTCGTCTTGTCCCACCACACCCAAACGCGGGATGGCGCCAATTTTGATTTGGGCGATGTCACGGATCAGGATGGGCGTGCCATTGCGCGCCGTGACGACGATCTTGCCAATGTCTTCTTCCGCTTGGAGCAAACCGATGCCGCGAATCGCGAACTGCTGTGCACCTTGCGCGACATAGCTGCCACCGGCATTGGAGTTGCCTCGACCCAGAGCGTCCAAAATATTTTGCATGCTCAATTTATAGGCACGCAATTTATCCAAATCGGGCTGCACTTCGTATTGTTTGATGAAGCCGCCCATGGCCACCACATCGGCCACGCCGGGCACGGTGCGCAAACCGCGCTCGACCACCCAGTCTTCAATCGAGCGCAACTCGGTAGAGGTTTGACCATCTCCACGCAAACGGTAACGCATCACCTCGCCCACCGGCGTGGCATTGGGCGCCACATTCATTTGTGCGCCCAGCGGCAAGTCGACACTGTTGAGGCGTTCATTGACCTGTTGCCGCGCGATATTGACATTGGCGGCGTCGTCATAGGTGATGACGGTGTAGGACAAGCCAAATTGTGTGTGTGAAAACAAGCGAATCGAATTGGGCAAACCCGACAAAGCCGTTTCAATCGGCAAAGTGACTTGCTTTTCCACCTCTTCGGCCGCACGACCGGGAAACAAGGCAATCACCGTGACCTGCGTATCGGTCACATCGGGAAAGGCCTCTACCGTCAAATTCTGAAAGGCCACAATACCGGACAAGGCAAATAACAGCGTCCCCAGGACGATGAAGACGGGCTGGTGCAGAGCGTAATGAATCAGTTTTTTCATTTCACGGCTGCCGGTTGCTCAGGCTCTGCCATGGGATTTTTCTTGGGCAAGTCAGCGGCCATACGGAACTCGCGGGCCAGCAACAAACCATTGTCGGTGACGACTTTATCGCCTATCGCCAAACCACTGCCCACCACAGACTCTTTGGCACCCTCATAGGTCAGCACCACTTCGCGCACTTCGAAAGTGCCTGGCGCGGTTTCCACAAAGACGCGGTGTTGCGTGCCACGCAAAAACACCCCACTGGCAGGCACCACCACACCTTGGCCCAATTGCCGTTGAATGCGGGCTGTCCCCAGCATCTCGGCTTTCAACAACCTTTGGGGGTTGGCAATCGCACCGCGAATTTTGATGGTGCGTGTGTTGGGATCAATGAAATCAGCCGCAGCCACCACCTTGCCTTTGAACACCTGACCGGGCAAAGCCTGGACCAGCAAATCAAAAGTAGACCCAGGCTTGAGCGTCGCCACATCGGCCTCCTTGGCATCGATTTGCACCCACAACTGCGTCGGATCGGTGATCACGAACAAGGCCGGCATACCAGGGCCACTTTGCTCGGAACGAAGTTCTTGACCGGGATTGACATTGCGCTCGACCACCGTGCCGCTGACATCCGCCATCAAATGGAGTTGTTGATTGACTTGGTGGCTACCGCCGTACAACCGTGTTCTGGCATTGGCGCGGTCCGCCTCGGCCTGGGCGCGGGCGGCGTCGGCATCGGCCAATTCCAGATCTTTGCGGGCTGCAATGCCAGCTTCAAACAGTTCTTTTTGCCGAGCCAGTGCTTTTTCAGTCACCTTGGCATCGGTCATGGCCTTGGCGGCATCGGCTTGGGCGGCGCCAAACTCCGGAGAGGACACGCTCAGCAAACTGGCCCCTTTGCTGACGGCCTGACCCAAATCCACGCGAATCTGCGTGACGCGACCCGCAAACGGGGCGTAAATGCGTTGGGTACGCTCTTCGTTCCAAACCAAGCGTGCAGGTAAATCCACCGACAAGGTGGTCGCTTGCACTGCCGCTGTGGTTTTCAACAAACTCAATTGCGGATGGCCAGGCGGGAAACGTAACTGACTGCCTTGAATGATGGGCCGGACTTCAGCCGCAGGCGGCGGCGGCGCCTCGGTGCAGGCGACCAGCAGGGTCGCCGCTGTCAGCGCGAAAAGTGAGAAAGCAGATGGGAGCGCAAAATTCTTCACAGGTGTCTCTTGCATTCAAGGTTATTTCGATGGGGTCCATGCAGCCGCTGGGCGGCTGCGCAGTTGCCAAGCGGTAATCGCTTTGGCGTAATCGGTTTGCACGGTCAGCGATTCGATGAGTGATGCACGCAGGGTGCGGCGGGCATCGAGCAAATCCACCAAGGCAATGGCGCCTTTGCTGTAAGCCAGTTCAGCTTGTTCGGCCACTTTGCGTGCACGCGGCAGGATCAAGGTTTCGTAGCCTTGCAAGCGGCTGGTGGCGCTAGTCAGATCTTGCTGCAACCCCTGCCATTCGCCTTGGGCGGCCAAAAGCACTTTGTCAAGCACCTCTTGCGCCTGCGCGTGCTGCGCGATGGCGCGGCCAATCTCGCCTTCGTAGGCATAGTTCACTTGCAGCGGGAACTGCACCCGCAGTTCCACCAAACGGTTGCTGGCATTGGCAGCGGTATCGACAGAAACCCCGACCACAGGGTCGATCCGTTTTTGCGCTTGGGCGTTGTCCAGCCAAGCTTGTGCAGCCTGCAGCCGTTGCGTAGCGGCCTGCACATCGGCTCGGGCTTGCACCCAACGCTCAAATCCAGCGTCCATCTCAGGCACCGCGTTGGCGGGCCACTGGGGCTGCACTCGCCATTGCATAACGGGTTCGGGCCGGATTTGCCGCCCCGTGATTTGGGCCAAAGCCAAGGTAGCACGCTGCTGGTCCAGCTGCGCGCTTTGGGCATCAGCTTGGGCGCGTTGTGCTTCAATTTCCACCCGCGCAACATCTTGGGCGGACAGGTCCCCCGCTTGCAGCCGCTTTTGCGCAGTCTGGGCCAATTGCTTCGCACTGTGCGCCATGGCCTGCACATGGGCCACACGCTCCTGCGCAGACAGCACATCATAAAAAGCGTCTTTAGCGGCCAACTGCTGCTGCACCAAGGTCTCGGCCACGTCCGCTTGCGCCGCCGCCGCCAGGCTTTGCGTGGCTTGGGTCCGCAAGGCGCGTTTACCGCCGCGCTCCCAAGTCCAGTCCAGGCCCAGCGATTTGTCAATGCGCCGCTGCGAGGTCAATGCGTTATTGCTGAGTCCGATTTGTTCACCCGCCGCGGCCTTGGCCGACAACACCGGCAAGGGTGCCCGGTTGGCGGCCAAAATATCGGCCTGACTGGCCAGGGCCTCTTGCTGTGCCCAACGCACATCCAGGTTGTGGCGCGCGGCTTCCAGGACTTCGGACAAGCTCAAGGGCTGCGATGTGGGCTGCGCCCATGCAGGTGTCACTGCCGACGAAAAAGCCAGCACCAGCGTGGCGCAAGCGCTTGGAAAAAAGAACTGTCGTATGCTCATGGCGTGTTTATCGTTCATGTGACCTGACCTGTACCTGACCAATAACGCAGGGACCACCGCATTGTTGACGCCACCACCTTGGGTTTACCCTGAACCCTTAATTCATTTGTATGCGCATTTTGTTGATTGAAGACGACGATGTTTTGCGTCACGTCATGCTCAAAAGCCTGGTGGATGCCGGGCACCGCGTCGACGCGGCCTCTGACTTGGCCCAGGCAGGCCACTTTTGGCGCGTGCAGGCTTTCGATGTGGTGCTGTTGGATCTGAATTTGCCACAATCCAGTCAAGCGCATGCGACCATGGGCTCCGGGCTGTCGGTGCTGCGCGAAGCCCGGGCTTGGGGCGACCGCACCCCCGTGATGGTGCTGACCGCGCGCAACCGCACCGAAGAGCGCATTGCCGGACTGGACGCGGGCGCCGACGACTACCTGGGCAAACCGTTTGATCTGGGCGAAGTCGAAGCCCGCTTGCGCGCCTTGGTACGCCGCAGCCAAGGCGCCAGCGACATGACCCAAGTGGGCCAGCTGTGCTTGGACCGCAAAAACCGCCGCGTCAGCCTGGGGGAAGTGCCGCTGCTGCTGCCAGCGCGAGAATTTGAAGTGCTCTGGGAGTTGATGACGCCACCGGGCCGCGCCGTGAACAAACGCGCCCTGTCGGACAAGCTGTCGGATTTCGACGCCTCATTGGGCGACAACGCGCTAGAAGCGTTCATCTCGCGTTTGCGCCGCAAACTCAGTCACAGTGGGGCCACCATTCGAACCTTGCGTGGCATCGGCTACTTGCTAGAGGAAGACCTGTGAACTCGCCGGATTTGCAAACACCACTGACCCTCAAGCCGTCTTTGCGCGACAAGCTCATGCGCCACGTGCTGGTGCCGTTGGCCTTTGTGTGGCTGATTGGCACCCTGCTCTCGGCGGGTATTGCCAACTACTTTGCGCAAAAAGCTTTTGACCGCTCCCTGCTGGACGATGCCTACGCTGTGGCGGGTCATGTGCGCTTAACAGAAGCTTGGCCGCCGCAGTTGGACATTGACCTGTCTTCCAGTGAAATTGGCAGTTTGTTGTTTGACCAAACCGAGTCCATGTATTTTGCGGTGTACCGCGACAACGGCACGCTGCTGGCGGGTCATGGCGGCTTGACCGGACCCTCAGTTGCAGCCCCCTCCCCATCCAACATCGAATTTGGCGACATCCATTTCCAAGGTCGCCCCATGCGCAGCGTGGTGTTGCATCAATCCAAGCCCGCTGCGTTCAAAGTGGTGGTGGCGCAAACCAACCGCAGCCGCACCCGCTTGCTGGAGCAGCTGCTTATCTACTCCATCCTGCCGCAAATGCTGTTGTTCGCGGGCATTGCGGTATGGCTACGCCGCGCTATCGCGCAAGATCTTCAACCTTTGGTGAATTTGGAAGAAGCGGTCGAACAACGTGACGCTGCCGACTTGACCCCCATGGTGGTGGCCTCCGATACCCAAGATGTCGACAAACTCAACACCTCCATCAATGCACTGCTGGCCCGCATTCAAGACGGATTGAACGCGCAGCGTGAGTTCTCAGGCAATGTGGCGCACGAACTGCGCACCCCTTTGGCGGGCATTCGGGCCCTGGCCGAATACGGCCTGCAAAGCGACCAACCCCAGGCCTGGAAAGAGCAACTGGCCTTGATCAAAGACAGCAGCATGCGCGCCAGCCATTTGGCCAATCAATTGCTGGCCTTGGCTTTGGCCGACGAAGCCGATCTGAGTTTGCGCCGCGAACCCGTGCGGCTGGACGAGTTGGTAACGGCAGCCATCGTGCAAGCCAGTGTCCGTGCACGGGCACTGCAGGTGGATTTGGGCGCCAAGGGCTTGGAACACCCAGTGACGGTGATGGCCAACGCCACACTGCTTGAAGGCATCTTGAACAACTTGATCGACAACGCTTTGCGCTATGGTCGACCTCACGCCCCGTTGACGGCGGAGGTGACCGTCTCGCTCTCGCAAAGCGCACAAGGCGTGGCGTTGATCGTGATGGACAACGGTCCAGGTTTGGCAACAGAAGAATGCGAGCGATTGCTGCAGCGCGGCGCTCAAGGTCAACAAGGCAAGGCCAGCCACGGGCTGCACCAAGGCGCAGGTTTTGGCTTGTCCATCGTCACCCGTTATGCCCAGTTGCTGGGCGCGCAGTTTTGGCTGCAGAACTCAGTCCACCACCCCGGTCTTGAGGCCCATATTGTGTTCGCAAGCCCATCCTCGAATCAGGCGCAATAAGCGATCAATACAAGGCGGGAGTGAGCAAGCGCAATCCGAGCGAAAACCAACTGGACTGATGGGTACCGCGAAGGTCTTGTCCGAAAGTGGTGTCAATCTGAACGGCTTGTGGAATGATCCAATAACGTAAACCCATTTGTACCTTGCTGCGACTGCCCGTCTCGCCAAAGGCTTCCATGATGGCAAACAAGCTGGGGTTCAAAGGCACCTCTGCACCCATGCCCCATGTGGTTTGAGTCACTCGTTCAGCCTGATGATGGTAGGCCCCCAGATTCCAGTGCAAGATGGTGCCTTGCTGAGTCGGTAATGTGATCGGTATGTTCAGGTAAGTGTCTTGCGCCGGAGAAAATCCTGCAGCAGAACTGGGTGAATCAACCCTGCCCACGGTGGTTGACAACCCCCACTGCCCCGGCTCGACAACTCGCCACCTTTTTTTGAGCTGCCAAAGTCGGAGTTGCTGGGTCTGGCCGTTAGGCTCAGAAAGCAAGTTGCTTCCAACTGACAGTTCCGTATCGGCGAAAAAATTACAACCCGGCACGGCCCACCGCTCAGTGGACACATGACCCGAGCGAACCCAAGTTTCGACTTGACATGCACGAGGGTCGACCACATTCGCATCGTCAGTGACCATCGGGCGCGCCGCCCAAGTCAAGGGGCAAACGAGGATCAGCAAGCCGATGAGCAGCCCTTGGCGCAATGTCTGTTTCATGGCGATGCAATATACACAATCAATGTGACGCGTGCATGGCGTGCTGATATGCGCCTGAATTTGAGCTACACACACCTATAATTGCGTTACAAGCGGGTGTCGTTCAATGGTAGGACTCTTGCTTCCCAAGCAAATAACGTGGGTTCGATTCCCATCACCCGCTCCATCAGGTCTTTTCGACCAAAGAATTCAGCTAACGCTGACCCCAACTCTCGTATCCCTCACTGAATTTCCTTGCCATTCAGGGCAATGGTGCGCGCACTGGCCGATGTCAGTTTTAATTTTTCGCCTTGAAAATACACATCGGCATTCGGTAAAGCAGGGCTGTGTAGCTTCCAAGGGGCCTTACCCACAAATGTGCGGCCCATCCATGGTTTGAGCTCTTCTTGCCAGACTTTGCCGCTGGCATCTTGCACGCACAGCTTGCCTGCTTTATGCAGCATCAAACTGACCTTCTCTGCGGATTTGGTGGGGTTTGTCGCCTCAATCGTGGCGACCTCACCTTCAAAAGCACAAGCAGGACTAGACGACGTGGTCAGCGAAGCAGGCACTATTTCTGTTTCCTGGGTGGATTTTGTCGCTGACAATGGCCCCAAGACAGGCTGAGGCTGGAGGTTGCCGGGGGGAATTACAGCATTTTCAGGGGATACCGCTTCTGCCAATCTAGGGCTGGATGTTTTGCTGTCTTGCTGAACAATGGTGCCGGCGATCTCGTTAAATCTGACATCCTGCGATGACGGCTTCATCTGCAAGCCGGACCAGAACAATACCAAGACAAGGATGAAACTCAAAATGACGTAACCCATCCAATGGCTGCCGGGTATGAGCTTACGGAGCAGTCCAGGTGAAGCCAGACTGTCCGTGGCTGGCGAAATGGTGACGGCCTCCACAAACGCTTCGTAAGGCTCACGGACAGAGCCATTCAATACATCCGAAACACCCAACACCAGTGCAACTTTGCGCGCGGCATTATTTTTGATCTGCAGCGAATAAAAGCTGTCTACGCCACCGTTTTCGAGCGCCTTGACTTGTGCAACCGACAGACTGCACATTCGCGCGACCTGAGACCAATCCCAACCTCTTGCCTCACGTGCTTGCCGCAGTTTGTCTCCATTGACTTGGTCTTCTTCGATCAGCTTCACCACAGCCACCTCAATCGATAAAGTTGTTTATATGGCAAATTGTATATTGAAAATGAGTAATTTAAAATTAATTACAGTATTTAATGAATAACTTAATTTTAAGCGCATTTATCAAATAAAGCGACATGTTTCCACTGAAACATCTGGAGCCTGGACGAAAAAAAACCGCTGAAATTCAGCGGTTTTTGAAGCCGTCAACCCCAGACCTCTTGTCAAGAGGCGGGTTCATTTAAAAAATCAGCTTGACCCCGGTCTTGGCCTGAATGGCCTCAGGCGTCACGCCAGGGGCCAATTCCACCACTTTCAAGCCTTGCGGCGTCACGTCCATGACGGCCAGGTCGGTGATGATGCGGTCCACCACGCCCACGCCGGTCAAAGGCAAGGTGCAGGTAGGCAAAATCTTCAGGTCTTCGGTGCCGTCTTTTTTCTTGGCCACGTGCTCCATCAACACGATCACGCGCTTGACGCCAGCGACCAAGTCCATCGCGCCACCCATGCCTTTGACCATCTTGCCGGGGATCATCCAGTTGGCCAGATCGCCCTTCTCGCTGACCTGCATCGCGCCCAAGATCGACAAATTGATCTTGCCGCCACGGATCATGGCAAAGGACTGCTCGCTACCAAAAATCGACGAGCCTTGGATGGTGGTGACCGTTTGCTTGCCGGCATTGATCAGATCGGCGTCGACTTCGTCTTCGGTCGGGAAGGGGCCGATGCCCAACATGCCGTTTTCCGACTGCAACCACACCTCTTTGTCGGCTGGCACAAAGTTGGCTACCAAGGTGGGGATGCCGATGCCCAGGTTCACGTAAAACCCGTCTTCCAGTTCGTGCGCCGCACGGGCGGCCATTTGGTCTTGACTCCAGCTCATATCAGACTCCTGCCTTTTCAGTGATCGTGCGTTTTTCAATGCGTTTTTCGGGACTCGCGTTCAACACAATGCGGTGAACATAAATGCCAGGCAGGTGCACGCTGTCCGGGTGCATCTCGCCTTTTTCCACAATTTCTTCGACCTCGACCACGCAAATCTTGCCGGCCATGGCCACTGCGGGGTTGAAGTTGCGCGCGGTGTAACGGAACTGCAAATTGCCCGAGGTGTCGGCGCGCCAAGCTTTGACCAAGGAGACATCGGGCACCAAGGCGCGCTCCATGATGTAGGTCTCGCCGTCAAATTCACGGGTTTCCTTGCCTTCAGCCACCAAGGTACCGACACCGGTTTTGGTGAAGAAAGCCGGAATGCCAGCGCCCCCTGCGCGCAGCTTTTCGGCCAGCGTGCCTTGGGGGGTGAACTCCAAAGCCAACTCGCCCGCCAGGTACTGGCGCTCAAACTCTTTGTTCTCGCCGACATAGGACGAAATCATTTTGGTGATCTGGCGCGTTTCCAAAAGCAAGCCTAAACCAAAACCGTCAACGCCGGCGTTGTTCGAAATCGCTGTCAGGTTTTTCACACCCGAGTCGCGCAAAGCGCCAATCAAAGCTTCGGGGATGCCGCACAGACCAAAGCCGCCAACGCCAAACAACTGGCCATCGGCCACGATGTCCTGCAAGGCTGCTGCCGCAGAAGGGTAAATCTTGTTCACAAGTCGCTCCTGAAAGAATGAATCAATGAAGTGAACGATACTACGTATTCAACTACGTAGTATTTCGTAAAGGGCAAACCCGCGCTTTCTGGCAGGTAGCCCACGCAACCCGACGACACGCCATGGCGCAGATTGATTACAAGCTGGCTTTTGAATTGGCCCCCATTGGCATGGTGCTGTCACGCAACCGCACCATGGTGGACTGCAACGAACGTGTGTGCGACATGTTTGGCACGACCCGTGAGCAACTGATTGGCCAGACTTTTCAATTGCTGTACCCCAGCGCCGACGAGTACGAACGTACCGGCCAACGCATCACCCCGATCTTGAACGCCAAGGGTGTGTACGCCGACGACCGCATCATGAAGCGGGTCGACGGCCGTTTCAAAGGCGAAACCTTTTGGTGCCACGTGACCGGCCGCGCCTTGAACCGCAAAACGCCGCACGAGGCTGGGATCTGGACCTTTGAAGACCTCAGCGCCAGCCGCCCGGTGAAAGCCGAACTCACCGCTCGCGAACGCGAGGTCGCCGCGCACCTGATGGGCGGCTTGACCAGCAAAGAGATCGGCAAGACCCTGGCCATCAGCCACCGCACGGTGGAGATTTACCGGGCCCAATTGATGCGCAAATACAAAGCCTCAACCACGGCGGACTTGGTGCA
>CANFMK010000113.1 GCA_947448325.1 Comamonadaceae bacterium
AGCAAGACCGTCAAGGTGGTGGTGATTTTCATCATCGGCAAATCTTCCTGTGTTCAAGCGGCGGGGCCGCCGATTGGGGTGCTTCGTTATTTTGAACGAGAATGAAGCCATGAACCGACAAATTTTGATCATCGGCGTTCACTTGGCGCGCAGCACGCGCGGCAAGCCCTGCGCACCACCGGCATCGGTTTGATGCCGGTCGTTCTTCGTTGATCTTTTTTTGGAGTGTTTCATGTCTGATTTATTTGACAACCCCATGGGGTTGTGTGGCTTCGAGTTTGTCGAATTTGCCTCGCCCGATCCCGCCACTTTGGGCCCGGTGTTCGAAGCCATGGGCTTCAGTCTGGTGGCCAAGCACCGTTCTAAAAACGTGCTGCTGTACCGCCAAGGCGATATCAATTTCATTGCCAACCACGAGCCGGGCAGTGCCGCGGCCTACTTTGCCGCCGAACACGGCCCTTCGGCCTGTGGCATGGCGTTTCGCGTGAAAGACGCGCATCAGGCCTATGCGCGCGCGCTTGAGCTGGGCGCCCAACCGATCGAGATCCCGACGGGGCCGATGGAGCTGCGTCTGCCCGCCATCAAAGGCATTGGCGGTGCGCCGCTGTACTTGATCGACCGGTTCGAAGACGGCAAGTCGATTTACGACATCGACTTCACCTTTTTAGAGGGTGTCGATCGCCACCCGGTGGGGCATGGCCTGCAAATCATCGACCACCTCACCCACAATGTGTACCGAGGGCGCATGGGGTTTTGGGCCAGCTTTTACGAACGGTTGTTCAACTTTCGCGAGGTCCGCTACTTTGACATTCAAGGCGCCCACACCGGCCTGACCTCCAAAGCGATGACGGCGCCGGACGGCCAAATCCGCATCCCTTTGAACGAGGAGTCGTCTCAAGGCTCGGGCCAAATTGAAGAGTTTTTGATGGCCTACAACGGCGAGGGCATCCAGCACATTGCCTTGCTCACCGACAACCTGGTGGACACGGTGGACCGACTGCAACTGGCGGGCGTGCCCTTGATGAGTGCGCCCAACGAGGTGTACTACGAGATGCTGCAAGAGCGCTTGCCTGGTCACGGCGTGCACGTGCCGGACCTGCAGGCGCGCGGCATTTTGCTGGACGGCTCCACCCAAGGCGGCCAGCCCAAACTGCTGCTGCAAATTTTTTCGCAAAACCAGTTAGGCCCGGTGTTCTTTGAGTTCATCGAGCGGCGTGCGGACGATGGCTTTGGCGAGGGCAATTTCAAAGCCCTGTTCGAGTCGATAGAACGCGACCAAATTCGCCGCGGGGTGTTGAACACCCGAGAAGCGGCCCCCTAAGGGCTTGCCTGGCGTTTGCAGGATTGGACCGGGCTTTCGCAACGCCGTCACTCATGGGACTCCTACGGGCACAACGTTTGGCCTTGTGCGTAGTTTCCTGATTGCAGGATGGTCGTTGGCACGTCATAGTCTGCCCATATTCATACAGGGGGAGACGATCAACATGAAACTGACGGTAAATGGTCAAAACCACACGCTCGACACCGAGCCCGAAATGCCTTTGTTGTGGGCCTTGCGCGACGAGTTGGACATCAAGGGGCCGAAGTTCGGCTGTGGTGTGGCGCAATGCGGCGCTTGCACGGTGCTGCTCAATGGCGAGCCTGTGCGCTCGTGCTCGTACCCAGTCTCTGCGGCGGCAGGACAAAAAGTCATCACCATCGAAGGCTTGGCCGACAAAGGCCGCTTGCACGCGGTGCAACAGGCTTGGATCGACCACCAAGTGCCGCAATGCGGATACTGCCAAGGCGGCCAAATGCTGGCCGCCGTGGCCTTGCTGAAGAAAAAGCCCAAACCGAGTGACGAGGACATCGACGCGGCCATGAGCAACATCTGCCGCTGCGGCACCTATGCGCGCATCCGCACGGCCATTCATGCGGCAGCCAAGAAGGGGGGCCGCGCATGAGCCCCCTGAATACCCCTGTCGGCATGGGCCGACGTCATTTCCTCCAAGTCACCAGCGCCACCACGGCCGGTTTGTCGCTCGGATTTTTTGTACCAGAGCGGGCCAGTGCAGCCAACGCACCACAGCTCAATGTCTGGATCGAGATCGAGCCGGACGACACCATCGTCATCCGCTATGCGCGCGCCGAAATGGGCCAAGGCAGCATGACGTCTGCGCCCATGATCATTGCCGAAGAGCTCGATGCCGACTGGAAAAAAGTCCGCGTCGAGTACGCCACAGCGCATGAAAACTTGCGCACGAAACGCGCTTATGGCGACATGGCCTCGGTGGGCAGTCGCACGATCCGCAATTCGCAGGAATACCTGCGCAAAGCCGGTGCCACAGCACGCCACATGCTGATCGCGGCGGCGGCCCAGCAGTGGGGCGTGCCCGCCAGCGATTGCAAGGCCGCGCTGAACAAAGTCAGCCACGCAGCCAGCAAGCGCAGCCTGAGTTACGGCCAGTTGGCCGCTGCCGCCGCGCAACTCGAAGCGCCCAAAGAGGTCCCACTCAAAGACCCCAAAGACTGGACGCTGATTGGCAAACCCATTGCCCGCGTGGACATCCCCGACATTGTGGTGGGCAAGATCAAATACGGCATCGACACCCAATTGCCCGGCATGCTGCATGCGGCCGTTGCCGCTTGCCCGGTGTTCAACGGCAAGGTCAAAAGCATGGACGCGTCCAAGGTGGAGAACCGCCGAGGCATCGTCAAGGTCCTGAACCTGGGCGAGTTTGTGGCCGTGGTCGCCGACAACTGGTGGCGCGCCAAAGAGGCCTTGCGCGAAGTCGTGGTGGATTGGGACGTGGGCGAGCACGGCACCCTGAGCAGCACGGCCATCATGGCGCATTTGCAAGCGGGCATGGCGCAAGCCGAGCTGGCCGTGGCGCGCAACGACGGCAACACCACCCAAGCCTTGAGCCAAGCCGCCAAAGTGGTGGAAGCGGATTACTTCACGCCGTATTTGGCCCACGCCACCATGGAGCCCATGGTCTGCACCGCGTGGTTGCAGGGCGACAAATTGGAGATCTGGTCGTCCACGCAAAACCCGGAGGCCACCTTGGCCGTGGGCGCAGCAACGGCCGGCGTGCCCCAGCCGAATGTGAAAGTGCACCCGGTGCAACTGGGCGGCGGTCTGGGTCGCAAGAGCCCGCAAGACTTCACACGCCAAGCCGTCATGATCGCCAAAGCCATGGCGGGCAAACCGGTCAAGATGCTCTGGAGCCGCGAAGAAGAAATCCAGCACGGCCTGTACCGCCCCGCCAGCCTGATGCGCTTCAAAGCCGGTCTGGACGCCAGCGGCAAGGTCGATGCGCTGCACATTCGGGTCAGCGCACCGTCGATTTTGGCCACCTTGCTTAAGCTGCCCTTGCCCAAAGGCATTGACGGCCAGGCGGTGGCCAGTTTCAACGACCACCCCTACGACATTCCCAACACCTTGGTCGATTACGCGCAGCGCAACACCAATGTGCCGGTGGGCTTTTGGCGTTCAGTCGGCCACTCGCAAAATCCGTATGGGCGGGAGTGTTTCATTGACGAGTTGGCGCAAGCCGCAGGCCAGGACCCGGTGGCCTTTCGCTTGACCATGCTGCCCAACAACGAAAAGTCCAAACGCGACCGCAGCATTTTGCAGGCCGTGACCCAAGCTGCCGGCTGGGGCAGCAAGCTGCCGGCTGGGGTGTTTCGGGGCGTGGCCGAAACCGAGGGCTATGGCAGTTGGACGGCCTGTGTCTGCGAGGTCTCCGTCAACGCCAAGAACGAAGTCACCATTCACCGCGTGGTCATTGGCATCGACCCCGGCTATGCCGTCAACCCCGACAACATCGTGGCCCAATTTCAGGGCAGCGTTGTGCATGGTCTGACAGCCATCTTCTGGGGAGAGAACACCATCAAAGAAGGGCGCGTCGAACAATCGAACTTCCACGATTACCGGATGATGCGCCTGAATGAGATGCCCAAGGTCGAAGTGGTGATTGCCCCCACCGGCGGTTTCTGGGGTGGCGTGGGCGAGCCCGCACAAGCGCCCTTGGCACCGGCCCTGGTGAATGCGATTTCTGCGGCACTGGGCAAACGCATCCGCTCCTTGCCCTTGAAAAACCATGGTTTGAGTTTGGCCAGGGTGCAAGGCAAGACGGCATGAACCGAACGGGGTATGCCAGACGCAGGGGGTTGATGGGCCTCTTGCTCAGCGGGGTGCCCTGGGTTGCTTCAGGAGTGCGCTCTGCGCACGCCCAGCACATGAATTCTGGCCATTTGCTGACTTTTGAACAGATGGTGCAGCCCTGGGTGGCGGGCGCCAAGTTGCTCCAAACGGAGGTCACTCTGCGCGCGCCCCTCCTCGCCGAAAACGGCTCCCTGGTCCCGGTGCAAGTTCTGGTGAGCAGCCCCATGACCGCGCAAGACCATGTGACCCATGTGCATCTGTTGTCACAGCGAAACCCTGTCACGCACATGGCGGTGTTTCATTTGGGGCCCTGGAATGGACGCGCCGAAATCAGTACACGCATGCGCTTGGCGGGCACCCAGGATGTGGTGGCTTTGGCCCGTCTGTCGAGCGGCGAGTTTCGTTACGACCGGATGGAAATCATCGTCACCGAATCGGCTTGCGTGGACGCCTCATGAGCCTGGTGATTGCCCGTGTGCAATGGCCGGATCGGATCGCGGCAGGCGATGTGGTGAAGGTACGCTTGTTGATTCAACACCCGATGGACACCGGCTATTTGCAAGACCTCCAAGGCAAACTGGTACCCCGTAATGTGATCCGCCAACTGACCTGTACACTGGGCAAACAAGAGGTATTGCGCGTGGAGCCGTCTTCTGGGATTGCCGCCGACCCCTATTTTGAGTTTTACCTGCGCGCCGATCAAACGGCCGAGTTCCGAGCTGAATGGCAGGATGATCGCGGCTTTCAGGGTGTGCTGGTGCAAACTTTGAAAGTGCTCTGAATCTTTGGCGCACGGTGTCCTGAGTTCCGTGCGAATGAGGTTGTTCGTTTGTCAAGATTTCATTTTTTATTGAGCAAGGCCCGCATTGCGGCATGGGGCCTGTGCCTGTGCCTGGGCGTTGCGCTCATGGCGGGCTCGGCCTCGGCGCTGTTTTTGTTCAGCCTGGAGTGGGCCACACGCACCCGTGAAACCCACCCCGGGTTGATCTGGGGTTTGCCCGCGGTCGGTTTTGTGGTCGGCTGGCTGTACCTGAAATGGGGGCAGTCGGTGGACGCGGGCAACAACTTGTTGATCGATGAAATCCACGATCCGCGACGGGTGGTGCCGCTGCGCATGGTGCCTTTGATTTTGGGCGGCACGGTGGCGTCGCACCTGGTGGGCGCGTCCGTCGGGCGTGAAGGCACGGCCGTGCAAATGGGCGGCGCCTTGGCCGATCAACTCTCACACCGATTCCAATTTTCTGCGGCACAACGCCGAGTGGTGTTGATGACGGGTATCGGCGCAGGCTTTGCCTCGGTCTTTGGCACACCACTGGCGGGCGCGGTGTTCGCACTCGAAGTGCTGGCCGGTCCTGCGCTGCGCCAGATGCGTTGGCCCGCGCTGGTGCCCTGTGCCATCGCCGCCGTGGCCGCCGATCAAGTGGGGCTGTGGTGGGGCGTGCAACACACGGCCTACGCCGTGAGCAGCGTGCCGGCATTCACCGCGTGGGGCTTATGTGCCATGGTCTTGGCCGGCGGCTTGATGGGGCTGACCGGGCGCGTGTTTGCCCTGAGCGCCCATGGCCTGAGCGCCTGGATGAAGCAGCGCATCGCCTACGCGCCTTTGCGGCCTCTGATCGGCGGCGCGCTGATCGCGGTGGTGGTGAGTGTGTTGCCGGCCGAGCGCTACCTCGGCTTGGGGATTCCCGTCATCGTGGAAGCGTTTTCTCAACCCTTAGCGCCTTGGGACTTTGCCGCCAAACTGGCGCTGACAGTGGCGTCTTTGGGTTCGGGCTTCAAAGGCGGCGAGGTCACGCCGTTGTTCTATATCGGCGCGACACTGGGCAATGCTTTGGCGCCTCTGCTGCAAATGCCGATCGGCTTGATGGCCGCTGTGGGCTTTGTCGCGGTGTTTGCCGGTGCGGCCAACACGCCGCTGGCTTGCACCGTCATGGCCGTGGAGTTGTTTGGCGTCGAAGTGGGTGCGTTTGCCGCCGTGGCCTGCGCGGTGAGCTATGTGTTCTCAGGCCGGGCATCGATTTACAAAGCGCAGCGCCAGCGGCCTGTCAAAACACCGCCGCCCCTGATTTAGACGGGCCCTGCCGCAGGGTCAATGCGCCGCAGCTTTGGCCAGGTGCGCCTGGGCCAGCGCCACATACCAGTCCAAGCAGCCCGGATTGGCCATGGCGTCTTTGTTCACCACTTTGGCCAAAGGCTGACCCAGCATCAACTTTTTGATCGGCAGCTCCTGCTTTTTGCCCGAGAGGGTGCGCGGAATTTCGGCGACTTGGAAAATTTCGTTGGGAATGAAGCGCGGGCTGAGCGCGGTCTTGATGGCGTTGTGGATCTTGGCTTGCAAGACGCCGTCCAAGGTCGTGCCGCCGCGCAGCACCACAAACAAAGGCATATAGCTTTCGCGGCCCAAATACTCCAGGTCGACCACCATGCTGTCCATCACTTCGGGCAAAGCCTCGACGGCGCTGTACAACTCGCTGGTACCCATGCGCAGACCGTGGCGGTTGATGGTGGCGTCGCTGCGGCCAAAGATCACGCAGCCTTCGCCGCCGCCCTCGGGCGAACCAATGCGCAACCAGTCGCCGTGGCGCCACACACCGCCCATTTCAGGGCCCGCGTCCCCGCCACCGGGTTGACGGCCATGGCCGGCGGGGTACATCTCAAAGTAACTGGCCAAATAGCGGGCGTTGCCTTGATCACCCCAAAAATACAGCGGCATAGACGGAATGGGTTGGGTACACACCAGCTCGCCGACTTCGCCCAGCACCGGCTCGCCCGCCTCATTCCAAGCCTCGACGGCGCAACCGAGCAAGCGGCATTGCATGACGCCGGCCTCTTGCGGCAACTCGCGGTTGCCGCCAATGAAGGCACCGCAAAAATCGGTGCCGCCCGAGATGTTGCACCACCAAATGTCGGGCACCTGCTGCTCGGGCGCAAAGGTCTGCGCCACGCGGCGAAACTGATCCGTACCCCAGTTTTGCGTGTCAGGCGACAAGGGCGAGCCGGTGGTGCCCAAAGCGCGCACGCTGGACAAGTCGCCGCACTGCGTCAGGTCCACGCCGGCCTTGTGGCAGTTGGCGAAAAAGGCCGCGCCTGCGCCGAAGAAAGTCACTTTCATTTCCGCCGCAAAGCGCCACAGCGTGCCCCAATCGGGGTTGTCTTTGCTGCCGCCGGGGTTGCCGTCGTAAATGATGCAGGTAGTCCCATTGAGCAAGCCGCCCAGTTGCGCGTTCCACATCACCCAGCCGGTGGAGCTGTACCAGTGGTAGCGCTCGCCCCAGGAGTTGGGGTGGTAGCTGCAACCGATGTCGTTGTGCAAGCTTTTGAGCGCCAACGCCACCAGCACCGTGCCGCCGTGACCATGCACAATCGGTTTGGGCAGGCCGGTGGTGCCGCTGGAATACACAATCCACAAAGGATGGTCAAAGGGCAACCACATCGGCTCAAAGGCTTCGACTTCGGGGCCGTGTTGCTGCGTGGTCTGCGCCATGCGCACCGCGGCGGCCACCTCGTTGCTGGCCAGATCGGCGGTGCCCAGGTTGTCGTGAACAATCACATGCTGCACCGACGGCAGCGCGTCCACCAACTCTTGCACCACCGTCATGCGGTCGTGGTCGCGCCCACCGTAGGTGACGCCATCGACCGCGATCAAGACCTTGGGCTCGATTTGCTTGAAACGATCGAGCACCGCCAGCGTGCCCATGTCGGGCGCGCAAATGCTCCACACGCCGCCCACACTGACGGTGGCCAAAAAGGCAATCATGGCCTCGGGGATGTTGGGCAAATAGGCCGCCACGCGGTCGCCCGGCTGCACGCCTTGGGCTTTCAAATACAGGGCCATGGACGCCACTTGCTGGCGCAACTCGGGCCAAGACATTTCGCGGTGTTGGCCTTTTTCGTTGCGGCAAATCAACGCCATGAAACCAGCCTGGTCGGCCGGCTTCACATGGCGCAGCACTTGTTGGGCGTAATTGACCTGCGCGCCTGGAAACCAGATGCCGCCGGGCATGGCGTTTTTGGCCAGCACCTGGGTGTGCGGGGTGGGTGACTGCATGTCAAAGTAGTCCCACATGCTTTGCCAAAACGCATCCAGGTCTGTGATCGACCATTGCCACAGTGCGTTGTAGCTTTCAAAGGAGAGGCCACGGTGGGCCTTCAACCAGTCTTGATACAGACGGATTTGAGGCACAAAAGGTGCGGCCTGCGCAGCAGGTGCGAGTGAGGTAGAGCTTGCATTCATGGCTGCAAGGTTAGCAGTGGCACCGGCCCGCTGTCATCCGGAAAACCCGCGAGTGGTGCACCTTGGCGACAGGGCCGTTTCAGCGCTGCGGCCCCGAGGCACGCCAACGGCCTGCGCGTTTACGGCGCAGCGTCGCTGGCCTCTTGCTGCATGCGCTGGCTTTTCCAGTACACATCGTCGCCGCCGTTCATGCGGTTCAAAACACGCGCCAGAACAAACATCAAATCTGATAAACGGTTGAGGTATTGCTTGGGGGTTTCGTTCAGCGACTCTTCATTGCCCAGGGCCACGGTGGCGCGCTCGGCGCGGCGTGCCACGGTGCGGCAGACATGCGCCAGCGACGCGCCGCGCGAACCGGCCGGCAAAATGAACTCTTGCAGCTTGGGCAGTTGCGCGTTGTAGTGCGCCAGGGCTTCATCGAGGGCGGCCACGGCCTCGGCTTTGAGCAACTCAAAACCAGGAATGGACAACTCGCCCCCCAAATTGAACAACTGGTGCTGCACCTCAATCAGCACCTCGCGCACGTCGAGCGGCATGTCTTCGCAAAGCAACACCCCGATGTGGGAGTTGAGTTCATCCACCTCGCCCATGGCGTGCACCCGCAAACTGTTTTTGGATACGCGCTGGTTGTTACCCAGACCCGTGGTTCCGGCGTCACCGGTGCGGGTGGAAATTTGCGTCAAACGTTGGCCCATAAATGTCTTTGATCTGTTCGGTTGCTTCAGCCATCATTGTGCACGCGTCCCCCCGCAGCGCGCTGACAGGTCGGGGCCGATGGTCCTGCCCCCAGGGGTTTGCCCCTTGGGTGACTGGGGGCACAGCCCTGAGCGCGTAAACTTTGGCCCTCAAGGTCACTCAGCCCCACGGAGACACACCCCATGAACGCGCCCATACCCAACGCCCATTTGGCCCCTGAAATTGCCCAGCGCGCCGTGCCTGAGGCGCTGATCGAGGCCTTGAAGGCCCGTTTCGGCGTCAACTGCTCCACTGCGCAGGTGGTGCGCGAGCAGCACGGCCGTGACGAGTCAGCCTTCACCACCGTGCCGCCACCGGCCGCCGTGGTGTTTGCCGAATCCACCCAAGACGTGTCGGACGCGGTGCGCCTGTGCGCTCAATACCAAGTGCCGGTGATTCCGTTTGGCGTGGGCTCGTCCTTGGAAGGCCATTTGTTGGCGGTGCAAGGCGGTATCAGCATCGATTTGATGCGCATGAACAAGGTGCTGTCGATTAACCCCGAAGACCTGCTGGTCACGGTACAACCAGGCGTGACGCGCAAGCAACTCAATGAAGAGATCAAGTCCACCGGCTTGTTCTTCCCGATCGATCCGGGCGCAGACGCCACGATCGGCGGCATGAGCGCCACCCGCGCCAGCGGCACCAACGCCGTGCGTTACGGCACGATGCGCGAGAACGTGTTGACGCTGGAAGTGGTGACGGCCAGTGGCGAGGTGATGCGCACAGGCACACGCGCCAAGAAGTCGGCAGCG
>CANFMK010000114.1 GCA_947448325.1 Comamonadaceae bacterium
ACCTACGACCTGGCGCGCGGCGAGCTGATGTACAAAGGCCGCAAGGTGGACACCCACGCGATCCGCCAAACCGCCTTGATGACGGTGGAAGGCGAACGTGACGACATTTGCGCGATTGGCCAAACCGTGGCGGCCCACGACCTGTGCTCGGGTATCCGACCTTCTATGAAAAATCACCATGTGCAAACCGGCGTCGGGCATTACGGGGTGTTCAGCGGCAGCAAGTGGAATCAGCAGATCTACCCCCGCGTGCGCGACATGATCCACCAGCACAGTCACTGAGCGATTCTGTGCGCGTCATCCTTGCGTCACGTCGCAGTCCTATAATTTGAGGGTGCTTGACTCCACTCTCTTTCGCCGTTTAAGTCTTTGGCTCATCAGCCTGCTGATGGGCTTGTTGGCGTTGGGGCCATTTCTGCACGCGCATTACGGCGCCTCGCTGACCTCGGGGTTTCATATCAACGGTTTGCAAGCCGTGACGATGGCGCCCACTCCAGGACAGGCCTCGGACGGCCCGGTGTTGTCTTTGCCCACAGAGCAAGACTCCCCTGCCGTAGGTGTGGTGACCTCCCTGCCACGCACGGAGGCAGATGCTTTCACACCAGACACCACGAACGTGGTGTTGTTCAGCTTTCTGGTGCTGAGTGTGCTGCACCGTTTGCCCAGTGCCTGGCCTTGGAACCCTGTAGCCCCTGCGACGATCACCCGTTTATTTCAAGCAGGGTGCCCGCCCCCCGCACACGCGCCCCCACTTTCACATTGAACCTTCTCGTGACCTGCATCAAGGTCACACCTGCTGCGCGGCCCCAGAGTCGCACGGTCTGTTCAAGCGTTCGAAGGAGTTGGCCATGGCCGAACATCACACATGGGTATTTGCTCGCGCCGGCGGCGCATCTTGGGCTGCACGTTTGGCGGCAGCCAGTTTCGTCTTCGGCATGAGCATGACGGCGAACGCCCAGACAACGCCCCCCGTCTTGACACTGGACGCCAAACAACAAGCAGCGCTGGGCGTGCGCATCGCCCCCATTCAAGCGGCCCAAGTGGGCCAGTTGCTCGCCAGCGCCACCGTGACCACACCCCCTGGCAAAGACATCACCTTGACCGCCCCCTATGCAGGGCAACTCACGCGCGTGATGGTGGGTTTGGGGGACACGGTGCGCATCGGCACAGCTTTAGGTCAATTCACCAGCCCGATGGTGGGCGATGCCCGGCGTCAATGGCACGAGGCCAGCTTAGAAGCGCAAAACAGCCGCGCGGCTTGGCAGCGCGATCAAGCCCTGTTTGACGAAGGCATAATCCCTGCCGTGCGCTTGCAATTGAGCCGCAACAAACATGAAGCGGCGCAAACGGTGCTGAAATCGCGTGCCGCCGAACTCAACGCCTCGGGCTTGCGCTTTGACGGCCCCAGCAGCGGCGGCGGTTACGCCACGGGCGTGCTGCAGTCGCCCATCAGCGGCGTGGTGGTGGATGCCTTCACCTCGGTCGGCCAACGCGTCGAAGCCGGCACAGTGCTCTTCAAACTGGCCGACACGCGCGAACTGCAACTGGACATTCAGCTGTCTGGCGACAAAGCCGGGCAATTGAAGGTCGGCGATGCAGTCCACATCCCCACGCGCAATGCCCAAGCGCAAATCACCGGCGTGAGCCGGGCGCTGGACGCGGGTCAATCGGCCAAAGCCCGCGCCAAGGTCACGCAACGCGGTAGCCTGCAGATCGGCGAAGCCGTCGCCGTGTTCTTGCAAGCGGGTGTGCATGCCCCTGTGGCCACCTCGAATGCCGCTGGCAAAGACACAGGCGCTCTTTGGACGGTGCCTTCGCGCGCGTTGAGTCAGTGGCAAGGCCAGCCGCTGGTTTTTGTGGCCAATACCACAGGCTTTACCGCGCAGCGCGTGCGCATGGTGACGTCCAACGACGATCTCTCGGTCATTGAAGCTGCCCTGCCCGCCACCGCCAAAGTGGCCATCACCGGCATCGCCTCGCTGCGCGCCTTGTTGCAAAAGGACGAGTGATGCTCGAACCCCTGATCCGTTTGGGGCTGCGCTACCGCAACCTCACACTGGGCTTTGCCGTGGTCCTGGCCCTGGCCGGCCTGCACGCCTGGTTGAACCTGCCCATCGATGCCTTCCCTGACATCTCCCCCACGCAGGCGAAAATCATTTTGAAAATCCCGGGCATGACGCCCGAAGAGGTCGAACAGCGGGTGGTCAAGCCTATTGAGCAAGAGCTCTTGAGCATCCCCAACAAACGGGTGGTGCGCTCCACCTCCAAATACGGCATTGCCGACATCACGATTGACTTTGACGAAGGGGTCGACCTGTACTGGGCGCGCCAACAAGTCTCTGAGCGTTTGGCGGGTGTTTTGCGTGAACTGCCCGCCGGCGTTTCCGGGGGCTTGGCCCCCATCACCACGCCGCTGTCTGAGATGTACATGTTCACGCTGGAAGGCGAAGGCTTCAGCCTGGCCGAAAAGCGGCGCGTGTTGGACTGGGTGATCCGCCCTGAGCTGCGCACCATCCCGGGTGTGGCCGAAGTCAATTCGCTCGGCGGCGAGGTGCAGACTTTTGAAGTCATCCCCAACAATGCGCGCATGGCGGCCATGGGCGTGGCGCTGGCCGATCTGCGCCAAGCCCTGCTCAGCAACAACAGCAACGACGGCGCCGGGCGCTTGACCGCAGGCGAAGAAGCCCTGGTGGTGCGGGTCGAAGGCGCGGTGAAAACGCTGGACGATCTGCGCGCGATTCGCTTGCCCACCGCCAAAGGCCATGGCACCGTCTTGCTCGACGATGTGGCCGTGGTGCGCCAAGGCGCTTTGACGCGCTACGGCGCGGTCACCCAAGACGGACAAGGCGAAGCGGTTGAAGGTTTGGTGCTGGGCATGCGCGGCGTCAATGCACGCGACTTGGTCCAGGCGGTGGGCCTCCAATTGCAAGCCCTGCAAAGCCGCTTGCCGCCGGGCATGACGGTGAAGACCTTTTACAACCGGGGCGAGTTGGTGACCCGCGCCGCCGACACGGTGATCAAGGCTTTGATCGAAGCCTCGGTCTTGGTCTGCGTGATCTTGTATTTGTTTTTGGGCGGCGTGCGCGCAGCCTTGGTGGTGGCAGTGTCACTGCCCTTGTCGCTGTTGGCCACCTTTGTGCTGATGCGTGCCTTTGGCATCACCGCCAATTTGATGAGCCTGGGCGGCTTGGCGATTGCCCTGGGCATGCTGGTGGACGCCTCGGTGGTGGTGGTGGAAAACATCGAAACCGCCTTCGCCACCACGCAAGACAAACACCCGCAAGGCCATGCTTTGTCCAAAACCGAAATCCTGCTGGCCGCCGTGCGCCAAGTGGTCAAGCCGGTGGTGGCCGGGGTGCTGATCATTGGGGTGGTGTTTTTGCCGCTGCTCAGCCTGCAAGGGCTGGAGGGCAAGCTGTTTGCGCCGGTGGCCATCACCATCATCATGGCGCTGGCTTGTTCGCTGGTCATCGCTTTCACCGTGGTGCCCGCCTTCGCGTCGATCTTGCTGCGCGAATCAGGTGCCCACGAGCCAGTGTTGATGCAAAAAATTCACCACGGCTATGTCGCCCTGCGCGACCGGGCGTGGCGTCAACCGCGCTGGCTGTATGGCGCCTCGGTCCTGTCCTTGGTGCTGGCCGCTGGTCTGTACACCCAAGTGGGTAAAACCTTCATGCCCACGCTGGATGAGGGCGACGTGTTGGTGCAGTTGCAAAAGCTGCCCTCTATTTCGCTGGAAGCCGCGATGGAAATCGACACCCGTGTGCAGCAGGCGATTTTGAAAGACGTGCCCGAGGTGCTGTCCATCGTGGCCCGCGCGGGTTCTGACGAATTGGGCTTGGACCCCATGGGCTTGAACGAGACCGATACCTTCTTGGTACTCAAGCCCAAAAAAGAGTGGCGCGGCAGCAAAGACGACATCATTGCCCAGTTGCGCGACATCTTGGAGGGCTTTCCGGGTCTGGTCTATGGCTTTACCCAACCGATCGAGATGCGCGTGTCAGAGATGCTGACCGGGACACGGGGTGACGTGGCCATCAAGGTGTTTGGCACCGACTTGGCGGCCATCAATGCGGCAGCCCAAAAAATTGCCCAAGCCGTGCGCGGTATCGACGGTGCTGCTGAAGTGATCGCGCCCAAAGCCGAGGGCTTGCAGTATTTGAGCGTGGCCATCAACCGCCACACCGCAGGTCAAGCCGGCTTCAGCATCGAAGCCTTGCAGCAAAATCTGAAAACCCAAGTCGAAGGCGAAAGCCTGGGCGTGGTGCTGGAAGGCGGCATTCGCACCCCGCTCACGCTCAAAGGCAATGAAGCGCTGCAGCGCAGCCCTGAAGCCTTCAAAAACCTGGTTTTGTCTGCACCCGATGGACGCAGTTGGAGCGCCAGCGCGCTGGCCAACATTCAGTTGGTGGACGGACCGATTCGCGTGGACCACGAGCAAAGTGCGCGCTTCACCAGCATCCAGGTCTCGGTCAATGGCCGCGACCTGACGGGCTTTGTGCAAGACGCACAAAAAGCCGTGACCGCGCTGAATTTGCCACGCGAGATCCAAGTGGTCTGGGGCGGGCAGTTTGAAAACCAGCAACGCGCTGCCGCCCGATTGGCCTTGGTGATTCCTGTCGCATTGGGTTTGATCTTTGTGATCTTGATGCTCACCTTCGGCTCAGCGGTGCAAGCGGGCATCATCTTCGTCAACATCTCTTTTGCTTTGGTGGGTGGGGTGGTGGCACTGGCCATTTCAGGGGAATACCTCTCGGTGCCGGCCTCGGTCGGATTTATTGCGCTCTTGGGCATCGCGGTGCTCAATGGCGTGGTGATGGTGACGCACTTCAATGAACGCTTGCAAGACGGAGAACCCATGGCGACCGTGGTACGCCTGGGCACCGAGCGGCGTTTGCGCCCGGTGTTGATGACGGCGGTGATCACTGCGCTGGGCATGATCCCCTTGCTGTTTGCCACGGGCCCGGGCTCTGAAATTCAGAGGCCCTTGGCCATCGTCGTGACTGGCGGTCTGTTCAGCGCCACCTTGCTGACCTTGCTGTTGTTGCCGAAAATTTTTGAACGCTTTGGCGCCACCGGTGTGGACGCTGCGGGGGACGCGTCATGAACCGCTCTTTCATTTCACTTTCAGCCTTTCGTCGCTTTCATGCTGTGGGGGCCTTTTGGCTGATGGCCGCATTGACGCCCATGGGGGTTGGCGCAGCCCCCGATGCGCAGCGCTACCTGCCCGCCGAGGCCGTGGTCAAAGAAGCCTTGCTGGCCAGCCCCGGCATCCAAAGCGCCCGCGCGCAAAAAGAAGCCTTGAACCTGCGCGCCCAAACCCTGCGCACCGGCACGGCTGAGTTCACCCTGCGCGCCAACCTTCAGCAACGCCGTGTGCCCGCCAGCCAAGAACGCTTGAATGAACACACCCTGAGCCTAGAGCGACCGGTGCGCCTGTGGGGCAAGTCGGCGGTCGACGGGCAACTGTCTGACAAAACCTCGGCCTTGGCCGAGATCACGTTCAACGACGCCATGCACGAGGCCAGCCGTGAATTGATGAAGCTGTGGTTTGTCCACGCCCAAGCCGCCCTGGGTTTCAGTCAAGCGCAGCTGCAAGTGAATTCAGCCACTCAAATACATCAACTGGCTCAAGCACGCTACAAGCAAGGCGAAATTGCGCGCATGGACCTGGAGCTGTCCCAAGCGGAGGTGCAGCGCACGCAAGCCACGCTGCAAATGGCCCAGGCCGAGCGCGACAAGGCCGCCACGGCATTGACCAGCCGCTACCCCAGTCTGCCGTTGCCAGCGCAGTCGCCGAAGATCAACCCGCAAGACATGGGCGATTTCGCCGACTCTCAAGCGGTGTTGAAACAATCTTTTTTAGAACAAAACCACGAGCTCAATATGCTGCGCCTGGAAGCCGAGCGTCTACAGTTGTGGGCCGAGCGTGCGCGCTTAGATCGCATGCCCGACCCTACGCTGGGCGTGTACAGTGCGCGGGACCGCAACGGCGCGGAGCAGGTCACGGGCTTGAGTCTGTCGATGCCACTGTCAGGCTCGGTGCGGCGTGACCATGCCCTGGCAACGCTGGCCGATGCGCAAGCCGCAGCCGACAAGGTGCGGCGTTTGCAGCACCAACTCAGCGCTGAATTTGACCAGGGCTGGATCGCATTCCACAACCAACGCATCGCCGCGGCCCAGTTGCAATCTGCGGCCGACACACAGCAGCGCGCGGCCGACAAATCGCGCAAAGCCTATGCTTTAGGCGAACACAGCCTGTTTGAAATGCTGATGATTGCCCGCGCCGCACACGAGCAGCAATTTGCCGCCTCGCGCATGCAACTGGACATGCTGGAAAGCCTGGCCCTGCTGCAACTGGAGCTGCATCAGATTTGGGATTTTGACCTGTAAGCCTCAGCCCTTGCGCAAAGGATTGAGGCATTCGCCCTTGCCCTGCTTTTTGAAGCAGGTGCAGCTCATGGCATAAGACTTCATGCTGCCCTTGTGCACCTGGGGGATGCTGGCGTTGCGGGTGCTTTGCGCGGGCACGAACAGTTTGGGCGTGAAACCTTTGGAGATGTGCTTGCCGTCTTGCAAGTCCACTTGGGCACTGGCGCACTGGATCGGCCCTTTCAAACCGTTGTGCACTTCGAACAACAAGGTATGGTCTTCGCCTTTGGCCCAACCCGCTTGCACTTGAATCTGGGCCAACTCGGCTGCAGAAAATGTGACTTCTTGGAATTCATCCCCGCTGGCAAAAGGGTTCCATGACATGGCCAGTCCGTGCAGCAACAGTGCACTGGCTCCCACAACAAATTTCAAACAGGATTTTTGCACAGCTGATTGCGCCGGACTGCGCCAGGCTTGGCGGAAACAGTTCTGATTACAAGGTCGCGTCTTTGTGTTTGGTGGTTTCTTCTTGAGGCCAATCGCGGATGTAGGCCTTGAGCATCTGGTTCTCAAAATTCTGACTGTCCACCACGGCTTTGGCCACGTCGTACAAGCTGATCACACCCATTAGCATGCGCTGATCCATCACAGGCATGTAGCGGGCGTGGCGGTCCAGCATCATGCGGCGCACTTCGTCCAGATCGGTCTCGCTGGTACAGGTCAAGGGATGCTCGTCCATGGCGGCGTGCACGGTGCTGGTGCCCACTTGGCCGCCATTTTTGACAATCGCCACAATCACTTCGCGAAAGGTCAGCATACCGACCAAGTCGCCTTTTTCCATCACCACCAAAGAGCCAATGTCTTTGCTCGACATGATGTCCACCGCGTCCGACAAAGGCTGCGCCGGGGTGACGGTGTACAAGGTGTTTCCCTTGACGCGAAGGATGTCACTGACTTTCATGGCGGTCTCCCTAATGTGTGGATGAAATACGTACGAAACACTGCAGTTCTCGCGCCACCAATATAGCCCAGAAAACCAGCCAAGCAGGGGCAAATATGTCTTTTGCGTGCCAGGCAAACCCTGGTTTTCGGGCCACAATGGGTCACATCTTTGCTGTGCGGGGGTTAACACCAAGCACCTGACCTGCCTTTACAGGAGACGATCTATGTCTGGTTACGCCGATCCCGGTTTTGACACCTTGGCCTTGCATGCCGGGGCCTCGCCCGACCCTGCTACCGGCGCGCGCGCCGTGCCGATCCACCTGACCACCTCGTTTGTCTTCGAGTCCAGCGAGCAGGCGGCTTCGCTGTTCAACTTGGAGCGCGCAGGTCACGTGTACAGCCGCATCAGCAACCCGACCAACGCGGTGCTGGAGCAACGCGTCTCGGCACTCGAAGGCGGCATTGGCGCTATTGCCACCGCCAGCGGCCAGGCGGCGCTGCACCTGAGCGTGGCCACCTTGATGGACGCGGGCTCGCACATCGTCGCCTCCACCGCACTGTATGGCGGCTCGCACAACCTGCTGCACTACACCTTGAGCCGCTTTGGCATCGAAACCACCTTTGTCGCCCCCGGCGACTTGGACGCCTGGCGCGCCGCCGTCAGGCCCAACACCAAACTGTTTTTTGGTGAAACCGTGGGCAACCCCGGCCTGGATGTGCTGGACATCCCCAACATCAGCGCCATTGCCCATGAGAACCATGTGCCCTTGTTGGTCGACTCCACCCTGACCTCACCCTGGCTGATGAAGCCGCTGGACCATGGTGCCGACTTGGTCTACCACTCCGCCACCAAGTTTTTGTCGGGCCATGGCACAGTGATCGGCGGCGTGGTGGTAGACGGCGGCAGCTTTGACTGGGAGCGCTCAGGCAAATTCACCGGACTGACCGAGGCCTATGCTGGCTTTCACAACATGGTTTTCAGCGAAGAAAGCACCGTGGGCGCGTTCTTGCTGCGCGCGCGGCGTGAAGGCCTGCGCGACTTTGGGGCCAGCATGAGCCCGCACACCGCGTGGTTGATTTTGCAAGGCATTGAAACTCTGCCGCTGCGCATGGCCCGGCACATGAGCAACACCGAAAAAGTCGTGCAATTTTTAGCGGCGCACCCACTGGTCAGCCGCGTAGGCCACCCGATGCTGGAGAGCCACCCCTCACACGCCTTGGCGCAAAAGCTCTTGCCCCGTGGCGCGGGCTCGGTGTTCAGCTTTGACATCCGGGGCTCACGCGCCCAAGGCCAAAAATTCATTGAAACCTTGCAAGTCTTCAGCCACCTGGCCAATGTGGGCGACTGCCGCAGTCTGGTGATCCACCCCGCCAGCACCACGCATTTCCGCATGACCGACGAGGCCCTGAAAGGCTCGGGCATCGGCCCCGGCACCATCCGCTTGTCGATCGGTCTGGAAGACCCAGACGATCTGATCGACGACTTGAAAAAAGCTTTGAGAGCAGCGGAGAAAGCAGGGGCTGCAGCATGAAAACGTCTGTTCAAGGCCACGCGCTCTACGCCTACACAGGCGGTAAACCCTTCGACCCCGCCCAGCCCACCGCCGTGTTCATCCACGGCGTGCTGAACGACCACAGCGTGTGGATTTTGCAAACCCGTTACATGGCCCACCACGGCTGGAACGTGCTGGCCATCGATCTGCCCGGTCACTGCAAAAGCGAAGGCGCGCCGCCGCAGAGCGTGGAAGAAGCCGCCACCACCATCATCGCTTTACTGGACGCCATGGGCATCGCCAAAGCGGCGCTGATCGGCCACAGTTTTGGGTCTTTGATCGCGCTGCAAGCGGCGGCGCATGCGCCCGAGCGCGTCAGCCATTTGGTCATGGTGGGCACGGCGTTCCCGATGCGCGTCTCTCCAGCGTTGCTCGACGGTGCAGTGAACGCCCCGATGAAAGCGATTGACATGGTCAACACGTTTTCGCACTCGATGATGGCGCCGCCTCCCTCGGCCCTGGGTCCGGGCACCTGGGTGCCCGGTGGCTCCAAAGCCTTGATGCGACGGGTGCTGGCCAGCAACACGCAGGCCAATGTGTTCTACATCGGCTTCAAAGCCTGCGACAGCTACGCGGATGGCGAGACCGCCATGGCGAAGGTGCAATGCCCGACCCTGTTCATCTTGGGTCAACAAGACCAAATGACGCCGCCCAAAGCTGCGCAAAGCCTGATCGGCCAAGCCGCCCACGCCAAGGTCGTGAAACTCCAGGCCGGTCACTCCTTGATGACCGAAGCGCCCGAGGCCGTGCTGCACGCCCTGGTGGATTTTTTGAAAGTCTGAGCCTGACATGAATGCCACGACAGCCACCGACGGGGCTTCGCTGATCACCCCGCCCATGAGCGAGGATCGCGCACAAACGCTGGCCCGCACATTGGACCTGCGTGCCCTGCCCGCTGACTTTTTGGCCAACCCCTACCCGGTGTACGCGGCCT
>CANFMK010000115.1 GCA_947448325.1 Comamonadaceae bacterium
CAACAATGGTCCCTCTTCAAACGCGAGCAACGCTCGCTGTTTGGAGAAATTTTGGACTGGATGCTCACGCCGCTGTTGCTCTTGTGGCCGGTGAGTTTGGCCTTGACGTGGTTGGTGGCCCAGGGCTTGGCCAACAAGCCCTTTGACCGTGCACTGATTTACAACGCTCAAGCCGTGGCTCAACTGGTCAAGCTGGGCGCCGATCAACGTGTCCAGTTCAATTTGCCGCAGCCGGCCAGCGAGTTGCTGCGCGCTGACGAGTCCGACATGGTGTATTTCCAAGTGGTCGGCCCGAAAGGGGAATTATTGGGCGGTGACCGGGATTTGCCGCGCCCTGAAGATGAAGACAAAACCGCCAACTACGAAGTGCGCTTGCGCGACGCTGAAATGCGCGGCTTGGAAGTGCGCGTGGCCTCCACTTGGGTGTTGTTGGATGCGCTGAGCCCAGAGCCCACAAGCAAGTCAGCACCCTCGCCGACGCCTTCAGAAGGCGCTGCGCTGGGCAAGACGACCGGCGATGCGCGCACGGTCTTGGTCCAGGTGGCCGAGACGCGCGAAAAAAGATCGGTCCTGGCGGCCGAAATTATCAAAGGGGTGATGCTGCCGCAGTTCGCCATATTGCCCTTGGCGGTGTTGTTGGTCTGGTTGGCGCTGGTGCGGGGCATCAAACCCTTGTCGCAATTAGAGGAGCGAATCCGCGCGCGCAAACCCGATGACCTCAGCCCCTTGGATGACAAAGCGGTGCCGATGGAGGTAGCGCCCCTGGTGTCTTCGGTCAACGATTTGCTCAATCGCTTGAAAGAATCCATCGCCACGCAAAAACGCTTTTTGGCCGACGCCGCGCACCAGCTCAAAACCCCCTTGGCCGGTCTGCGTATGCAGGCTGATTTGGCGCAGCGCAAAGACGCGAGCCAAGACGATCTCAAACAATCGCTCAAACAAATTGGCCGCGCCAGCGTGCAGGCCACACACACGGTCAATCAGTTGCTGTCTTTGGCACGCGCTGAGGGTGGCGGATCGAACCTGAGTCGACAGCCGTGCGACATGGTGCTCATGATCAGCGAGGTCTTGCAAGATGCTTTACCGCGCGCCATGGACAAAGCCTTGGACCTGGGCTATGAAGGTGCAGATGCCGGGACTGCCGATGTGAACGTGCACGGCAACCCTGTGTTGCTCAAAGAGATGGTGCGCAATTTGGTGGACAACGCCATCCACTACACGCCCTCAACGGGGGAGCGTCCCGGTGTCATCACCGTCCGCACCTTGGTCGACCCTTACAGCCATGCGCTGGTCATCCAAGTGGAAGACAACGGGCCCGGTATTGCCCCCGCCGAACGAGACCGGGTGTTTGAACCGTTTTACCGTGCGCTGGGCACCGACGTGGACGGCTCGGGCTTGGGCTTGCCGATTGTCTTGGAGATTGCGCAGCAACACGGCGCCAGTGTCAGCATCGACGCTGCGCACCCTGGTCAGACGCCGCCGGGGTCCTGCTTCACGGTGCGATTTGCGCGCAGCAGCCTGAACTAGGGCGCGCCTGCTTTTGACCGGCGGCGCATCCTGCGCCGTGCGACAAGCCACTCAGGCGGGTTTGTACAAATTCAACTGCAAACGCTCACGCTCGATCACACGGGCCACCGCCGGGTGCGCAGCCACGTGCAGCACAAATGCCCACAAGCTGGGGTAAGCCTGTGGATCGATCCCGGCCAGCGTGCCCCAGCGGGTGAGCGTCAATGCGTAGCCATCCAGCGGGCCGAAATGCGCACCCGACAACCAGGTTTGGCCCGCAGCTTGGGCGGTCACCACCAGAGTTTGTAATTCGCTGAGCAAACCGCGGTACAGGCCGGTGTTGTAGGTCTTCAGTTGCGCTTGCACATCAGGCTGATCGGAAAATTTGTGCGGCATGACGATGTGCGCGAACGTGGTGTGCACGGTGTTGTTCATCCACATCAAGGTCTCCAAGGCCTTGGCGCGGGCCACGGCGTCGGTCGGCAAAAACCCCGCGGCTGGAAACTTTTGATCCAGATACAAAACGATGGCCACGATCTGGGTGATCACTTGACCGTCATCCACCAAAACCGGCACTTGACCGCGTGGGTTGATGGCGTGGTAGGCGGCTTCGTTTTGTTCGCCTTTGTGCAGCTTGACCATCGTGGGTTCAAACGCTGCGCCCGAAATTTCCAGCAAAGTGTGGGGGACGAAGGAGCATGCACCGGGTGCGAAATACAGTTGCAAAGACATGGTTATTTTCCTGAGGTGGTTGCAGGGGCGGCGGAAGAAGTGGCTGAAGAGGAGGCTGGAGGTGTGATGGAAGGAGCGGGTGTGGCTGGTGCGACCGGCGCCGCTTCAGCGGCGACTGCCGGGGAATGGGCCGAGGCATTGGCCGAGGTATTGGCTGCAGGAGGCTCTTGCGGCTTGACCACCAAGGCTTCAGGGTGGAGTTGGTTTTTCAGCCGCGCAGGTTCAGCCACCTCGGCCGGCCCCCAGCCTAAGTCACGTAATTGACCATGACTCCACAGCCAAAACAAGCCATTTGCGGCGACCAGCGCCAAGATGATCCATCGCCACATCATGTGTTCTCCTGTTGCGCAGTGGGCCGCACGCTGACTTCTGAGCTGTTGACGCGAACCACCCCGGCGGCGGTCTCGATTTGCAACGCGCCACTGGCGTCAACGCCCAGCGCTGGACCCGAAACGCCATCGCTGGTGCTCACAGCCAAGCCCTGCAGCACATCGCGCGCCTTAAAGCGTTGTTGCAGCGGGGCAAAGCCCGTCTGGGCAAAAGCCTGCACTGCGGCCACCAAGGGCGAGGCCACGCGGCCTAAAGCGTCGGCGGCGGTGATCCCGGGCAAGCAGTCCATCAGCGCGGCCGGCGGCGTACGCATGCCCTGTGCGGGCTGCGGCCGAATGTTCAGGCCGACACCGATGACCACATAACTGTGGCCGCCCATGCTGGCCGCTTCGATCAAAATGCCACCCAGTTTGTGGCCGTCGATCCATAAATCGTTGGGCCACTTCAGACCCACTTGCGGGTGCAGGCTTTCGGCCAGGCTCAAACCCACGGCGAGCGACAAGCCCGACCAATCTTGCGGTGCGTAGGGCAAGCCCAGGGAAAAGGTCAAAGAGTCCCCGCGTTGGCTGACCCACTCACGTCCCAAACGACCGCGTCCTGCGCTTTGGGTCTCGGCCAGCAGCAGCACCGCGTCGGTCTGCCCGGCGCGGGCACGGCGCATCAATTCGGTGTTGGTGGAGTCGATCTCGGGCAGGACTTCGACACTGAAATCGGGCAGATGAGGAAACACCGCCTCCCAAATGGCTTCAGCCGGCCAGCGGATGTGCGAGTCGCTCAATGGGGGCATGGGTTCAGCGCAGCAAACGCCGCCTCAGCGCGCCGCTTTGGCCGGCTTCTTGGCGGGCTTGGCGGCTTTGCCGGCGGCCTTTTTCATCTGGCTGGGGATCTTGGGTGTCGCCGGTCTTCTTTTGGGTGCCAGCAGGGTTTTGCGGCAGTTGCCACTGCCACACCAGCACGGGTACTCGGCTTTGAGCTTGGGGGTGTAGGGCTCGTCAATGATCAGGCCGTAGTCGTAGTTCAGTTCTTCACCGGCGTGGATGTTGCGCAAGGCCTTGATGAAGATGCGGTCGTTGACCTCGTCGGCTTCGCAGTTGGGGTCGCAGCTGTGGTTGATCCAGCGCGAAGAGTTGCCCTCGTGGACCGCATCGATCACCCGGTCTTCGTTCACATGAAAGTAAAACGTGTGATTCGGATCGCTGGGGTCATGCGGGTGGCGCTCTTGCGCTTCTTCCCAGCTGATGATCTCGCCCACGTACTCGATCAGCGTTTCGCCTTCGGCAATGTCGACCAAGGCGAACACGCCTTTGCCATGAACACCAGAGCGGCGAACTTGAATTCGGCGATGCGAGGCTGGGGAAGGTTTTTTGGCCACGGTTGAAAAATTTGTTATGGTGAAAGCATGTGGGCGCGCGCATGTGCGCGTACCCGTGGGCATGCGCGCACCTGCGCGCACGCGAGACACTGGATTGTAATGAGATGAAAAACGAAGTGATTGGCAAGACCTTGGTGATTGCAGAAAAGCCCTCGGTGGCGCAAGACATCGTGCGCGCCTTGACGCCCGTGGCCGGCAAGTTTGAGAAACACGACGACCACTTTGAGAGCGACACCTATGTGGTGACCAGCGCGGTGGGCCACTTGGTGGAAATCCAAGCGCCCGAACAGTTTGACGTCAAGCGTGGCAAGTGGAGCTTTGCCAATTTGCCGGTGATCCCGCCCTTCTTTGATTTGAAGCCGGTCGACAAAACCAAGACCCGGCTCAACGCGGTGGTGAAACAAGCCAAGCGCAAAGACGTGAGCGCCCTGGTCAACGCCTGTGACGCGGGCCGTGAAGGTGAGTTGATCTTCCGTTTGATCGAGCAGTACGCCGGTGGCGCCAAGCCTTTGGGCAAGCCGGTGCAGCGCCTGTGGCTGCAGTCGATGACGCCGCAGGCCATTCGCGATGGTTTTGACCAACTGCGCAGCAACAGCCAAATGCAAGGCCTGGCCGACGCCGCGCGCAGCCGCTCCGAAGCCGACTGGTTGGTGGGTATCAACGGCACGCGCGCCATGACCGCCTTCAACTCGCGCGATGGCGGCTTCTTCTTGACCACCGTGGGCCGTGTGCAAACGCCCACCTTGGCCGTGGTGGTGGAGCGCGAAGAGCAGATCCGCAAATTCATCAGCCGCGATTATTGGGAAATCCACGCCAACTTTGCCGCTGCCGCAGGCAGCTATCCGGGCAAATGGTTTGATCCGCAGTGGAAGAAGACCGACGACGACAGCGAAAAGAAATCCGACCGCTTGTGGACCGAGCGCGAAGCGCAAGCCATTGCCGACGCGGTGCGCGGCCAACACGCCACGGTGACCGAAGAAGCCTCACCCACCACCCAGGCCAGCCCCGGTCTGTTTGACTTGACCTCTTTGCAGCGCGAAGCCAACGGCAAGTTCGGCTACTCCGCCAAGACCACGCTGGCCTTGGCGCAAAGCCTGTACGAGCGCCACAAGGCCTTGACCTACCCGCGAACCGACTCGCGCCACTTGCCTGAAGACTACGTGCCCGTGGCCAAGCAAACCTTGGAGATGCTGGCCGACAGCGGCATGAAGCATTTGGCGCCGCACGCGCTCACCGCGCTGAACAACAACTACGTGCGCAAAATTCCACGTGTGTTCGACAACAAAAAAGTCTCGGACCACTTCGCCATCATCCCCACGCTGCAAGCGCCCAGCGGCTTGTCGGAAGCCGAACAAAAACTGTACGACCTGGTGGTGCGCCGCTTCATGGCGGTGTTCTTCCCCAGCGCCGAATACCAAGTCACCACCCGCATCAGCAAGGTGGAGCAACACCACTTCAAAACCGTGGGCAAGGTCTTGGTCAAACCCGGTTGGTTGGCCATTTACGGCAAAGAGGCGGCCGAAGAAGTGCAGGATGCCAAAGACGGCGACAAAGGCCAGAACCTGGTGCCGGTGCAGCCGAATGAAAAAGTCGGCGTGGAATCGGTCGACGCCAAGGGTTTGAAAACCCGTCCCCCCGCACGCTACTCCGAAGCCACCTTGCTTGGCGCCATGGAAGGCGCAGGCAAACTGGTGGACGACGACGAACTGCGTGAAGCCATGCAAGAAAAAGGCTTGGGCACACCGGCCACGCGCGCAGCCACGATCGAAGGCTTGATCAACGAAAAATACATGCTGCGCGAAGGGCGTGAGTTGATCCCGACCGCCAAAGCCTTTCAGCTCATGACGCTGCTGCGCGGCCTGGGGGTGGAAGAACTCTCACGGCCCGAATTGACGGGCGAGTGGGAATACAAGCTGGCGCAAATGGAACAAGGCCTGCTCAGCCGCGATGACTTCATGAAGGGCATCGCCGCGATGACCGAGCACATCGTCAAAAAGGCCAAAGAGTACGACCGCGACACGGTGCCCGGTGACTACGCCACTTTGCAAGCGCCTTGCCCGAACTGCGGCGGTGTGGTCAAAGAAAACTACCGGCGCTATACCTGTGTGGGTGCTGAAGGTGCCACTGAAGGCTGTGGTTTCTCGTTTGGCAAATCACCCGCAGGCCGCACCTTTGAGCCTGCTGAAGTCGAGCAGTTTTTGAACGACAAAAAAATCGGCCCGCTGGAAGGCTTTCGCTCCAAAGCCGGTTGGCCTTTTGTCGCTGAGATGGCCCTCAAATACAGCGAAGAAGACAAAAACTGGAAGCTGGAGTTTGACTTTGGCGACGACAAAAAGAACGAAGACACTGGCGAGATTGTCGACTTTGCCGCCAGCGAGTCTTTGGGCGTTTGCCCCAAGTGCGCCAGCCCCGTGTACGAGCATGGCAGCAACTTTGTGTGTTCTAAAACCGTGCCCACCGAGGCTCAACCCACACCGAGCTGCGACTTCAAGAGTGGCAAGATCATCTTGCAGCAACCGGTCGAGCGCGAGCAAATGACCAAGTTGCTTGCCACCGGCAAGACCGACTTGCTCGACAAATTTGTCAGCATGCGCACGCGCCGATCGTTCAAGGCCTTTTTGGCCTGGAATCCGGAAGAAAACAAAGTCAGCTTTGAATTCGAGCCCCGCGTGAGCAAGTACCCGCCGCGCAAAACCAAAACCCCGTTTGGCAAAACAGCCCCGGCCAAAGCAGCGGGCAAAACGGCGGCCAAATCCGCAGCCAAAACCGCCAAAGCCCCGGCCAAAAAAGCCGTGAAATCAGCCGCCAAGTCTGCGGCCGTTAAAACCCCGCGCAAAGCCGCTGTGGGCAATTTGACGCCCAGCGCCGCATTGGCGGCGGTGATCGGCGAGGGCAAAGTGGCGCGCACCGAGGTGATCAAAAAGTTGTGGGACTACATCAAGGCCAACGGCTTGCAAGACGCCACCAACAAGCGCGCCATCAACGCCGACGCCAAACTCCAAGCGGTGTTTGGCAAAGACCAGGTCACGATGTTTGAGCTGGCCGGGATTGTGGGCAAGCATGTGAGCGCTTAAAGCGTTGCGGTTTAGCGGCCCACCACCCGCGCCATCTCCAAGCACTTGTTGGAGTAACCCCACTCGTTGTCGTACCAAGCCACCAACTTGACGAAGGTGCTGTCCAGCGCGATGCCGGCATCGGCGTCAAAGACGCTGGTGCAGACCTCGCCACGGAAGTCGGTGGACACCACTTTGTCGGTGGTGTAGCCCAGCACGCCCTTTAGAGCGCCTTCGCTTTGGGCTTTCATTTCAGCGCATATCTCGGCGTAGCTGGCGGGCGAATTCAATTCGGCGGTCAGGTCTACCACCGACACGTCCGAGGTGGGCACGCGAAACGCCATGCCCGTCAACTTGCCTTGAATGGCGGGAATCACCACACCCACCGCCTTGGCCGCGCCGGTGCTGCTGGGGATGATGTTTTCCAAAATCCCGCGCCCACCGCGCCAGTCCTTGTTGCTCGGGCTGTCCACGGTTTTTTGCGTGGCCGTGGCGGCGTGTACCGTGGTCATCAAACCGCGCTTAATACCCCATTTGTCATTCACCACTTTGACCAAAGACGCCAAGCAGTTGGTGGTGCACGAGGCATTGCTGATGATCGTTTGGCCGGCGTAACTGGCGTGGTTCACGCCGTACACAAACATCGGTGTGTCGTCTTTCGAGGGGGCAGACATCACCACCTTTTTAGCGCCGGCGGCCAGGTGCTTGCTTGCACCGTCTTTGTCTAAAAACAAGCCAGTCGCTTCGATCACCACATCGGCTTGGACCTCGTCCCACTTCAGATTGGCGGGGTCGCGCTCTTGCGTCAGGCGAATCGGCTTGCCGTTGACGATCAAGTGCCGGCCTTGAACCTCGATGGCACCCTTGAAGCGCCCATGCACGCTGTCGTACTGCAGCATGTAAGCCAGGTAGTCGGGCTCGAGCAAGTCGTTGATGCCAACGATCTCCACGTCATGGAAGTTCTGCACGGCGGCGCGCAGCACCATGCGGCCAATGCGTCCAAACCCGTTGATACCGATTTTCAAAGTCATGGATGTCTCACTTTCGTTCTGATGGGGCCAGGGCGGTACAACGCACTGCCGAGCCGTTGGCGATGTAACCATCGTATGCCAAAAGATGAAACTTAATTACATCCCTGTCAATGGGTATGGGTTTGTTCTGGGTAGGTAACTGGGTGTGGGCTCCATGGACCGGTTGCAACCCAGGGGTTTCCCTAGCGAAACCGAGGCATGTCACAGCCCATTCATCTTCAGTTCCATGCATACTGAAAAGAGCCATTGATTTGAAATGGGGCGGACCACCCGCGACAACTTCTTTTCTTGACTCGCAGCCATGAACGCTTCTTCAGCCCCTTTTTCCGTTGAAAAAATAGACGCCCCTTTGGGCGCGTTGGTCCGTGACATCGATTTAACGCAGCCATTGGATGTGGAGACCTGGTCACACTTGCGCCGCACGTGGTTGCAGCACACGTTGTTGGTGTTCCCTGACCAGCCCATGTCCATCCCAGATCTGGAGCGGTTTGCGCATGGCATGGGCCCTTACGGTGAGGACCCTTACTTTGAGGCGATGCCCGGGCATCCGCATGTGGCGCAGGTGCGGCGCGAAGCCGATGAAACCACCCGCATCTTTGCCGAAGCCTGGCATTCAGACTGGAGCTTCATGGTGTCCCCACCGGCCGCAACGGTCTTGTTGGGCAGTGTCATTCCACCGCACGGCGGCAACACGCTGTTCGCTAACCAATACGCTGCTTGGGACGCCTTGCCCGAGGATGTGAAATTGCGTTTGCGCGACGCCATGGGCATTCATTCGGCACGCCGGGGCTATGCGCGTGACGGCGCCTACGGCGAAAAAGACAGGCAAGCCGGTCGCTCCATGGCCATTCGCTATGACGACTCCGCGCTGAAAACGCAGCTGCAACCCATGGCCCGTGTGCACCCTGAAACCGGACGTACCGCCTTGTATGTGAGCCCCGGCTACACCTTGGGTATTGAGGGGTGGTCGGAGCGTGAATCGCAAGAAATGTTGATGTTTCTGTTCGAACACCAGACGCGCTCAGAGTTTGTCTACAGCCACCCTTGGTCAGCCGACATGTTGGTGATGTGGGACAACCGCTGCCTGATTCACGCCGCTACCGGTGGCTACGAAGGGCACAGGCGCTTGTTGCACAGGATCACGATTGCTGAACGCCAGTTAAGCTGACATACACGCCTGCCCCTGGTCCCTATGTGCGCCCACTTTGAATCTGTCCACGACAAAGCGCTTTTGAAAAAGCACTTTGGTGTGCCACAGCCCAGCGAACTGGCCCGACATGACGTGTGGCCGGGCTACCTGAGCACTTTCTTTCGCCGCCCTGAAAATGCCGACGTGGGCGATGACGCGGTGCCTCATCGAGAAGCCATGCTGGGCAGTTTTGGCCTGATTCCGCATTGGGCCAAAGACAACAAGATGGCCCGCCAGACCTACAACGCCCGGACAGAGACCGTGGCGGAAAAACCCAGCTTTCGCGATGCTTGGAAGCGCGCCCAGCATTGTATCATTCCGGTCCAATCCTTCTTTGAGCCCGATTGGCGCAGCGGCAAGGCAGTGCCCACCCGGATCACCTTGGCCAACGACGAGCCCATGGGCGTGGCCGGTCTTTGGGCCCAATGGCGGTCCCCGCAGGGCGAGACGGTGCACAGCTTCACGATGCTGACGATCCATGC
>CANFMK010000116.1 GCA_947448325.1 Comamonadaceae bacterium
AACCGCCCCGACTTGGCCTCGTGCCAGGCGGGGCGGTTTTTTTGACGCCCTGTCTCGCCCGTTGTCGACTGAGCGCCTGCTGTCAAGCCACATCTGGGTTACAAAGTGATCTCGACAACAACGCAGGAAGACAAGACGTGAATCCAACAAGCTTTGACTACATCGTCGTGGGCGGCGGCTCCGCCGGTTGCGTGTTGGCCGCGCGTTTGTCGCAAGACCCGAGTGTGCGTGTGGCGCTGCTCGAAGCCGGCCCGGCCGATACCAGTGCTTTGATCCATTGCCCGGCCGGCCTTGCGCTGATGTCGCGCATGCCGTCGATTTCGCAAGGCTTGCAAACCGTACCCCAGCCCGGATTGAATGGCCGCCAAGGCTACCAACCCCGGGGCCGTACTTTGGGCGGCTCCAGCTCGACCAACGCCATGGTCTACATCCGCGGCCAGCATGCCGATTACGACCATTGGGCGGCCCTGGGCAACCCCGGTTGGGCTTGGCAAGACGTGCTGCCGTACTTTCTCAAAGCCGAGCACAACGAGCGTGTGCACGATGCCTGGCATGGCCAGGGTGGCCCGCTGAATGTGGCGGACTTGCAAAGTCCCAACCCCTTTACCCAACGCTTTGTGCAGGCCGGGGTTCAAGCCGGTTTGCCGCGCAACCCGGACTTCAACGGCGCCACACAAGAGGGCGTGGGCATTTACCAAGTCACGCACAAGAACGGCGAGCGCTTCAGCGCCGCCAAGGCCTACCTCACGCCCAACTTGAGCCGCCACAATTTGCAGGTGATGACGGGCGTCACGGCCGAGAAAATTGTGTTGGACAACGGCGTCGCCCGCCAAGTGCAGGTGTTGCACGACGGCGCCCGGCGCACCCTGAGCGCGACGCGCGAAATCATCGTCAGCGCGGGCGCCTTCCAATCGCCCGCGCTATTGATGCGCTCTGGCATCGGCCCCGGTGCGCACCTGCAAGCCATGGGCATTGCCACGCTGCGCGACTTGCCCGGTGTGGGCGAGAACTTGCACGACCACCCGGACGCGGTGCTGTGCGCCGATGCGCCGGGCCACAGCGAGTTGTTTGGCCTGTCGCTGGCGGGAGCGGGCAAGGCACTGCAAGGCATTTGGCAATGGCGAGGGGAGCGCAAAGGCATCCTGACCACCAACTTTGCCGAAGGCGGCGGATTCTTCAAAACCGATGCGGCGATGGCCGAGCCCAATATTCAGCTGCATTTTGTGATCGCCAAATTGGTCGACCATGGACGGCAAATGCAGCTGGGACACGGCTGCTCTTTGCATGTGTGTTTGTTGCAACCGCAAAGCCGCGGCAGCGTGCGACTGGCCAGCACCGACGCCACGGTGGCGCCCTTGATCGACCCGCAGTTTTTGTCACACCCTGAAGACATGGCGCAGTTGCTGCAAGGCGTGCGGCAAGGCCAACGCATTTTGGCGCAACCGGCCTTGCGCGAAGTCAGCCAAGAATGGGCGGCGTCCGCCCAGGCCAAGACCGATGCGCAACTGGAACACTGGATCCGGCAACACGCCGACACGATCTACCACCCGGTCGGCACCTGCCGCATGGGGCAAGACGCGATGGCGGTGGTCGACCCGCAGCTCAGGGTGCACGGCGTGCCCGGCCTGCGAGTGGTCGACGCCTCGGTCATGCCGCGCGTGGTCAGCGGCAATACCAACGCCCCGACCATCATGCTGGCGGAGAAGGCGGCGGATTTGATTCGGCAAACTGGGCGCGCATGAAAAAAGCGCCCGAAGGCGCTTTTTCGTGCTGCATATTTCGCAGAGGGGGAAGGCTTATTTTTTCTTCGCCACCACCCGGATCATCTCCAGGCACTGGTGGGCGTAGCCCCATTCGTTGTCGTACCAGGCCACGATCTTGACGAAGCTTTTGTCCAAGGCAATGCCGGCGGTGGCGTCAAAGACGCTGGCGCATGGCTCGCCCCGGAAGTCGGTGGAGACCACTTTTTCGTCGGTGTAGCCCAGAATCCCTTTGAGCGCGCCTTCGCTTTGCGCTTTCATTTCGGCGCAGATTTCGGCGTAGCTGGCGTCGCTGCTGAGCTCCACCGTCAGGTCGATCACCGACACATCCGAGGTGGGCACGCGAAACGCCATGCCCGTGATCTTGCCCTTGATCTCAGGGATCACCACGCCCACGGCTTTGGCTGCGCCCGTGCTGCTGGGGATGATGTTTTCCAAAATGCCACGGCCACCGCGCCAGTCTTTGCGCGATGACCCGTCCACCGTCATTTGGCTGGCGGTGGCGGCGTGCACCGTGGTCATCAGGCCGCGCTTGATGCCCCATTTGTCGTTGAGCACCTTGACCACCGGGGCCAGGCAGTTGGTGGTGCAGCTGGCGTTGGAGACGATGGCTTCGCCGGCGTATTTTTTGTGGTTCACGCCATAAACAAACATCGGGATGCTGTCTTTGGACGGGGCCGAGATCACGACCTTTTTGGCACCGGCGGCCAGGTGCATCTGGCTGGTGGGTTCGGTCAGGTAGTGGCCGGTGCATTCGAGCACGGTGTGCACGCCCATCTCGCCCCAGCGCAGGTTGTGTGCGTCGCGTTCATGCGAGAGCTTGATCTTCTTGCCGTTGACGATGAGGGTGTCTTCGGTGAAGTCCACCGTGCCATCAAAGCGGCCGTGCACGCTGTCGTACTTGAGCATATAGGCCAAGTAATCGGCGGGCTTGGGGTCGTTGATGCCCACGATTTGGATGTCATGGAAGCCGTGCTTGAGTGCCGCGCGAAGCGCCAGTCGGCCAATACGGCCAAAGCCGTTGATGCCCACTTTGATGGTCATGAGGGATGCCTCTGTGAAAAGTTACTAAACCGTTACGTAACCAGATTGGAAACCAAGACCCTTGCAGGATCCTGATGCCGCAAGGCCTGTGGGCAGGCCCTGCGCTCTGGTGCTGGGCTCAGGCCTTGCGCAACAGCGCAGCGTGAACCGTGTCGGCCACGTTTTCGGGCGTGAAACCGAAGTGTTTGAACAGCACCGGGGCGGGTGCCGACTCGCCGTAGGTGTCGATACCGACCACCGCAGCGCAGCCGTATTTCCACCAGCCGTCTGTCGAGCCCATCTCCACCGCCACGCGGGGGATGCCTGCCGGCAGCACGCTTTGTTTGTAGTCGCTGTCTTGGCGGTCGAACACATTGGTGCTGGGCATGGAGACCACGCGTACGCCGATCTTGCGTTCGGCCAGCAGTTTTTGCGCCGCCAAGGCCAGTTGCACTTCAGAGCCGGTGGCGATGATCACGCCATGGGTTTTCTTCATGCCCACTTCGCTGGGCTCGGCCAACACATAAGCGCCACGGCTGATGTCCCCCAGGTCCGCTTTAGGTGCGTAGGCCAGGTTTTGACGGCTCAGCAGCAAAGCCGAGGGGCGGTGCGCGTTTTGCAGCGCCACGGCCCAGGCCACGGTGGTTTCGGCCGTGTCGGCGGGGCGCCATACGTCAAGTCCCGGGATCAGGCGCAGGCTGGCGGCGTGCTCAATGGACTGGTGGGTCGGGCCGTCTTCGCCCAGGCCAATCGAGTCGTGGGTGAACACATGGATGATGCGCTGCTTCATCAGCGCGGCCATACGGATGGCGTTGCGGCTGTAGTCAGAAAAAGTGAGGAAGGTGCCGCCGTAGGGGATGTAACCGCCATGTAACGCCACGCCGTTCATGATGGCAGCCATGCCGAATTCGCGCACGCCGTAGTTGATGTGGCGGCCAATGTGGCCATCTTCGGTTTTCACCACATCACCGGCCAAGTTCACGCGCAGTGCAGGCGTGCTCTTGGTGTTGGTCAGGTTGGAGCCGGTCAGGTCGGCCGAGCCGCCGAGCATTTCGGGCAGCGCGGCTGTGAAAGCTTCCAGCGCCAATTGGCTGGCCTTGCGACTGGCCACGGTCTCGCCCTTGGTATGGGCGGCCACCACGGCGTCAAACGCCACCTGGTTGAAGTTCTTGGGCAGCTCGCCCTTCATGCGGCGCACAAACTCTTTGGCTTGCGCGGGGAAGGCTGCTTTGTAGGCGGCAAAGACTTGGTTCCACGCGGCTTCGCGGGCTTTGCCGGCGGCTTTGGCGTCCCAGTCGGCGTAGATTTCTTTGGGGATCTTGAAGGGTTCGTGGTTCCAGCCCAGGGCTTCGCGGGTCAGTTTGATTTCTTCCGCGCCCAAAGGTTCGCCGTGGGCTTTGGAGGTGCCTGCACGGTTGGGTGAGCCCTTACCGATGGCGGTTTTGCAGACGATCAAGGTGGGTTTGTCGGCGCTGTGCTTGGCCGATGCAATGGCTTTGGACACGGCGGCGGCGTCATGGCCGTCCACGGCGTCGATCACGTTCCAGCCGTAAGCGGCAAAGCGTTGGGGCGTGTTGTCGATGAACCAAGGGGCGACTTGGCCGTCGATGGAAATGCCGTTGTCGTCATACAGCGCCACCAATTTGTTCAGCTTCCAAGCACCGGCCAGGGCGCAGGCCTCGTGGCTGATGCCTTCCATCAGGCAGCCGTCACCCAAGAACACATAGGTGTGGTGGTCGACGATGCTGAGGCCAGGCTGGTTGAACTCGGCGGCCAGCAGTTTCTCTGCCAGGGCCATGCCCACGGCGTTGGTGATGCCTTGGCCCAGCGGGCCGGTGGTGGTTTCCACGCCCGGGGTCACGCCCACTTCGGGGTGACCGGCGGTTTTGCTGTGCAGGGTGCGGAATTTTTTCAGCTCGTCGATCGGCAGCTTGTAGCCGGTCAGGTGCAGCACCGAATAAATCAACATCGAGCCGTGGCCGTTGGACAGTACAAAGCGGTCACGGTTGGCCCAATGCGGGTTGGCGGGGTTGTGTTGCAGATGATCGCCCCACAGCGCCACAGCCATGTCGGCCATGCCCATGGGCGCACCGGGGTGACCGGAGTTGGCTTGTTGAACAGCGTCCATTGCAAGGGCGCGGATGGCGTTCGCCATGTGCTGTGTATTGGCCATGTGGGCAGCTCCGGGGGTGTGTTCTGGTAAACCCGAGATTTTACCGGGTTGCCGCTGGGCTGTGGCAAGCCCAGGTGACAAGCGTGGCAACATAGAGGCATGCCCTTGAAACTTTCCACGCTATCGCCAGAGACCCAGTCCAAAACCAGCGCCATGATTTTGGCGGCCGGTCGCGGTGAACGCATGCGCCCTTTGACCGACCAGACGCCCAAGCCCTTGTTGGCGGTGCGCGGCAAGCCGCTGATGCAGTGGCCCATGGAAGGCTTGGTGCGCGGTGGCTTTGAGCAGATTCTGATCAACACGGCCTGGTTGGGCGAGCGCATTCATGCGCATTACGGCCACGCCATGTCTTTGCCGCAGGTCGGCATGGCGCATTTGCGGTATTCGGACGAAGAACAAGATTTTGGCTATGCGCTGGAAACCGCCGGCGGCATTTCGCGCGCCTTGCCGCAATTGGCCGAGATTTTTTGGGTGGTCGCCGGTGATGTGTTTGTGCCGGAGTTCCAGTTTGAAGCCCAAGCTGTTGCGCAGTTCAGGGCCAGCGATCACTTGGCGCACATCTGGCTGGTGCCCAATCCGCCGCACAACCCGCAGGGTGACTTTGGGCTTTCACCAGAGGGCTTGGCCTTGAACTTGCCGAAAAACCAAACCGCACCACCCCTGTTCACCTTCAGCACCATCGCCCTGTACCGCCGTGCTTTTTTTGAGATGCCGTATTGCGACATCGTCCCCGGCAACCCGCAGGGCACGGCTGCGCCCTTGGCCCCGATTCTGCGCGCCGCCATGGAGCGCGGCCAAGTGGGCGCCACCCTTTACACCGGCCCCTGGACCGATGTGGGCACGCCCGAGCGCTTGGCGCAGCTCAATGCGTGAATGACTCGCACACCCTCTTTTTTGATTCACACCATGACTTCCATGAACTTGTATGCCCAACGCCGTGCCCGTGTCTCCGCCCAACTGGGCGCAGGCGGCATCGCCATCATCCCCACCGCGCTGGAGCGTCAGCGCAATCGGGACAGCGACTTTTTGTTTCGCCACGACAGTTATTTTTATTACCTGACCGGCTTCACCGAGCCCAACGCTTGCTTGGTGATCACGGCCGAGGGTGAAGCCACCCTTTTTTGTCAACCCAAAGACGCCGAACGCGAAGTCTGGGATGGTCTGCGCTTGGGTCCTGCCGCCGCCCCTGCAGCGCTGGGCGTGCAAGCGGCCTATGCCTCCACCGAACTGGCCAGCCAAATGCCCAAAATGCTGGAGAACTGCAGCACCGTTTGGTACCCGTTTGCCACGCACAAAGGCTTGGAATCGCAGGTGGATGGCTGGCTCAATAGTGTGCGCGCCCGGGTCCGATTCGGCGCGCTGTGTCCCTCCGAGCAGCGTGATGTGTGCGGTATTTTGGACGAAATGCGTTTGATCAAAGACGCCCATGAGTTGGCCATCATGCGTCGCGCTTCGCAGATCAGCGCGGGCGCGCACATCCGCGCCATGCAGCGCAGCGCCGCCATGCTGCGGGCCGGCCAAGAGGTGCGTGAGTACCATCTGGACGCCGAGTTGTTGCACGAGTTTCGCCAGCACGGCTCGCAGTACCCGGCGTACGGCTCCATCGTCGCTGCGGGTGCCAATGCCTGTGTGCTGCATTACCGCGCCGAAGCCGGACTGATCCAGAACGGAGATTTGGTGTTGATTGACGCCGGTTGCGAGCTGGACGGCTACGCCTCGGACATCACCCGCACCTTTCCTGCGAACGGCCGCTTCAGCGGACCGCAGCGGGTGCTGTACGACTTGGTGCTGGCCTCGCAAGACGCGGCCGTGGCGGCCACCCGTGCGGGCGCCCGTTTTGTCGAGCCGCACGAAGCCACCGTCAAAGTGCTGGCGCAAGGCATGCTGGATGTGGGGCTGCTCGACAAAAACAAAGTCGGTACTGCACAGGATGTGATCGCCAACCGCAGTTATTTTCCCTTTTACATGCACCGCACCAGCCATTGGCTGGGCATGGATGTGCACGACTGCGGCAGCTATGTCGAGCCTTCCGAGGTGGGAACGGTCAACGAGCGCAAAGATCCTTTGAGTGGCGAGATCATCAAAGACCGCCCCAGCCGTGTCTTGCGCCCGGGTATGGTGCTGACGATCGAGCCGGGCTTGTATGTGCGCCCTGCACCGGGCGTGCCTGAGGAGTTCCACCACATCGGTATCCGCATCGAAGACGATGCGGTGGTCACGGCCACCGGCTGCGAATTGATCACCCGCGATGTGCCGGTGAAAGCCGACGAGATCGAAGCCTTGATGCGGGCTTGAGCCCATGGCGACCCTGCAACTGCTGCACATCAATCTGGGCACGGTGCGCCCCTTGCGGGTCGGTGAGCGCAAGATCATGTCGGCGATAGGCAAAAAGTCTGTTGCCGGCCCCGTCCAAGTTGGCCCCTTGGGTTTGGCGGGGGATGAGCAAGCCGATTTATCGGTGCATGGCGGTTTGGACAAAGCGGTGTACGCCTTTCCCTCAGAACACTTGGCTTATTGGCAAGCACAGCGCGCAGCGCAGGGTGTGAGTCTGTTTGAAGAAACTTTGCTACCGGGCTTTGTCGGCGAAAACCTGAGCATTTCTGGTCTGCTTGAAGACCAGGTCTTCATCGGTGACCGCTTGCGCTTTGCCGACTGCGTGTTGCGCGTGACCCAGCCACGCGAGCCCTGCGGTAAATTCAACGCGGTCATGGCTTATGCCCAAGCGGCGCGCGACATGGTGCTCAGCGCGTGTTGCGGTTTTTACCTGGCAGTCGAACGCACGGGCACGCTGCAGGCAGGCGAATCGTTTGAGCTGCTGGCCGGCGCGCGCCAGATGTCGATTGCGCAAGCACTCGCGCTCAAGCGTCATAAGCATTTGCGTTGAAACGTGGTGTGCGCCGATTTGTGCGTCAAAGTTAAAAGTGCTCTGCATGGCTAAGCACATTTACCCATGCAGGGGCTCCAATCCAGGGGTCTACAATCAAAACCATGCACACGCAGCCAGCCTGACCCGGGCTTGAAGCTGCACAACAGGAGACCCTGCATGACGACCAACAAGGTCCAAGCTGAAGAAAAACGCGCCGAGCTGCGCCGTGCCGCCCTCGAATACCACGAGTTCCCCACCCCCGGCAAAATCGCCATTGCGCCGACCAAGCAGCTGATCAACCAGCACGACTTGGCCCTGGCCTACTCGCCCGGCGTGGCTTCACCCTGCGAAGAAATCGTCAAAGACCCGGCCAACGCTTTCAAATACACCAGCCGCGGCAATTTGGTCGGTGTGGTGACCAATGGCACGGCGGTGCTGGGCCTGGGCGACATCGGCCCTTTGGCCAGCAAACCGGTGATGGAGGGCAAGGGCGTTTTGTTCAAGAAGTTCTCCGGCATCGATGTGTTTGACATCGAGATCAACGAAAAAGACCCGGACAAACTGGTCGAGATCATTGCTTCACTCGAGCCGACCTTTGGCGGCATCAACTTGGAAGACATCAAAGCGCCCGATTGCTTTTATGTCGAGCGCAAGCTGCGCGAGCGCATGAAGATCCCGGTTTTCCATGATGACCAGCATGGCACCGCCATCGTGGTGGGCGCGGCGATTTTGAACGGTTTGAAGGTCGTGGACAAAGACCTGAAAAAGGTCAAGCTGGTCACCTCGGGCGCAGGCGCTGCGGCACTGGCCTGCTTGGGCTTGCTGGTCAAACTGGGCATGCCTCGCGAAAACATCTGGGTCACCGATTTGGCCGGCGTGGTCTACGAAGGCCGCACCGAGTTGATGGACGAAGACAAAATCCAATTCGTGCAAAAAACCGATCAGCGCACGCTGGCGCAAGTCATTGCCGGCGCCGATGTGTTCTTGGGCCTGTCGGCCGGCGGCGTGCTCAAGCCGGACATGGTCAAAAGCATGGCGACCAAGCCCTTGATTTTTGCGTTGGCCAACCCGAATCCTGAAATCGACCCGGCCGATGTCAAAGCGGTGCGCGACGATGCCATCATGGCCACGGGTCGCACCGATTACCCCAATCAGGTCAACAACGTGCTGTGCTTTCCGTACATCTTTCGGGGAGCTTTGGATTGCGGTGCGACCACCATCACCCAAGAAATGGAAATCGCTTCGGTGTACGCGATTGCCGAGCTGGCGCAGGCCGAACAAAGCGAGGTCGTGGCGGCCGCTTATGCGGGCGAGCCCTTGGTGTTTGGCCCGGAGTATTTGATTCCTAAGCCCTTTGATCCGCGCTTGATGATGAAGATCGCCCCGGCCGTGGCCCAAGCCGCTGCAGAAAGCGGCGTGGCGTCCCGTCCGATCACCGACATGAATGCGTACCGCGAACGCTTGCAAAGCTTTGTCTACGCATCGGGCACCACCATGAAGCCCATCTTCACGGCAGCCAAGCGGGCCAGTAAAAAACGCGTGGCTTTTTGCGAGGGCGAAGAAGAGCGCATCTTGCGCGCCGCTCAAATTGTGGTGGACGAGGACCTTTCCCGCCCCACTTTGATCGGTCGCCCTGCGGTGATTGCCGAGCGCATTGAGAAATTCGGGTTGCGTTTGAAGGAAGAGCTGGATTACGACGTGGTCAACGTGGAACTGGACCACCGTTACCGTGATTTTTGGCAAACCTAC
>CANFMK010000117.1 GCA_947448325.1 Comamonadaceae bacterium
AGACTGCGAGATGGGTCTTACATAGGATGGCGTTGCAGGATGAAAAGTATCTGCATATCAGCAACCTCAACTCAATCTAGAAAGAATGCCATGACTTTGATTTCAACCTCAACCGCTGCACGGTCAGATCCGGATTGCGCAAGCCACCATGGGTTACAAACACCGTGAGGTCGATTCAGCAACCGTGTTGGCTTCACTCGCTGCGCCCAATTTTTTATTAAAGATCATTCCCCACGTCGACGCAACGCCGCGCATCTGTGAATTGGTCCGGTACCACACCACGCAGGTTAAATTACACGGGGCTTGGACAGGCCCTTGCTCACTGGAGTTGCACCCTCATGCGCTGCCCCCCGTTTCCGAATTGCCAGTTTTGAAAATCGTGTCCAGTTTGCACTTTGTGGCCGACCTCACCCTGGGGCTGGGTGAAGTTGTTCACGACTACATGGAAGGGTGAGCGGATTGAACTGAAGTTTCAGAGACCGCCACGTGACCCACTTTCAACAGTCACAGTCTCAAAATGACCGGGCAACACAATTTCAATCAGCTCTAAATCTTCGGAGTGCGCTATTTCGCGGTGCCGAATGCCAGGGGGTTGGTGCACACAGGTTCCCGCTTCGAGCTTGTGCTGACCTTGCCCTTCATACTCAAAAATGGCCCATCCTTTGAGCACATACACAATTTGGAGATTGACTTTGTGGAGGTGCCATTCCCCGGTCGCGTTGGTGCCCTCGCGCGCGCGAATGACGTGCATCACCGCCGCATCGTTGGTGGCTTGGCGTATGCCCAGATCGCGGTATTCGAAGTACTTGCGCAGACCATCAAATTCGAATGACCCATCTGCTGCGTGTTGGATGCTGAATGACATGGACAGTTCCTTGAAAATTGTTCGTCTTGCTCGCAAGGTTACGGGTCAATGGGCATACATTCCAGACGAATGTGAGCCCTTCTTGACACGCCATCCTGGCTGTCGAAAAGATGATGATTTTCAATTGACTCAGGGATTGCAATTGTCACAATGGCGTGGATTGGCCCATTGACCTGAGTTGATCTCAAGCTGTTCTTGATAGGCGCAGGCCTGGCAATGCCAGACTTCAGCAACCGGAAGCCGGGTTTTGCGTTGGCAAGACTGGCACAGCAAGCCTTGGATTTCCTGTTTTTTCCAATATCCGGGTGCAGTGCATTTGGGGCAAGCAGAAAGTAATTTTTGAATGAGGTCCTGCGCGGCCTGCCTTATGAGTTGCTGTCTTGTGGGGTTGCTGAATGCTCGGAGGTCGTTTTCTACAAGAACCACTCCCGTGGCGGATTGCTTTTGTACCAAATTGAATGCCTTCAAAAGGCTTTTTTTATCTTCAATGTTTTTATAGATTTTGGGGTGGTCTGGGTGATCAGGCCTCAGCACAAGGTGGTGTTCAGGAAAGAGGGCGTCGGTTGCAAACTGCTTTAATTCTTGGAGGGTTTGAACTGCCCTGTGCAAACTTTGGGCGGGTCCATGAGATAAACCAGTCACTTCAAGGCCTCGCTCCTGATCAACCCACAGCAGTATCTCTGTATCCCATGCCATAAACCCCATGTGAGGGTCTAGTCCAAACGCGCCTTCACTGGCAATAGCTAAGCGCGTTTGAGTCAGCGCCATACCGATCGTTGCTTTTCTGCGTGCGGCTTCAAGTTGTGAGCCTGGTCGATCCACGTCGCGCGTGAATGTGCCCAATTGGTCCGTGTCATAGCCCGCTGTGTGCACGATGTGACAGCCTAGCGCAGCCTCTAGTGGCGCTCGTATCAAGTCTTGCTTGCCATGTTGCGTGAGGAAAGCCACTTTGTGACCCAGGTAATTGGACTGAACAGTGGTATTCATTGCAGACGGATCAAAGCACTGATTGGGCCAAGCCGACATACACGGGTATGCCCAACAAGATGTTCAATGGGAATGTGACGCCCAGACTCAATCCAAAATAAAGAGAAGGATTGGCTTCTGGGAGCGCGAACCTTAAAACAGCAGGTACTGCAATATAGGAAGCGCTTGCGGCAAGAACCATGAGCAGGGCGCCATCACCCACGGGCAGCTCCAACAGGCACGCCAGGGCCAAGGCGAGACTGGCATGAATGATCGGGCCTATCACTGCATAAGCGATGAGGACAGGCGATTTCCCTTGCACCTGGGGCAGATTACGCGCAGCCATCAAGCCCATGTCCAGCAAGAAGAACGACAGCATGCCTTTGAATAAGTCACCAGAAAAAGGTTGCATGGCTGCTTTTCCGGCATCGCCTGTGATCAGGCCCACTGCCATGGCGCCAAGCAACAGCAACTGAGCGCCATCCGTAAACGATTCATGCAAAATTTTGCCGATAGAGACACCTTGCTTGACAGCTTGAACGTTCAAGATCTGAACCTCTGGACTCATGCGCATGCTTTGCGTTGTCGCTTTTTGACGCAATGCATTGGCCAAGATGACGGCCATGATGATGGCGGGTGACTCCATCAAAGCCATCGCAGCGGCCATATGGCCACCATAGGCGATATGTTGGTTTTCCAGGTATTGAACAGCCGTCACAAAAGTCACTGCACTGACAGAGCCGTAAGTGGCGGCCACCGCTGCAGCATCAAAACCCGAGACAAAACGCTTGAGGATCCAGTACCCTAGGCAAGGGGCGGTTATTGCCAGCGTCATGGCGGCTGCAAGGCTGATACCCACATCCGCCGTCAGCCCAGAATGCGAGAGCGCAAAGCCCCCTTTGAGTCCAAGTGCCATCAACAAGTAGAGGGATAAAAATCGTGAGATGGCGGGAGGGATTTCGAGATTGGATTTGAGGGCACCTGCCAAAACGCCCACAACGAAGAAGAGGATAGCTGGATCGAGCAGGTTGTGCATTTGATTTTTCCTTGTATCTGCATCGTAGGAAAATCATGACCTCTTGTAAAATCGATGTTCATACAGATAACTATAGATAAATATCTATGAATATAACTTTCAGACAACTTCGGTTGTTTTTGGCACTGGCAGAAACAGGTAGCGTGAGTGCCGCGGCCAAAGCGATGCATGTCACCCAGCCGACAGCATCGATGCAACTCAAAGAAGTCACTCAATCCGTAGGCGCGCCGTTGTATGAATTTGTTGGGAAAAAGCTCCATCTCACCGACTTGGGTCAAGACCTCGCGGCTACAGCGCGCAGTTTGGCTCAAACCTGGGATGTTTTTGAACAGAACGTGGATGCCGTTAAAGGACTGACTCGGGGGAAATTAAGGGTTGCGGTGGTCAGCACGGCCAAGTATTTCATGCCGCGTTTATTGGGGCGCTTTTGCAAGCGGCACCCCAGTATTGATGTTTCACTGGAAATTTTGAATCGTGATGGGGTGGTGCAACGCTTGCGCGACAACATGGATGACATCTACATCATGAGCATGCCGCCCCGAGACTTGGATTTAGCGGACGAGATTTTTCTGCCCAATCCGATCGTGCTGATTGGTTCAACTTCGGATCCTCTTGCCAAACGTGTCGATGTCCCTCTGGCTGAACTGTCTGAACGGCGATTCATTTTTCGCGAAAAAGGATCTGGAACGCGAATGACTGGTGACCAATTTTTCAGTCGGCACAAGTTCCGGCCAGATGTCCGTTTGGAGTTGGGCAGCAATGAAGCCTTGAAGGAATCAGTGGCGGGTGGTCTGGGTCTGGGTTTGTTATCGCGGCATGCGCTGCATGGACAGACCAAGGAGCATGGTGTCTGCGTCTTGGATGTTGCAGGGTTTCCATTGACTTCGTCGTGGCACATTGTTCACCCGGCCAGCAAAAATTTATCGCCATTGGCGTTGGCGTTCAAGCGGCATTTGCTGGCAGAAGTTCAGCGTCGAAAATTGATCAATTGAAATGCTGTGATTGTTAGCAAGCCGATCTCACAGCTGAGTCGTCAGTCTGGCCTGGGTATCAGCGTGTAGTTGATCACTTTTCCCTGAGGGGCCACCTTGGCCAGCACCATGTCGCCTGAATCGATGTTCTCTCCCATGAAGGCGTGGATATTGACATGGTGAGAAACCAAAATCAGCGCTTGATTGCCCTTGGTTTTGAGATTCAACGCGATGAATTGTTGCAGTTGCTGAGTGACGTCATTGGCTTTGCCCATGTCATCAAAAAATGAGTTCAATGACGGCTCAATTTGGAGTCCATCGAACTTCAAAAGTGCTGCAGTGTCTTTGCATCGGCACCACGCGCTGGTGCGCACATCGGCTTTTTTGACATCTTGCTTTCTGAGCCATTGGCCGATCACGATCGCTTGTTTGCGGCCTTCGGCACTGAGGTTGCGCTGTGTTTTGCAATCCGCCAAGGTGTAGCCGGAGGGGTCCCCCACGCCGGGGGCGCGCGTGTGCCGCATGAGCAAGACGTAGTCATGCGATTTGAGTTTGTCTGCAAGTTCGCTGGCTTGGGCGAAGACGCATGCCAGGGTACATACCGCGAAGTAAAGAAGGGACTTCATAAGTTGGCGTGTCTGAAGGTGAATTTTTTCAATTGTCTTGGAGTAAGCGGGTGACAGATTCCAAGCGCTTCAAAGGGTCTAATTCGGACAGGAGTTCCAACTTGAGCTGCGCGCTGATGGGCATGGCCTCGGCGTAGCGATTGGCCAGCCAGCCGCATTGGTCCAAGTGGTAGGGGGCAAAGATGGGCAGTTGGTCGATGACACCTTGTTTCTGCGCCGCTGCGATGACTTTGCCGAGCCGGTCGGCATGGGATTGCAGAGCGATGGGGATGTCAACTTCGGGATCTTGCGCGACATAACTCACGCGGCCCTGCAAAACGCCGTAAGGGCCGGGTTGCACATCGTGTAATTGAAAGCGCAGCCCGCCTTGGCACACGACACGGAAAAATGTAGGCTGAACTTGCTCAAATTCGCGGATGTGAGCCATGCAACCCATCGGGTGCAGGGTGGGCACTTGGCCGGGGACTTGCACTTCGCTGCCTTGCTGGATCCATGCCACGCCAAACGGTTGTTGCTGTTGGTGGCAGCGCTTGATCAGGTCGAGGTAGCGCACTTCAAATATTTGAAGCGGCAGCAGGCCATCAGGAAACAGGCCCTGCGTCAGGGGGAAGAGGGGAATGGTGTCGTGCATGATTCAACGCGATCCTAACCCACTGAGGCTCTCGTTTTCCCTAGTGCCTATGGGCTTTCAGATCGAAAAGGTCATTTTCAGGGAGCCGGGTTTCCCCAAATTCGATGGACTCTGCTAAGCTTTCCTGAGGCCTTTCAGCGGCGCTTGTCTCTGTTTTCTTTATCGCTATTTTTTGTAGAAAGTACCCCATGAGTCACCCCGTCAGCATCAGCATCCATGGCCCCGTGGCCGTGATCTCCATGGACAAACCCCCGGTCAACAGTTTGGGCGCTGCGCTGCGCGCTGGCATTGCCGATGCCATGGACCAGGCCCAAGCCAATGCCGCCGTTCAAGCCATCGTGTTGACCGGCACGGCACGGGCTTTTTCAGCGGGTGCTGACGTCACTGAGTTTGGCACGCCGATGGCGGCGCGCGAACCCAATTTGCGGGTGGTGATCTCTTTGCTCGAAGACAGTCCCAAGCCCGTCATCGGTGCGATTTCAGGCCAATGCTTGGGCGGCGGTCTGGAGTTGGCCATGGGTTGCCACTACCGCGTGGCCTTGGCGGACGCCACCTTGGGTCTGCCCGAAGTCAAACTCGGCCTCTTGCCCGGTGCCGGTGGGACCCAGCGTTTGCCTCGCCTGTTGGGGTTGGAGACGGCGTTGAACATGGTGGTGAGCGGCAATCCCGTGGCCGCAGCCCAAGTGGCCGGCACACCCTTGGTGGACAAAATCATTGAAGGCGACTTGCTGCAAGGCGCGCTGGCATTTGCGCACCAAGTACTTGAGCAGAAGATGCCGCTGCGCCGCTCGCGCGATCTGAAGGTCAAGGACGCGCAGGGTCAGGCCTTTTTGCAATTTGCGCGCAACACGGTGGGCGCGATGTCCAAAAATTTCCCAGCGCCCCTGCGCTGCCTCGAAGCCGTGGCAGCTTCTGTGTCCAAGCCTTTCGACGAGGGTGTGCGGCTGGAGCGCGAAGGCTTTATGGCTTTGATGGCCTCGCCTGAGTCGCGTGCATTGCGTCATGTATTTGCTGCTGAGCGCGCTGCGGCCAAGATACCGGGCCTTGCGGCGGATACGCCGCTGCGCACCATTGCCAAAGTCGGTGTGATCGGTGCGGGCACCATGGGCGGTGGCATCACCATGAACTTCTTGAATGCGGGCGTGCCCGTGGTGTTGCTGGAGATGAAGCAAGAGGCGCTGGACAAAGGCATGGCTACCATCCGTCGCAACTATGAAAACACCATGAAGAAGGGCAAGCTCAAGCCCGAGCAGGTGGAACAACGCATGGCGCTCTTGACCGGTACTTTGAGCTATGACGCTTTTGCCGATGTGGACTTGGTGATCGAAGCGGTGTTTGAAAACATGGAGGTCAAACAAACCGTGTTCGAAACCCTGGACCGGGTGTGCAAACCCGGTGCTATTTTGGCGTCCAACACCTCGTACCTGAACATCGACAAGATCGCCAGTTTCACCAAACGACCCGCAGATGTGCTGGGCTTGCACTTTTTCAGTCCGGCCAATGTGATGCGTTTGCTTGAGGTGGTGCGCGGCGCGGCCACCGCGCCCGATGTCCTGGCCACCAGCATGGCGGTGGCCAAGAAGATCAAGAAAATCGCCATCGTCTCGGGCGTGTGCGACGGCTTCATTGGCAACCGCATGTTGGCGCGCTATGGCGCAGCGGCCAGTGGGCTGATCAATGCCGGCGCATTGCCGCAGCAAATTGATGGTGCTTTGCAAAAGTTTGGCATGGCCATGGGACCTTTTCGCATGGGCGATCTGGCTGGCCTGGACATTGGCTGGGCTACACGCAAGCGCAAAGCGAGCGAGGCCGGTCTGCCCATGACCCCTGTCGTCGCAGACAAACTCTGTGAGGCTGGACGTTTCGGTCAAAAGACCGGTGCGGGCTGGTACCGGTACGAAGCAGGCAAGCGTGATCCGATCCCGGACGCGGTGACCGAAGCCTTGATCACCGAGTACCGCGCGGCCAATGGCATCAAGGCGCGCAAGATCAGTGATGCCGAGGTGATCGAGCGCTGTATTTTTGCCTTGGTGAACGAGGGCGCGCGCATCTTGCAAGAGGGTATAGCAGCCCGAGCCTCGGACATCGACATCGCCTACCTGAACGGCTACGGCTTTCCGCTGCACCGGGGTGGCCCCATGCTCTACGCGGACTTGGCGGGTTTGCCCAATGTGGTGCGAGCGCTCAGACGTTTTGCCGCCGAGCCCGGCGCAGACGCGTCCTGGCAGCCTGCGCCGCTCTTGCTCCAATTGGCCGCAGACGGCAAGACATTTTGCTGATGCTGGCCCTGTAACAGCACACACCCTTCAATCTATTCAACGAGGTATTTCATGATCGATGCAGTTATTGTTTCCACCGCACGCACAGGCCTGGCCAAAAGCTGGAAAGGTGCTTTCAACATGACCTATGGCGCCACGCTCGGCGGTCATGCCGTGCAGCATGCGGTGGCACGCGCGGGCATTGATCCGGCCGAGGTCGAGGACGTCATCATGGGCGGCACTTTCGGCGAGGGTACGACTGGCGGCAACATCGCACGCCAGATTGCGCTGCGTGCGGGCCTGCCGGTCACCACGGGCGGGATGACGCTGAACCGTTTTTGTTCATCGGGCTTGCAGACCATTGCTCTGGCTGCGCAGCGGGTCATGACCGAGGGCTGCCCGGTCTTGGTGGCCGGTGGTGTGGAGAGCATTTCGTGTGTGCAAAACGAAGCCAATCGCCACATGGCGATGGACCCTTGGTTGCAAGAACACAAACCCGAGATTTACTGGAATATGTTGCAAACGGCTGAACAAGTGATTCAGCGCTACAACATCCCTAAGCTGGCACAAGACGAGTACGGGGTGCGCAGCCAAATGCGCGCGGCAGCCGCCCAGGCTGCGGGCCTGTTCAACGACGAAATCGTGCCGATGACCACCGTGATGGGCGTGGTCGACAAGGCCACGGGCCGCATCACCCGCAAAGAGGTGACGATCGCGGCCGATGAAGGCATCCGCGCCGACACCACCTTGGAAGGCGTCAGCGGTCTGCGCTCGGCGCTGCCTGGCGGCATCGTGACGGCGGGTAACGCCAGCCAGTTTTCAGATGGCGCATCGGCCTGTGTGGTGATGAATGGCAAGCTGGCCGAGCAGCGCGGCATTCAGCCGCTGGGTATCTTCCGTGGTTTTGCCATTGCCGGCTGCGAGCCCGATGAAATGGGCATCGGCCCGGTGTATGCCGTGCCCCGACTGTTGCAGCGCGCTGGCCTGAAAGTGTCCGACATTGGCCTGTGGGAGTTGAACGAAGCCTTTGCTTGCCAGGTGCTGTACTGCCGCGACAAGCTGGGCATTCCAGATGAGTTGCTCAACGTCAATGGCGGCGCGATCGCGGTCGGCCATCCTTACGGCGTCAGTGGCGCGCGCTTGACAGGCCACGCCTTGATTGAGGGCAAGCGCCGTGGCGCCAAGTATGTGGTGGTGACGATGTGCATTGGCGGCGGTCAAGGCGCGGCAGGTCTGTTTGAAGTGTGTTGAGTACCCGTCCCATGAGCTACAGACGCACAGGATCGACAAGGCCAGTGGCATGACGGCGACCACAGGCATCGACGTCGAACGCGTCACCGATTGGCTGGCGCAACGCGTGGCCATTGCTGCGCCGCTGCAGTTCAAGTTGATTGCGGGTGGCCGATCGAACATGACGTTCACGGTCACCGACGCAGCGGGGCAGCGCTTTGTGCTGCGCCGCCCGCCCATGGGCAAGTTGTTGCCCAGTGCCCACGACATGGCGCGTGAACACCGCTTGATGGCCTCCTTGGCGGGCACGGCGGTGCCGGTGCCCGAGATGGTCGGCTTGTGCCAAGACCCGAGCGTCAACGGATGTGATTTTTATGTCATGCGCTACCTCGATGGTCTGGTGGTGCGCGATGTGGACATCGGTCGCAGTCTGAGCGAAGCGGTGCGCACCCGGATGTGCCATGCCCTGATCGACATCTTGTGCGCGCTGCACCGGGTCGATATCGATGCGGTGGGTTTGGGCAATCTGGCCAAGCGCGAAGGCTATATCGAAAGGCAACTCAAGCGCTGGTCGGGCCAGTGGGAACAGTCCAAAACCCGTGAATTGCCCCTGATGGATGCGGTGCGCGAGGCCTTGCAGGCACGACTGCCAGCCCCGTCTGCGGCGACGATTGCCCACGGCGACTACCGACTGTCCAATTGCATGATGCACCCGGACGGCACGGTGGCTGGCGTGCTCGATTGGGAGCTGTGCACCCTGGGCGAGCCCATGGCCGATCTGGGTGGGTTGCTGGGCTATTGGCATGACCCTGATGCGCCGCAAGAGGGGGGTGACCCTTTGACCACGGGACTGCCCGGCTTTCTGAGTGCGCAAGAGATGGCCGGTTTGTATGCGCAGGCCATGGGCGTGTCGCTGCAAACTGTGGATTACTACCGTGCATTCGCCCAGTGGCGGCTGGCCTGCATTGGTGAGGGCGTCTACGCCCG
>CANFMK010000118.1 GCA_947448325.1 Comamonadaceae bacterium
ATTCCTGAGGGCTACCCCGACTATGTGCTGCACACCATGGTGCGCGTGATGCGCGGTGGCGAGGAGGTGAAAATCTCCAAGCGCGCCGGCAGCTATGTCACGTTGCGCGACCTGATCGAGTGGACGAGTACCGATGCGGTGCGCTTTTTCTTGTTGTCCCGCAAGCCCGACACCGAATACACCTTTGACGTCGACCTGGCCATCCAAAAAAACAACGACAACCCGGTGTATTACGTGCAGTACGCGCATGCGCGGATTTGCTCGGTTCTGCGCGCCTGGGCCGACCATGACGGCGGCGACATGGCCACTTTGAAAAGCGTCGACTTGTCGGCCTTGGAAAGTCCCCAAGCCCAAGCCCTGATGCTGCAATTGGCCAAGTTCCCGGCCATGCTCACAGCAGCCTCCAGCGACTTTGCGCCGCACGATGTGACCTTTTATTTGCGCGATCTGGCCGCCTGCTACCACAGCTACTATGATGCCGAGCGCATTTTGGTCGACGATGTGGCCGTCAAACAAGCGCGCTTGGCGCTGGTCGCTGCCACGGCCCAAGTGCTGCACAATGGCTTGAAAGTCTTGGGTGTTTCAGCACCCGCCAAAATGTGATGAAAGTGCCCAGATGAAACAGCATTCTCAACGAGGTGGAACAGCCACGGGTTTTATCATTGGCTTGGTGATCGGCTTGGCCGCAGCGCTGGGTGTGGCGATCTATGTGACCAAGGTGCCCACACCGTTCACCAACAAAAACCAGCCCCGATCTGCCGACCAAGACGCGGCTGAAGCGCAAAAGAACAAAGACTGGAATCCGAACGGCGCGCTGCAAAACAAACCAGCCACACCCCCCCAGGAAGCGACAGACGCCAGCAAAGAGCCCGCCAAAGAAGAACCCAAAGAGCCGGTCAAAGACGGTGCCAAAGTGCCTGCAGCAAAGGAGCCTGGCAAAGAACCCGCCAAGGAGGTGGTCAAGCCCGAGCCCAAACCTGCGGTCACGGCCGATCCCTTGAATGATTTGCTCAAGTCGAAAACGGGTCAAGCCACCCCCGCCCCAGGCAGTGGCGACCCTTTCACCTATTTTGTTCAAGCGGGCGCTTTTCGCAGCCAAGCCGAGGCCGATGCCCAGCGGGCCAAATTGACCATGATGGGCTTGGACGCCAAAATCAGCGAGCGCGAACAAGCTGGTCGCCAGGTGTACCGTGTGCGCTTGGGCCCTTATGACGACAAAGATGTGGCCGAACGCGCCAAGTCCAAATTGGACGCGGGCGGCATCGAAACAGCCTTGGTCCGCGTCCAGCGCTGACCGATCGCTGCGTAATGAACCTTGATTGACTCCCGATTGGATTGCCCTATGAAACGCCGTCACTTCAACCTCACCACGCTGGCCACGGGCGTGAGCGCTCTGGCGCCATCTGCCTGGGCGCAAACTCCGGCCGCCAAACCCGTGGCCGGCCCGCCCCTCAAACTGAGCGAGGGCAAGGACTACAACCGGCTTGAACATCCTCAAGCAACCGACGCGGGCGCAGGGAAAATCGAGCTGATCGAGTTCTTTTGGTACAGCTGCCCTCATTGCAATGCTTTCGAGCCGACTTTTGCCAATTGGGTGAAAAACGCCCCCAAAGACGTGGTGGTGCGCCGCATTCCAGTGGCCTTCAACGACAGCTTTGCGCCGCAACAGCGTTTGTTCTTTACCCTGGAAGCTTTGAATTTGCTCGACACGCTGCACGTCAAAGTGTTCCAAGCCGTGCATGTGGACAAGCAGCCCCTGAACACCGACGCCAGCATCCAAGCCTGGGCCGAAAAGCAAGGCGTGGACAAAACCAAGTTCGCTGAGACCTACAAATCCTTTGGTATGGCGAGCAAATTGCGCCGGGCCGTGCAGTTGCAAAACGACTTCAAGGTCGAAGGCGTTCCCTCTTTGGGGATTGCCGGGCGTTTTTACACCGATGGCTCCATGGCCGGCAGCATGGAGCGCGCTTTGCAAGTCACCGAAGCGCTTTTGGCCCAAGTGCGCCAAGGCAAATAAGCGGCTCAGGGCGGCTTTCAAGGTTTCGCCCCAACACCCAAGTCCGCCCGGTTCACTTCAGGCGGACTTTTTTATGCCCGCGCAGCACGCACGGCCCCAGCTTGCACCTACAATCCAAGCAAGATTCGCGCCTTTATGAAATTTTCACCTGCATCGATCCTCTTCACCTTGGCCGCCCTGCTGGCGTCCACATGGGTCGCCGCCGAAAAAGCGGACAGCAGCAAACCCATGTTCATTGAGGCCGATGCGCTCAAACACGACGAGTCCAGCAAAACGACCACCTTCACCGGAGGTGTGAATGCCACCAAAGGCACGCTGGTCCTGCGCGCAGCCAAAATGGTGGTGGTCCAAGACGCTGCGGGCAAGCAAGTGGCCCAGATGACGGCGACACCAGGTGAACGGGCTTTTTTCCGGCAAAAGCGCGAAGGCCTGGACGAATTCACCGAGGGCGAAGCCGAAACAGTCACCTACGACAATGCGGCCGACAAAATCACCCTGACGGGGCGCAGCGAGCTGCGCACCTACCAAGGCACCCGACTGTCCGATCGGGTGCAAGGTCACCTGATTGTGTTCAACAACATCAGCGAGGTGTTCACCGTCGATCCTCAGTCCCAAGCCACTGGCTCTGGACCCGCCCGCATCAAAGCCATGCTGACCCCGCGCAACAATGGCACTGACGAGGCTTCTGGCAACACCTTGGTGCCTTCGCTGCGCATCAGCCCACGGGTCACTGCACCGGGAGCCAAACCGTGACCGACACGGCCTTGGCGCAGACGCACATCGCATCGGCCGCACAGGTCAGCAGCTTGGAAGCACTGCACCTGAAAAAAGCCTACGGCTCACGCAAAGTGGTGCACGACGTCTCGGTCAAAGTCCATAAAGGCGAAGTGGTGGGCCTGTTGGGGCCTAACGGCGCTGGCAAAACCACCTCGTTCTACATGATTGTCGGCTTGGTGCGCACTGACGGCGGTCAGATCTTGATCGACGGCCAAGACGTCACCAACATGCCCATCCACCGCCGTGCGCGCATGGGTTTGTCCTATCTGCCGCAAGAGGCGTCCATCTTTCGCAAACTCAATGTGGCCGACAACGTCCGGGCCGTGCTGGAATTGCAACGCGATGAGCACGACAAGCCGTTGAACGAAGCGGCCATTCAAAAGCGTCTGCAAGAACTGCTGCAAGATTTGCGCGTCGATCACTTGCATGACTCCCCCTCGGTCGCTTTGTCGGGCGGTGAGCGGCGCCGGGTGGAGATTGCTCGCGCCTTGGCCACCAACCCGCGTTTTATTTTGCTGGACGAGCCCTTTGCCGGTATCGATCCGATCGCGGTGATCGAGATTCAACGCATCATCGCTTTTTTGAAAGCGCGCGGCATTGGTGTCTTGATCACCGATCACAACGTGCGCGAAACCTTGGGCATTTGCGATCACGCCTTCATCATCAGCGAAGGCCGTGTACTGGCACAGGGCACTCCCGACCAAATCGTCCACAACGCCGATGTGCGTCGGGTGTATTTGGGCGAACATTTCCGCATGTGAGCATGAGCAACGCGCACGACCCCTTCCTCGCTGAAATGCGCCTTCTTTGCGCAGGAGGGGCTGGCGCATGAAACAAAGCTTATCGCTGCGGATGTCCCAGCATCTGGCGCTCACGCCCCAGTTGCAACAATCGATTCGCTTGCTGCAACTGTCCACACTGGAGTTGAGCGCCGAGGTCGAGCAAATGCTCGACGAAAACCCTTTTCTGGAACGCACCGCAGAAGAATCCCTGGCCGAAGAATTCGGACTGCCGGAAGCGGATACCCGGGTCAGCTTGGGCGACCGGGTCACCGAAGCCAGCACCGAATCAGTCAGTGATTCGCGCGAGCAAGGCAGCGACACGGGCGCAGAAGCCAGCGTGGCCAAAGACGAAGCCGTGCAAGACGTGGCCGAAAGCTGGGAAGGTGACGGCAGCGTCGACATGACCCCCGACGACAGCGAGTGGGGCAACGATGCGGGTTCACGCAAAACGTCCAGCAACGACAGTGACGCCCCCGATGCGGTGGAATTGGCCCGCGGCCTGGGCTCATTCACCGACTTCCTGCATCGGCAAGCCTTGTCGCTGCGCCTGTCGGAAGTCGACCGCGCGGCGCTGCGTTACCTGATCGAATCACTCAACGACGACGGCTACCTGGAAGACTCCTTGCAGTCGCTGGCCGAAAATTTGGCAGGCACCGAAGACCTGGAGCAACTGGAAGAGCTGGTGCACCGCTTCACCATGGCCCTGAGCCTGTTGCAATCGCTCGAGCCAGTGGGTGTGGGTGCGCGCAATTTGGCCGAATGTCTGAGCTTGCAAATCAAAGCGCAACTGAAAGATGACCCCGAGAACCGAGTCTGGCAAGCCGCCTTGAAGATCTGCGCGCAACCGCTGGAACTGCTGGCCAAGCGCGACGTCAAGCGCTTGTTGGTGCTGTGCCACGAAGACGATGTGACCATCAAACTGGCCATCGCCCAGATCGCCCGCTTAGAGCCCAAACCAGCCCGGCCCTTTGCCAACGCAGAGCAGCACGTGATCATTCCCGACGTGTTGGTGATCAACACCCGCCCCCATGGTGAGCCGCGCTTCAAAGTGCAACTTAACCCCGATGTGATGCCGCGCCTGCGGGTGCATGACATCTACGCCAACGCCTTGCGCGGCGGCAAAAGCGAAGCCCACCAAGGCTTGCAGCAACGCCTGCAAGAAGCCCGTTGGTTCATCAAGAACATCCAGCAACGCTTTGACACCATCTTGCGCGTGTCCACCGCCATCGTGGAGCGGCAAAAGAATTTCTTTGTGCATGGCGAGTTGGCCATGCGGCCCTTGGTGCTGCGCGAGATCGCTGACGAGCTGGGCCTGCACGAATCCACCATCAGCCGCGTCACCACCGCCAAATACATGACCACGCCCATGGGCACCTTTGAGCTGAAGTACTTCTTTGGTTCGGGCCTGGGCACCGACAGCGGCAGCGCCGCGTCCAGTACGGCGGTGCGCGCGCTGATCCGCCAGTTGGTGGCGGCCGAAAATCCGGGCAAGCCTTTGTCGGACAACCAGCTGTCTGAAATGCTCAAAGAGCAAGGCATCGACTGCGCACGGCGCACGGTGGCCAAATACCGCGAAGCGCTGAAAATCGCGCCCGCCAACCTGCGTAAAACTCTGTGAATTCACTGCAATTGTTCTTGCCCTGCGCCGCTGGCGTCGAGGGTTTTTTGGCCGACGAGGTGCACGGCATCACCGGCCTGACCGGCAACGACCTGATGACCGGGCGCGGCGGCGTGATGGTGCGCGCCTCCTGGCGCGAAGCCATGCTGCTGAATTTGCACTGCCGCTTGGCGCAGCGCGTCCTGGTGCAACTGTCGCAAACGATGTACCGCCATGAGAACGACTTGTACCAAGCCGCCAGCGAAGTCGCCTGGGAAATCTGGTTCACGACCAAGCAGACCTTCAAAATCGACATCACGGCGCAGCACAGCCCACTGACCAGCCTGAACTTTGCAGCGCTCAAAATCAAAGACGCCGTGGCCGATCGCTTCCGCGCCAAGCGCGGCGAGCGCCCCGATGTGAACACCCAGTGGCCCGATGTGCGCATCTACGCGCACCTGACCACCGACCACGCCACGCTGTACATCGACACCTCGGGCGAGCCCTTGTTCAAACGCGGTTGGCGCGCCGACAAAGGCGATGCCCCGTTGAAAGAAACCTTGGCCGCGGCCATGATCGCCGCCAGTGGCTGGGACGGCACCACCCCGCTGTACGACCCGTGTTGCGGCAGCGGCACGATTGCGATTGAAGCGGCGCAAATCGCCTGCGGCATAGCGCCCGGCAGCCTGCGCCGTTTTGGTTTTGAAAAACTCCTGCCCTTTCAAGCCCACGTGTGGCAAGGCCTGTTAGAGCAAGCCCAAGCGGCGGAACATGCGCCCAGCGCACCGATTTTTGGCAGCGATGTGGCGCACCGCATGGTCGACTTTGCCGAGCGCAACGCCGAGCGCGCGGGCGTGGCCGGCGTGATCGAATTTCGCGGAGGCGACGCGCTGCAGCGCATGCCGCCCAGCGAGGCACCCGGCCTGATGCTCTTGAACCCGCCTTACGGCGAACGGATCGCGGCGGCCGGTGTCGCCGGTCGCGGGCGTCAAGGCTTTGAGCCGGGCGCCTTGGCGGCCGAACGCCATGGCTCGGAGCATCACCGAGAAACTGCACACACCGATGACGGCGGCGACTTCTTTATCCAATTGGCGGCACACTGGAAAAAGAACTACAGCGGCTGGACCGCTTGGATGCTGACCCCCGACCTGAAGCTGCCCACCCGCATGCGGCTGAAAGAAAGCCGCCGTGTGCCGATGTGGAACGGTCCGATCGAGTGCCGTCTGTTCCGCTTTGACATGATGAAGGGTTCGGTGCGTGACAAGCTCTGAGGCGGCTCTCACGGTGCTGGACACCAACATCGTGCTGGACCTGTGGATCTTTGACGACCCGCACACCCGGAGTCTGCGCCAGGCCTTGAACCAAGGCCGGTTGCGCTGGATTGCCACCGCGTCCATGCGCGAAGAATTGCGCCGGGTGCTGAACTACCCGCATTTGGTGGCGCGCATGGCCACATCAGGTCGGTCTGCGCCCGCGGTGCTGGAGGCCTTTGACGCACAAGCCACATTGCTTGAAGACGCCCCCAAAGCGCCTTGCACTTGCAAAGATGCCGACGATCAAAAATTCATCGACTTGGCTGTGGCGCACCGCGCCCTGCTGCTGAGCAAGGACGCGCAAGTGCTGTGCATGCGCCGCCGATTGGAGCGACTCGGTGTGGCCCTGAACCCGCACATCAAACCCCCACCGGGCTTTGCGGTGGAGGCGGCGCAGCAAGCCTATTTCGTCGGCTTGTTTTCTGAACACACGCCCGAAGCGGCAGACCTGGCGGCCGCTTGAGCCATGGCATTGAACGCCAGCTCCCACTCACACAGCCCTGATTTCACATTGATCTGAACTTGACCATGACCACCCCCACCCCCACCGGCATGCAGCCCGAAGACTTTGACGCCCTGGACGACATCCTGGACGAACTGCGTACCCGCTACGACGAAACCCCGCAGTGGGAGTTTTGTGAGGGCTTCTTGGCCGCCTTGGTGTGCTGCCGCAGCCCGCTGCCCGAAGCCGACTGGCTGCCTGTCTTGCTGGGCCTGGACGAAGGCGGCAGCTTTGCCAACGAGGCGCAGCGCAGCCGCTTCATGGCGCTGTGGCAGCAGCGTTTCACCGAAGTCAAAACCGCGCTGGACAGCGAGATCGAAGCTCTGGACGATGATCGGGCTTACGCCCCCGAGGTCATGGACATTCGCGGCGCCATGGCCAGCTTGCCGCCCGAAGAGCGCGGCGAGATCGAAGCCGATGAGATTCCTTCTTTCGCGCAAGTCTGGGCACTGGGCTTCATGTTCGCGGTGGAAAACTGGCCCGACGAATGGGCTTCGCCCAAGGACAAAGACGCCGCCAAGCTGCACGACCATTGCCTGGAAGCCATCGTCGCCCTGACCGAAGACGACACCGATGAGCCGACCTTGTCGGCGCTGAGCGAGGACGGCCCACCCAGCGTCAGCGAGTCCCGCCTGAACACCTACGGCGAAGCCCTGTGGGCGGTGTACGACCTGCGGGAAATCTGGCGCAGCATCGGCGCGCGGGTGATGCAAGTCATTCGCGAAGAAACGCCCGGACGCAACGACGTGTGCAACTGCGGCAGCGGCAAAAAATACAAAAAATGCTGCGGCGCCAACTGACCCACAGCTCGACTGAGACCCCATGACCCTGGACACCTCGTTCTTGCTGGCCAGTCTGGCCGCCATGTTGGTTGGACTGTCCAAAGGCGGCCTGCCCACCATCGGCATGCTGGGGGTACCCATCTTGTCGCTGGTCATGCCGCCGCTGCAAGCGGTGGTCTTGCTGCTGCCAATTTACGTCATCTCTGACGTGGTGAGTGTCTGGCTGTACCGCAAACACTTCAGCGCCATCAATTTGAAAATCTTGGTGCCAGCGGGCATCTTTGGCATCTTCATCGGTTGGCTCACCGCGTCTTACACCTCAGTGGCTGCGACCAAGTTGCTGATCGGCGGCATTGGGGTGGGCTTTTGCCTGAACACCTGGCTGCGCAAAGCACCGGTCATGCCACGCGGCACCGACCTGCCACGTGGAATTTTCTGGGGCACGCTGGCGGGATTCACCAGTTTCATTTCGCACGCGGGTGCGCCGCCGTTTCAGGTTTATGTCCTGCCGCAGCGCTTGCCCAAAATGGAGTTTGCGGGCACCGCCACCTTGTTGTTTGCCGTCCTGAACGCCGTGAAAATTGTGCCCTACCAGTTGCTGCAGCCTTACAGCATGGCCGATTTGAAGCAAGCCAGTGTGATGATTCCTGCGGCCCTGCTGGGCACGGTAGCAGGGGCTTATTTGACGAAAAAAATCGCCGACGTTTGGTTTTACCGTTGCGTGCAGGTCGGCCTGTTTCTGATTTCGCTCAAGTTGATCTATGACGCAGCCACCGCTTGGGGCCTGACATGGCCCGCTTTGTAAGCGCGCACATCCAGGCCTTCAGGTGATTTTGAACACCGTGCGCACGGGTTGGCCTTTGATTTTTTGCTCAAACACCGTCCACTGCTTGATGCCTTTGACCAGCACTTGACTGCTGATGTCTTTGACCGGCTTTTTGGCCTTGAGTTGCGCCGTGACCCAATCTTGCACATGCGGCAAGACCGGGCCTTCTTGGCCCGTGGGGATCAACAGTTGCAAGCCATTGACTTGGCCTGCAGCGGTCACCTGCAGTTCGGTGGCGGGCATTCAAGCGCTCTTGCTGAAAGTGCGCTGTTTCAATCGACTTTGGCGCCCGAGGCCTTGACCACCACGGCCCATTTCTTGTGCTCACTCTCGATCAATGTCAAAAATTGCGCCGGCGTATTGCCGCTGGGGATTGCGCCTTGGCCCAGCATTTTTTCTTTGATGGCCGGCGTGCTCAATGACTTGGCCACTTCTTGTTGAATGCGGTTGACGATATCGGGCGGTGTGCCGGCCGGGGCCAACAAACCGAACCAGCTGCTGGCTTCAAAGCCTTTGAGGCCAGCCGCCTCTTCGATGGTGGGCAATTCAGGCACTGCGCCCGAGCGCTGCGCGCTGGTCACCGCCAAGGCTTTGAGCTTGCCCGATTTGATCAAGGGCAGCGCAGAAGGCAGGTTGTCAAACATCACGTCCATGCTGCCGCCCATCAGGTCCAGCAGGGCTGGGCCCGAACCCCGGTAGGGAATGTGGGCCATGAAAATACCGGTCTGACTTTTGAACAACTCGCCCGACAGATGGATCGAAGTGCCGTTGCCACTGGAGGCCATGTTGAATTGGCCTGGACGGGCTTTGGCGGCTTTGATGAAATCGTTGACCGTGTTGATGTTCATCGCTTTGGCCTTGTCGGTGTTCACCACCATCACATTGGGCACGGCCGCCACCAGCGTGATCGGTGCGAAGTCCTTGAAGGGGTC
>CANFMK010000119.1 GCA_947448325.1 Comamonadaceae bacterium
TGGAATCGACGTACTGAAAAATTTGCGCAGCAGCACCGAAATGAAGATGTTGGCCGCCACCAGTCCAACGAACATGGCGGCCATCCACTCGATCGAATCAATGATGCGGTCAAACACATTTTTGTTGACTGCGGTCGAGGTCTGCATGCAGCGTCCTTACATGGCCGATTTGTATTTGGCCAAGCTCTGGCGCAGTGCATTCATCACAGCAGCAGAATCTTCGCCTTTCTTTTTCACGTCCTCAGCCCATTGCTTTTCAGCAGGGGCCACGGCTTGCTTCCAGGCGGTGATTTGATCAGGGGTGAGTTTGTAGACCTCGCGGCCCGGATCGGCCGACAGTTTGGTGTGGCCGGCCATCTCAAAGTCAGCCCAGGCGCTGCCCACTTTTTCGGCCCATTCGCTGGTGCAATGGCTGTCCACCGCCGTTTTTTGCGTGGCCGACAAAGCGGTGTACTTGTCTTTGTTCATGACCCAGACAAAAGGTGTGACATAGAAAGGTACGTCCATGTGGTACTTGACCACTTTGTCGATGCCAAACAGCGTCAGTGAACCCCATGGGAACGTGATCGCATCAGCGACGCCACGCTCCAGCATGTCGCGTGACTCCGGTGCGGAGGCCTGCACATTGGTGCCGCCCAGCAGCGTGATGACTTGGCCAACTGTGGCGGTGGCAGGACGAACTTTCATGCCTTTGATGTCGGTGGGCAAGACAATTTTCTTGCGGGAATGGAAGGCGCCAGGATCGTGCACAAAGGCAAAACAAAAGTGCACTTCTTTCATTTCTTTGGCCGCATAGTTGCGGTACCAAGCGTCCACCGCGGCCGAACCGGCTTTGGCGTTGTTGATCATGAAAGGCAGCGAGGTGGCCGCAAAAATCGGGAAGCGGCCAGGTTGATAGCCTGGGTTCACGTAAGAGAAATCGGCAATGCCATCGCGCGCCATGTCGTAATGGTCAAAAGCCTTGCCCAATTGCTCAGAGGGAAACAAGGTGGCGTTGAGGGTGCCGCCTGAGGCTTTCTTCAGGCTTTCGCCCCAAGCTTGCAGGGCAGGATTCAACGCGTGCTGAGCGGGCACCCAACTGGACAATTTCAGCATCACGGCTTTGTCCTGCGCTTGCACGGCGCTGGCCATCGACAAGGCCACCAGACTGGCGCACATACTGAGTTTGAAGCTTGTATTTCGAAAGTTCATCTGAGTTCTCCGGGTTGGTGTCGTAAAAAAATGTTTCAGGTCCGAAAGTGTGTGTGCATCCTATCCCCAAATACAGGCCCCGCGTGATGGGGTTGCACCTGAGTTCAGCGCATTTATTTCATGTTTTCAAGCGCGGATTTTTCATCCAGCGAATGGGTTGCGCCACCACCGGCCTTGCCGGCGCACCGCTTTGCAGCAGTGCTTGATCCAGCGCCGCGCCGGCTTCGTCTTGCAAGGCGGCTTGCCGAATGTGGGCCACACTTTGCGCTTGTTGTGCCGGAGTCTGCCCGTTTTGTGCGGAGGTCAGGTGCGTGATGATGTGCAGCAAATTGTCTTTGCCGCGTTCATTGGTGCTGCCGTAACCCTTGATGAGTTGACCGCATCGCGCCACTTCCAGGCCCAGCAAGGGATCCACTTGCGAAGCGTGCTGCACGGCCTGCAGCCAGGTGGTGATGGCCTGCTGTTCCGCCTTGAAACGACTGCCCCAGGGGCGCACCACTTTCAGTGCTGCCATCAGCCGCAAAGCCAACATGCCGATGATGGAATGCGTACCGATTTTCAAAGGCATCGCCCAGGGATCGCGACCTTGCAGCACACGCGCCCGGTCCCAGCGCAACAAGCGGTTGGCCAAGCCCACGGGCAACAGGCCCGCCAACTCAGGAACACCCGGTTTGAAATGGTCGTAAATTTTGACCACATCCTGCGCCTGCGCTTTGACTTCATCGCGCACCCTGTGTTCGCGCGACACCCGGCTTTTCAGATCCGCGACGCGAACCACATCGTCGAAAGCCATCCACAAGGCCAGCCATCGCGCGCATTCTTGCGTGACGGGCCAGGCGGTTTCACCGACGGCTGCGGTGATTCTCTCGGCGCCATAAACAGCATCCAAGCGCGCCACATACAGGTCTGCGTAGGCTTGATTTTGGTATTCCAACACACGGGCATAACCCAAAGACAGCATGCGATGCACCGATACCGGAAAGCGTTGGCCCACCGCGGCTGGCAAAGCATCAGGTGCGGCCACTGGTGCAGGGGCTGGTGACATCACCGTCTCAATGAATTGGTGCTGCGCTCGTTGCGCCTCGATTGCGTCGTAACCCAAGGCAAAGCCGTGCAAGCTGGCTTTGGCCGATGCGCCGGCGTGGCCAATCACAGCTTCATAGTCGGCGCGGGCAAAAGGCAAAAGGCCGCTGGCCGCGATGCAGCCCAACATCACCGCGCTGACCACGGTACCCGCTTCTTGTGTCATCCGCGCCATGTCCACAATATGGTGGGCCCGGCTGTGTTCAGCCACCAGCGTGCGCAGTTTGGCCGCATCTTGGCGGCCATCTCCCATGCTCATTTTTTCAATGGTGGTCAAAATGCGCGCCGACGAGGTGATGACAGTGGTGTGCACAGACGAGGTCAGGCCGTGGCCCATTTGCCGCGCTGTTTCTAACAACTCGGAAGACACCAACAGATCGAGCCGTCCGGGCAGCGGGTTCAAGCCCAACACCGGTTGTTTGCCGCCCAAGCTGCTGCGTGGCTGCGGAAAGACTTCGATGTAATAGGTGGTCGCGCCTGTGCGCTGCGCCACGCCAGGAATGGAGGTCGCCTGGGCGGGGTAGTCGGTGCGCAAGGCCACCTCGACCAGCCAGTCTGCCAACACGCCTCCGCCCTCGCCCCCCAAGGCACACAGCAAGATGGAAATAGGTTTTGTCATCTTCAGTCTCGGGTCAAGCCGGTTGCAACAAGCGCACCACCGAGGTTTGCAAACCTTGCCACAAACGCTCATGCCATGTGGGGTTTTGCACCACTTCGGCGCGGTAGAACGAAGGGCATAAGGTGGCGGCATGGGCGTTTTCACCGCACAGGCCGCAACCCACGCAACCGTCAATCACCGTGGCCACCGGGTCTACTTTGAGGGGGTCGGGGTTGTCTTTCAGCGTCAACGTGGGGCAGCCCGACAAACGAATGCAGGCATGGTCGCCGTTGCACACGTCTTCATCCACGCCATACTTCACCCGCTCCACCCGCTTGCCCTTGGACAGCAATGCTGCCAACCAGGGCTTGATGCGGCGCTGACGCTCGAGCTGGCATTCGCCTTCAGCCACGATCACTTTCAGGCCTTGGAACTCGGTCGAAAAAGCCTCGGTCAAGGTGGCTTGCATCTCTTTGACTTCGTAGGTGTGCACCGTGCGCAACCACTGCACGCCCAAGCCTTTCAGAGTGGTTTCGATCGTTTGGTTGGTGTGCACCACGCTTTGCCGCTTGTCTTGGGCCAAGCCCTTGGCCGCATCGCTGGGCGTGGAGATGATGTCTTGCGTGCCGGTGGCCGAGGTGTAACCGTTTTTGAAAATCAACAACACCGCATCGTCACCGTTGAAAAGTGCGCTTTGCACACCGGTGAGCAAGCCGTTGTGCCAGAAACCGCCGTCGCCCATGACCGACAGCACGCGCCGCTTCATCAAAGGAGATACGCCTGCACGACTGGCCAAGCTCATGCCGTAACCCAAAATCGAATGCCCGACCGAAAACGGCTCGAACGTGGCCAAAGCATGGCAACCGATATCGCCCGACACATGCACAGGTCCCACGGTTTGTTGCGCCAGCTTGAGCGCTGAAAACACCGGCCGCTCAGGGCAGCCAATGCACATGCCCGGCGGTCGATTGGGCAAACTTGTACCCAAAGCCTGCTGAACTTGCGCGCGCCGCGACTTGTTGTCTTGCAACCACTGAGGCGTGTTGGCCGGAATCAAGCTGGGGCGATGTTTTTGCAAAAATTGCAGCAAGCCTTGGGCCATGACTTCGGCGGTGTACTCGCCGCCTTGCGGCAGCATGTCTTTACCGTGCAGCGGGGTTTGCAGATCTTGCCGGCGCAAGGTGAGCGCCAGCTCTTGCTCGATGTACTCAGGTTGGCCTTCTTCGAGCAACAGCACCGCAGTTTTGCTTGCGCAAAATGCCGTCAACTCCTGTGGCACCAAGGGGTAGGTGACGTTAAGCACCAAGATCGACAGGCTGCACTCGCCGAAAGCGTCGGCCAGATCGAATTGTTGCAAAGCCCGAATCAGCGTGTTGTACAAACCGCCTTGCACAATGATTCCCAAATCTTTGTTCGCCCCGCCCTCGAAATGTTCATTCAACTGGTGCTCAGTGATGAATCGGCGTGCTGCAGGAATGCGCTCCTCGGTTTTGCGCTTCTCATGCACAAATGTCACCGGCGGGTGCGCCAAACGCATGTAGTCAAAACCTGCGGGGTTCTCGATCAAGTGCTTTTTGGATATGGCCGGTGGGAGGTTATCCCTGGCCGAAAAACTGCCACGCACATGGCACGCACGGATACGCAACTCCATGATCACTGGCATGTTGCTGGCTTCACTGAGTTGAAAGCCCTGCTCCACCATGTGCACCATCTGGGGTAAGTCAGGACGAGGATCGAGCAAGCACATGCTGGACTTGAGAGCATAGGCATGGGTGCGCTCTTGGATGACGCTGGCGCCTTCGCCGTAGTCCTCGCCGACCACAATCAGCACGCCGCCGGTGACCCCAGGGGAGGACAGGTTGGACAGTGCATCGGCAGCAACGTTGGTGCCGACGATGGACTTCCAAGTCACCGCCCCGCGAATCGGGTAATGGATGGAGGCCCCCAACATCGCGGCGGCAGAGGCCTCGTTAGAGCAAGCCTCTACGTGCACGCCCAGCTCGTCCATGTAGGGCTTGGCCTGGACCATCACATCCAGCAAATGCGAGACCGGTGCGCCCTGGTAGCCACCGACGTAGGCCACACCCGACTGCAGCAAGCCCTTGGTGATGGCCAAAATACCTTCACCATGAAAGGTGTCGCCCTGCCCCATGCGCAGGGACTTGATCTCTTCGTGAAATGAAACTTCCAAGATGCGCTCCCAGGCCCACACGCATGGGCCACAGCGGACATCTTACATATGCATCTATAAAATATTTCAAATAAAATACATGCATTAAATGAATATCAAAAATCTCGATCTCAACCTTTTAAGGCTCTTTGACGCCGTCTGGCGCGCGCGCAGCGTGAGCTTGGCGGCCCAGCAACTGGGCCTGTCACAACCTGCGGCCAGCCAAGGCTTGGCCAGACTGCGCCACGCCTTGGGAGACGCCTTGTTTGAGCGCAGCGGCGCGGGCGTGCGCCCCACGCCCCGAGCCGACCGCTTGGCCAAGGCGGTGCAAAACGCCTTGGCCACTTTGGAAGAAGCCCTGAACGCCCCCGAAGACTTCGACCCCGCCACCAGTCAACGCCTGGTGCGGGTGCATTTGAGCGACATTGGCGAGGCTCGGTTTTTACCGGAAATTGTTTCCCTTCTACAGAAAAAAGCGCCCCACCTGCGCATCGCTGCTCAGTCACTGCCGCACAAGCAGATCAGCGAAGCGCTGGACAACGGACAATTGGATCTGGCCATCGGCTACCTGCCTGAAGTCGAACACACGCTTCAAGCGCCCTTGCTGAACGACCGCTATGTGGTGCTGCTGCGCAAAGGCCATCCTGTATTCAAACAAGTCCACAAGCAAGGCCTGACCACGGCCGCTTTGTCTCAATTGGAATTCGCTGCAGTGCGCACCCACGCCGATACGCTGCGTATTTTGGAACGCATGCGCTGGCAGCACCAATTGCGATTGACCGTCAGTCATTTTTTATCGCTGCCCGAAATCGTGCGCGGCAGTGATTTGGCAGTGCTGATGCCGCGCAACTTTGCCCAGGGTTTTGCCGCAGCTGGCGAACTGGCCATGCTGGAGCCTGCCTTGCCCTTGCAAGACTTCACCGTCTCTATGCACTGGAGCGTGCGATTCGATCAAGACCCTTGCTTGAGTTGGCTGCGTCAGGCCTTGATGCCCCACTTGGTGGAGATTTGGGCCCGTGGTGCTTAAACGTCGGCCAGCACCCGCAAGTGCGCTTCCACGCTGCGCGACAAGGCGCTCAAGCTGTAACCGCCTTCCAGACAACTGACGATACGGCCCTTGGCATAGCGAAGCGCCACGTCTTTGATGCGCTGTGTGATCCAGGCGTAGTCCTGCTCGACCAAGCCCATCTGCCCCATATCGTCTTCGCGGTGCGCATCAAAGCCCGCGCTGATGAAAATCATCTCGGGTCGGTGCGCCTCTAGGCGTGGCATCCACATGATCTCGATCAGCTCGCGCACATCCATGCCCTTGGTGTATGCGGGTACAGGCACGTTCACCAAATTGGCGGCATCAGATTGGGCACCGCCTTCAGGGTAGAAAGGATGCTGGAAAAAACTCACCATCAAAATGCGCTCATCCCCCGCCACAATGTCTTCGGTGCCATTGCCGTGGTGCACATCAAAGTCCACAATCGCCACGCGCTTGAGGCCATGGCGCTCCACCGCATACTTGGCGGCAATCGCCACATTGTTGAAAAAACAAAACCCCATGGCCTTGTCTCGGCAAGCGTGGTGACCGGGTGGGCGCACTGCACAAAAGGCGTTCTCTAGTTCACCCGCCACCACTGCATCGGTGGCCTCCAAGGCGGCACCGGCCGCGCGCAAAGCCGCGTCCCAAGTGAACGCATTGATGGACGTGTCAGGGTCCAAGGCCGTATGCGTCGGGCCACCGGCATCCAAGTCATCGCGCAGCACATCGCTCAAACCCCGCAGCGAAGCCACGTGCATACGGCCGTGCGCCAATTCAATATCGGCCAAAGCCGCCAAGCCGGGTTCACGCCGCTCCAGCGCATGGTCCAGCCCGGTCACGAGCAAACGGTCTTCGATAGCACTCAAACGCTCTGGGCATTCGGGATGACCTGCGCCCATTTCGTGTTTCCAGAAATCGCGGTGCGAAAAATAGCCTGTGGCGCCCATATCGTACTTCTTGATGTGATGGAAATGGGCGCCTGTGCGCCCATTTGGCGCGTTCAGCTTATCACGCAGCGGCGCACCTCAAGCACCAAGGCCCCTCACACTTGTTTGGTTTTTGCGCCAGATCAAGTTCAAAAAAGCACTGCGGCCCAGTACACTGAACCCAGTGACGCAAGAAGCCCTGCGCCACGGCCCCTCACCCCTCATTTGCCCGATGTTGTTTTCCGCCTTACTGACACACACAACTTCCACGCCTCGATCACGCTGGGCCGCTTGGGCTTTGGGCATGTTGTGCATGGTGATCTCCCCTTGGGCCGTGGCCAGCACCTCTCACTCAAAACCGACAGCCAGCCTCAAGTCGGGGACCAAAGAACACACGGCGCCCTCTCATCCACGCCGCGCCAAGAACCCAGCCAAAGCGCAACGACGCCAACATACGCCCCCTGTCGCAGCAGGCGCCTACAGCAGCAATGAAGCCGCCATGGCCTGGGCCGATGCACTGGCACTGCGCCAAGGTCTGGACCGCCATTGGGTACGTCAAACCGTCGGGCAAGCACAAAAAATTCCGGCCATCACCCAGTACGTCATGCCGCCGGCCACGCCCGCTGCTAAAAATTGGCGCGCCTACCGCGCCCGCTTCATTGAACCGGTGCGCATCCAGGCGGGCCTGCGTTTTTGGCAAACCCATGATGCCACCATGGCCCGCGCCGAGCACACCTTCGGTGTGCCTGCCGAAATCATTGTGGGCATCATTGGCGTAGAAACCATTTACGGCCAGCACACGGGCAACTTCCGTGTCATCGATGCCCTGGCCACATTGGCTTTTGACTTTCCGGTGCAGCACCCCCGCGCCACCGAACGCCAAGCTTATTTCACCAGTGAACTGGGTCAGTACTTGATGCTGGCGCAGCGCAACGGTTGGGACCCTTTGCGCATGAAAGGCAGCTACGCCGGAGCCATGGGTTGGCCCCAGTTCATGCCGGGCAGTTGGGCGCAATTTGCAGTGGACTTTGATGGCGACGGCAAAATCGACCTGTACAACAGCCCGGCCGATGTGATCGGCTCAGTGGCCAATTACTTCAAAGCATTCAACTGGAAGCCCGGTATGCCTACGCACTACCCGGTGCAGTTCGATGCCTCACGCCTGAACATGGACGCCCTGATGGCGCCTGACATCTTGCCCACATTCAGTGTCAGCAGCTTCACAGCCAAAGGCGCGGTCCTCGAAGGCGCAGCTTTAGAGCACCAAGGCCCCTTGGCCTTGATCGAGCTGCACAACGGCGGCGAACCACCCAGCTACGTGGCCGGCACAGAAAACTTTTACGCCATCACCCGCTACAACTGGAGTAGCTACTACGCCATGGCGGTGATTGAGTTGGGGCAGGAAATCAAAGCGGCACGGCAACGCTGATCCGCAATTGATCCGCAATTGATCCGCAATTGATTCACATGAATCCACTGAACCCCAAAAAACTGATGCTGACCAAATGGACGGCGGTGAAGCCTGTGGCCAAGCAAAAGCACTTTTTGATCAGCCGGGTGATTCAACCGCTGATGCCCACCGATCCGATTGAGATGGTGGAAATCGAATCCGTGTTCTCCAAAGACACGCAGATCATTCCCTGGCGCGATCTGCAAAACGATGCGGTCTGGCGACAGGGTTGGGTTTGATCTGAATGTGGGAGCTGCATTGGCTGTAGCTGCCTGGGAAGCCCAGTCCATGGCGGTGATTGAGTTGAAGCAGTAAATCAATGCCGCACGGCAGCGTTGAGCCTCAGCCAACACGACTTCACCCCTGTAGAACTTAAGCCATAGAACATATTTCGTATTGCGATGGTCAGGGGCAATTCCTACCATCTGGGACATGAAAACGCTTGTCTCACGCTGCATTGCGCTGGTTTCTCCGCTGCATACCCCACAGATCAAATTCATGCCGATGGCGGTGCTGGGGCTGTCTTTGGTGCTGGGTTTGAGTTGGGCCCACAACTCGCACGGCAGCCCATCCCCCTTGGGCAATGACGAGGCCGAGTTTGTCTTTTCAGGCCAATGCCCCAATGGCGAGAAATACCGCCTCTTTGCCTACACCCAAATCTTGGGTGGGCAGGCTGCATCTTTTTACGATTACGAAGGCCCTACGGGCAAAGGCACGATCCGCTCCAACACCACGCCGCGGACCTTGGCGGTTCGTGTGTGTCGCAAGCTGGCCGAGATCATTGACGACCATTGAGCGGCCCAGCGCCAGCAACTCGCCCGGGTCAGGTACAACCTAAGTTTTATTGCCACCGCAACCTCAGAGCGTTAGGATCGTCCAGATGGACGCCCTCCCCCAGAAATCTGTACTGATCGTTGACGATCACCCCGTTTACCGAGAA
>CANFMK010000120.1 GCA_947448325.1 Comamonadaceae bacterium
ATGGGCATGGACGATTTGGCCCCTGAAGACAAGCTGGCCGTGGCCCGCGCACGTAAGATTCAGCGTTTCTTGTCACAACCTTTCCACGTGGCTGAAGTGTTTACCGGTTCGCCCGGCAAGTACGTGCCCCTGGCCGAAACCATCCGTGGTTTCAAGATGATTGTGGCCGGCGAATGCGATCACTTGCCTGAGCAAGCGTTCTACATGGTCGGTTCGATTGACGAAGCCTTTGAAAAGGCCAAGAAAATGGCGTAAAGCGCATCGGGCTGTGTGGCCATTGTCCACAGCCCTTTGACTTCACATTCACCATTTTCCAGGAGTTGATATGAACACCATCCACGTTAATGTGGTCAGCGCCGAAGAGTCCATCTTCTCGGGTGAAGCCCGTTTTGTGGCTCTGCCTGGTGAGTCTGGCGAATTGGGCATTTACCCGCGCCACACGCCTCTGATCACGCGCATCAAGCCCGGCTCGGTGCGCATTCAAACGGCCGACGGCGGTGAAGAATTCGTCTTCGTGGCCGGTGGCATTTTGGAAGTGCAACCCGACTGCGTGACCGTGCTGTCGGACACCGCGATCCGCGGCAAAGATCTGGACGAAGAAAAAGCCAACGCGGCCAAGGCCGTGGCTGAAGAAGCTTTGCGCAATGCCAAAGACGACTTTGACATGGCCCGCGCGCAATCGGAGCTCGCTGTGTTGGCGGCCCAATTGTCGGCCCTGCGCAGATTCCGTGGCAACCGCTGATCGCCAACAGAAGATCTGCAAGTACCCAGCCCCGGCTGGGTATTTTTTTGTCTGTGCCTTTTAATTGCACAATACGGCCTTGCGCCGCACAGAATGGTGTCCCATGACTCAAGCCAAACTTCGCGCTGCCACGCTGGGTGGCCGTGCCGACGATATTGAAAATGCTTTTTACGAAGCCTTGCGCCACGCCAACATCGATCAATTGATGGCGTGCTGGGCCGACGAAGAAGACATCGTGTGCGTGCAGCCGGGTGGGCCCCGCTTGATTGGTGCTGGGGCGATTCGCGCCGCCTTTGAAGCGATGTTTGCCAATGGCAACATCCAAGCCTTTCCTGAACAGATTCACAAAGTTGAGTCCTTGGCCAGTGCGGTTCACCATTTGGTGGAGCGTGTGGAGGTGATGACGCCTCAGGGTCCCCATCAAGCTTGGGTGATCGCGACCAATGTTTTTCACAAAACCCCGCAAGGCTGGCGATTGGTGGCGCACCATGCCAGCCCCGGAACGCCGAACGACGCGGGGGTGCCAGCGGTGGTCTTGCATTGAAGCACTACCGCGCGCCCCGTTGGTTGCCTGGGGGGCATTTGCAAACCATTTGGTCGGCCTTGGCCGCCACTGCCCAAACGTCCAAGGTACCGAAGTTTCAAAGACAACGCTGGAACACCCCTGACGGGGACTTTATCGACGTGGACTTCTTGCAGCAAGAAGACTGTGAGCCCCAGGTCCCCACGCCCCAGTCCGTCAGGCCCATGTTGGTGTTGTTTCACGGGTTAGAGGGTTCGTCCAGCAGTCACTATGCGCAGGCCTTTGCCAGTTGGGCGCTGCAACAAGGTGTGGACTTGGCCATCCCGCATTTTCGGGGGTGCAGTGGCGAGTTGAATCTGGCGCCCCGGGCTTACCACTCGGGTGACCATGCCGAAATAGATTGGATTCTCAAACGGCTGGCGTCGCAGCAGCACGTCACAACGCCGTTGCTGGCGGCCGGGGTGTCGTTAGGTGGCAACGCCTTGATGCGTTGGGCCGGCGAGCATGGTGTTGCGGCAGGACGCACGGTCCGAGCGGTCGCGTCTATATGTTCACCGCTCGATTTGGCAGCGAGTGGACGGGCCATTGGGCGAGGGTTCAACCGGCAGGTCTACACCCGCATGTTTTTGCGCAGCATGAAGCCCAAGGCGATGGCCAAATGGCGCCAATATCCAGGGCTGTTCGATGCACAACGCTTGCACGCGGCCACGGACTTGTACGCATTTGACAATGTGTTCACCGCGCCCCTGCATGGGTTTGTGGACACGCAAGATTACTGGGCCCAGGCTTCAGCGCTGCCCCATTTGCCTCACATTCAGATTCCGGCATTGGCCTTGAATGCCTGCAACGATCCGTTCATTCCGGCGAGCAGTTTGCCCAGGCCCGATCAAGTCAGTCGGCATGTGACTTTGTGGCAGCCCGCACACGGCGGGCATGTGGGCTTTCCTGTGGGTGCGCCGCCGGCGCATTTGGCTGCGATGCCACAGGCTGTCGGGGGTTGGTTGTTGGAGCAGTTGAATGGATGACATCGTCAAACAGGCCATGCACAAATGGCCGAATGTGCCGGACTGTTTTGGCTGGTTGGGATTGGACGAGCGGGGGCAGTGGTTCATGCGCGATGACGCCGCCCAAGCACGGGGAGCCTTCACCAGTGGACAGTCGGGCGCTAAAGGCTCACTGTTGACGCACAGCAAATTGATGGACTTCATTGCGCGTAATTACGAAGCGGATGCCATGGGACGTTGGTATTTCCAAAATGGTCCACAACGCGTGTTCGTGGAGTTGCAGGCCGCACCCTGGATTTGGCGCTTGGACGACGAGGGCCGCATCCAAGCGCACACCGGTTGTGTGGCGCATTACCAAGCCTGTCTATTGGACGAAACCGGGCGCGTGTACCTGAATACCGATCTGGGCCTGGGCCTGGTGCACAGCATGGATGTGAATACGGTGGCTCAGCGCATCGAGGCCGGTGACTGGTCGCCTCAAGACATGTTGGCGGCAGATTTGCCCAAGCACTTTGGCTTTGTGCGCAGCCCGCAAGCGCTCAGCACAGCGGCAGCAGGGCAACGGCCATAAAAAAACCGACCCGCAGGTCGGTTCGCATCACGCCGCAGCCAATTTACTTGGCTGCTTCAGCGGGCGCTGCCGGGGCCTTGGGTTCTTCGAACTTGGCACCGCCGGCGTTGGCCATGAAGGCGGCTGCACGGCCGACTTCGATGTCAGAGAAATCACCGCCACCTTGTGCGCCCATGGCGCCTTTGCCTTTGAGGGCCGAGTTCATCAAAGCATCGAAACCGGTCTTGATGCGTGGGGCCCAAGCAGCGGCATCGCCAAACTTGGGCGCGCCAGCAGCGCCCGTGGCGTGACAAGCAGAACATTGGGCTTTGTAGACTTCTTCGCCAGACTTGAGGGGGCGATTGGCATCACGCACTTCAACAGCGCCCACCTTTTGGATGCGCATGGCCAAGGCGCGCTCGGCGTCTTCAGCACCTGGGGCTTGTTTGTCAGCCGAGGTCACGTAGTAGACCAAACCGATGATCAGAAAAATGGGGACCACGAAAGAAAAGAAGCTCAAGAGCAGCATTTGCTTGGGAGTCTTCACAGGACCGGTGTGGTCTTCGTGTGCTTGATCGTGGTGGTTGTCGCTCATAGCGTCCTCTAAGGGGTCAGTTTTTCAAACGAAAAACGTGACGTTTGACAAGATTCAGCCTTCAATTATAGCCAATCAACAGCGTGCAACCGAGTGCCGACACGGGCCATCCCCATAAAGCCGCAGCCCACGGCGGAGCGTGCGCCATGAGCCTCACAGCGCGCATGAGATAATTCATCGCAATCCTTGTTGCGGCTGTAGCTCAGTGGATAGAGTATTGGCCTCCGAAGCCAAGGGTCGTGGGTTCGATCCCCGCCAGCCGCACCACACGCATCTTCGCCACCCATTGCGGTGGCGTTTTTGTGGCCATCTTTCTTTGTTTCAGTTTGCGCTGAATGTCGATGCCATGAGTACCACACCTTCTCACCCCGCCTGCCCGCAATGCGGCCAAGAAAACACCTACCCCGAGGGCGACAACCTGGTGTGTGCCGATTGCGGATTTGAGTGGCCCGCGCAAGGCCGTGCCGCTGATGATGATGAAGCCCCTGCGGGCGATGGCGTGGTTCGCGATGCCAACGGCAATCCTTTGGCCGATGGGGATGCGGTCATTTTGATCAAGGACTTGAAGGTCAAGGGCTCTTCGACCGTTCTGAAAAAAGGCACCAAGGTGAAAAGCATTCGCCTGGTCGGTGGGGATCACGAAGTCGATTGCAAGATGGAGGGCGGCAGCTTCATGCTCAAGGCCGCTTTTTTGAAGAAGGCCTGATTACAGACCCCCGGCGCAACGGGCGCATGCCGGCCGAGTGAAAACCGCCGACTTGGAGTCTGCACTCTAAAGTGGCCCAAAACCCGGGTTTTCCCTTGCTTTGATTTTGCTGCGGTGCAACAATCACCCCATTGCAACAACTTCTTTCAAGGAAAAATCATGACAAACTTCAATGCTGACCAACTGATCGCCGCGCAAAAAGCCAATTTGGCTGCCGCCACCGACCTGTCCAAAACCGTGATGGCCGGTTTCGAGCGCGTGGTTGAACTGAACATGGCTGCTTCTAAAGCTGCTTTCAGCGAGTCTTTCACCGGCTTGGAAACCCTGTTGGCTGTGAAAACACCCCAGGACTTGGCCGCCGTATCCGCCAGCATGGGCCAGCCTGTGTACGAAAAGTCGGCTGCTTACAGCCGTCATTTGGTGGACATCGCCACCAGCACCAGCGCCGAATTGGCCAAAGCCACCGAAGGCAAAATGGCTGAAGCGCAAAAAGCGTTCACCAGCGTGCTGGAAGCCAGCCTGAAAAACGCCCCTGCCGGTTCTGACGCTGCTGTGGCCGCGATCAAGACCGCCATCGAAGCCGGCAATACCGCCATGGCCAACGCACAAAAAGCCGCCAAACAAGCTGCTCAAACTGCCGAGTCCACTTTCAAAGCTGCCAGCAACCAAGCTGAAGCCGCTGTGAAGTCGGCCATGAGCAAAGCCAAAGCCAAATAATCCGGCTTGGATCTCTTCACCCCGAAGGGGGATGAAACGCAAAACGGCGCCTTCGGGCGCCGTTTTGCATGGGCAGGTCGCTGGTTTTCTGCCGGTTGCAACGCCTCACTACACCGTTGCCCCATCGCGGCGTTGCATGGCGTAAGCGCTGCCCATCGAGGCCAGCATGATCAAGCCGATGGCGCTGATTTGTTGTGCGCTCAGGGGTTCTGACAACACCAGCCAACCGGCCAGCGCTCCTACGGCAGGCTCTAAGCTGAGCAAGAGGCTGAAGGTGAATTTCGGCAAATGTTGCAGGGCATACATCTCCAGTGAATAGGGGATGGCGCTCGACAGCAAGGCCACGGCCAGGCCTGCCCACAACCATTGAGGGTCCAGCAAAGCGGTGCCCGCCACGCTCCAGCCGAACGGTGTCACGATCAAGGCGGCCATCAGCATGCCCATCGGGGTGGCCATGGCCCCATACCGAACCGCCACGCGCTGACCCATGACGATGTACACCGCCCAGCATACGCCAGCGGCCAAGGCAAAGCCCATGCCCACCGGGTTGAGCGGGTCGCTCGCGCCCGGCCAGGGAAGAATCAAACCCAAACCGATCACGGCCAGCAGCACCCAAAGGTAGTCCAACGGTTTGCGAGAGGTAAATACAGCCACCGCCAATGGGCCGGTGAATTCGATGGCCACGGCCAAACCGAAGGGTATGGTTTCCAGCGCTCTGTAAAAAAGCAGGTTCATCAAGCCCAAATTGATGCCGTACAGCGCCAAGGGGGGCAGATCGCGCCAGTGCCAACTTTGGCGCCAGGGCCTGCGTAACAGCACCAGCATCAGGGCAGCAAAAACGAGTCGGTAGGTGGTCGTACCCTGCGCGCCGACGGCGGGAAACAGACTTTTGGCAAACGAGGTGCCAGCGCACAAGGACACCAGACTGCCCATCAAGGCGGCGATGGGCCACAAGAGCTGGCGCGATGGGAAGTTCTGAACCAAGAGGACTTTCGCTGGAAAGTGTAAGGACTTTGGTATGCATCATAGCCCCGCATACAATCGCAGGTTGACCTGTTCGGGCAGCTGGGCTGACTGTGACGGGGTTTTTCTGATTATTTGGAGTTCGATGATGTTTTCATCCGCTTTTGCACAAACCGCCCCCGCCGTGGCCGCTTCCACGGGCACCGACATTCAGTCGTCTTTGATGAGCATGTTGCCTTTGCTGTTGATGTTTGGCGTGCTGTACTTTGTGATGATTCGCCCCCAAATGAAAAAGCAAAAAGAGCACAAAGCCATGATCGATGCTTTGGCCAAGGGCGACGAAGTCATCACCGCCGGCGGCTTGTTGGGCAAAGTCAGCAAAATCGGCGAAGGTTACCTGGGCGTTGAAATCGCCAATGGCGTGGAAGTGCAGATGCAGCGTTCGGCTGTGGTGCAGGTCTTGCCTAAAGGCACCGTCAAATAAATCTTTGGTTTTTAACGACTTACCCCCGCGATCATCATGAACCGTTACCCGGTATGGAAGTACGCGATCATCGTGATCGCACTCTTGTTGGGGGTGATTTACACCCTGCCCAATTTCTTTGGCGAGGCCCCTGCGGTGCAGGTGTCGTCCAGCAAGGTGATGTTCAAGGTGGACACCAGCACCTTGGCCAAGGTCGAAGAGGCCTTGAAAGCGGGGAATGTGCCCGCCAGTTTGATTGCGCTGGAAGGCAACTCGATTCGCGCGCGTTTCGAGACCACCGACGCCCAACTCCAAGCCAAGGATTTGATTCAAAAAGCCTTGGTCCCGGACGCCGCCGACCCCGCCTATGTGGTGGCCTTGAATTTGATTTCACGCTCGCCCAACTGGCTCACCGCATTGCATTCCGCGCCGATGTATCTGGGCCTGGATTTGCGCGGCGGCGTGCACTTCATGTTGCAAGTGGACATGAAAGCGGCGTTGACCCAAAAAATTGAATCTTTGGCTGGCGATGTGCGGGTCATGCTGCGCGAAAAAGAAGTGCGCCACGGCGGTATCAGCCGCAATGGCCAAGTCATCGAGATCCGCTTGCGTGAAGCTGCGCAGGTGGAGGCCGCCAAAGGCGTGCTGTCGGGGCAGTTCTCTGATTTGCAGGTGGTGGACAGCGCCGACGGCGGCGAGTTCAAGCTGTCACTCAGCATCAAGCCCGAGGCGGCGCGCAAGGTGCAAGAGCAGGCTTTGAAGCAAAACATCACCACCTTGCACAACCGCATCAACGAACTGGGCGTGGCCGAACCGGTGATTCAGCAGCAAGGGCTGGACCGCATCGTGGTGCAGTTACCGGGCGTGCAAGACACCGCCAAGGCCAAAGACATTTTGGGCCGCACCGCCACCTTGGAAGTGCGCATGGTCGACGAAAGCGCCGACGCCAGGACCGCTGAATTGGGTACCGGCCCCGTGCCCTTCGGTGCCGAGCGTTATTTGGAACGCACCGGCCAACCCGTGGTGGTCAAGAAGCAAGTCATCTTGACTGGCGACAACCTGACCGATGCCCAGCCGGGCTTTGACAGCCAGACCCAAGAGCCGGTGGTCAACCTCTCTTTGGACGCCAAGGGCGCGCGCATTTTCAAAGACGTGACGCGTGAAAACGTCGGCAAGCGGATGGCCATTTTGCTGTTTGAAAAAGGCAAAGGCGAAGTCGTCACGGCACCGGTGATCCGGTCTGAAATTGGCGGCGGGCGGGTGCAAATTTCGGGCCGCATGACTTCGGTCGAAGCCAATGACACCGCCTTGCTGCTGCGCGCCGGCTCATTGGCGGCGCCGATGGAGATCATCGAAGAGCGCACCATCGGCCCGAGCTTGGGCGCCGAGAACATCGCCAAGGGCTTCCACAGCGTGACCTGGGGCTTTGTGGTGATCGTGGCTTTCATGTGTGTGTACTACATGGTGTTCGGCCTGGTGTCGGGCATTTCGCTCGGTGTGAACTTGCTGCTGCTGGTGGCCGTGCTGTCCATGTTGCAAGCCACCTTGACTTTGCCCGGCATGGCCGCGATGGCGTTGGCGCTGGGCATGGCGATCGACTCGAACGTGCTGATCAACGAACGCGTGCGTGAAGAATTGCGCAGCGGCGTCAGCCCGCAAGCCGCCATTCACGCCGGTTACGACCGTGCGTGGGCGACCATTTTGGATTCCAACATCACCACCTTGATTGCCGGTGTGGCCTTGCTGGCTTTCGGTTCGGGTCCGGTGCGCGGTTTTGCGGTGGTGCACTGCATTGGCATTTTGACCAGCATGTTCTCTGCCGTGTTCTTCTCGCGGGGCTTGGTCAATCTTTGGTATGGCCGTCAAAAGAAACTCCAATCGGTGCGCATTGGCACCGTGTGGCGCCCCGAGTCCTCGGCTGTGGCCACCACCGAAAAAAAATGAGCGGGAACTGAATCATGGAATTTTTCAAGATCAAAAAAGACATCCCGTTCATGAAGAACGCGTTGGTGTTCAACGCGATCTCCTTCGTGACTTTCTTGCTGGCCGTGTTTTTCCTGTTTTCGCGGGGTTTGCATTTGTCGGTGGAATTCACCGGCGGCACGGTGATGGAAGTGAGCTACACCCAAGCGGCCGATGTGGGCAAAGTGCGCGGGGTGGTCGCCGGCCTGGGCTTCAATGATGTGCAAGTGCAAAACTTTGGCAGTGCGCGCGATGTGATGATCCGCTTGCCCGCGCAAGCGGGCGTGAGCTCGGCCCAGCAAAGCGAGCGGGTGATGAGCGCACTCAAGGCGGACAATGCCGAGGCCACCATGCGCCGCACCGAATTTGTCGGCCCGCAAGTGGGCGAAGAGCTGGCCACCGACGGACTCAAAGCCTTGGCTTTTGTGGTGGTCGGCATCATGTTGTATTTGGCCGTTCGTTTCGAATGGAAATTTGCCGTCGCCGCGATCGTCGCCAACTTGCATGACGTGATCATCATCCTCGGGTTTTTTGCGTTCTTCCAGTGGGAGTTTTCGCTGGCGGTGCTCGCCGCGGTGTTGGCGGTGTTGGGTTACTCGGTGAACGAGTCGGTGGTGATTTTTGACCGTATTCGTGAGAACTTTCGCCGCTTTCGCAAGCTCACCACGGTAGAGATCATTGACAACGCGATCACTTCCACCATCAGTCGCACCATCATCACCCACGGCTGCACGCAAATCATGGTGCTGTCCATGTTGTTGTTCGGTGGTGAGACGCTGCACTACTTCGCCATGGCTTTGACCATCGGTATTTGTTTTGGCATTTACTCTTCGGTGTTTGTGGCCGCCGCCATCGCCATGTGGCTGGGCATTCGGCGTGAAGACCTGATCAAAGCGCCCGTGAAAAAGGACGGGGACCAGGACGGCGAAAACGCTGGCGCGGTGGTCTGAGTTCAAGCGTTCGCGCTTGGCCATGCCCGCACAAACCTAAGTTTGCGCGGGCTTTTTTCAGCCGCGTGCGGTGCGCTGAAACAAGCCGCCGGGCAAACGCGCCACCCATCCGTCCAGCTCCAAGTTCAGCAACTGGGCTTGCAAGGTGGCGGTGTCCAAGCCGCAGCGCGCTTGCAGTGCATCC
>CANFMK010000121.1 GCA_947448325.1 Comamonadaceae bacterium
GCGCGCTGCGCGCTGGCCAGGCTGGGCAGGCCGCCGCCCAAAGCCAAAATGTCTTGCAAACGGGTTTGCACCATTTGGGGTGACAGCTCGTAAATGGCCGCATGGTCCCAAGCGCCGGTCACGGCCACCCGGGGGCCTGCGGGCGGGATGGTGATCACGTCACCGGCTTGCAAAGACACGTCTTTGGACTTATCGCCTTTAGAAATGAATTCGTACAGGTCAAAGGTGGTGACGGTTTTGCCTGCGCGCTTGATTTGGATGTTGCGCATGCTGCCGTTGGGCGTGGGGCCGCCGCTGGCAAACAAGGCGTTGACCAGGGTGCTCAAACTGCTCAGGTTGTAGGTGCCGGGCTGTTGGGCTTGGCCGACCACATACACCGTGATGCCGCGCAAGCGGCCTAAGTTGGCGCTCAAGCTGAAGTTGTTGAACACCGTGGCCACGTGCTTGCGCAAGTTGGACTCGAGGTCTTTGACCTGTGTGCCGGCCAAGGCGATGGTGCCGATTTTGGGCAGACTGATTTGGCCGTTGCGGTCCAGGGTGTGGATGCCCGCATAGTCCACAGAGCCCCACATTTGCACGCGCACTTCGTCGCCCGCGCCCAAGGTGTAGTCTGCGGGGGCAGCGGCCGCGCTGTCAGCGGTGTAGGCCAGGGGGTTTTCAAACAACTCTGAGCCAAAGTTAGGCAAGAGTTTGCCCGTGCCTTCTTGCACAAAGCGCTGGAACTGGCTGGGGATTTGGGGCTTGAGGGGGCGCACAGTTTGCACGCGGGGAGCCTCAAAAGCCGGAGCAGCCTCAGGGCGCTGGGTCAACAGTGGGGGCCGTGCGCCTGGCATTGTTGGCAGACCTGCACCTTGAGCACCTTGAGCACCTTGAGCACCTTGAGCACCTTGAGCACCTTGAGCACCTTGAGCACCTTGAGCACCTTGAGCACCTTGAGCGTCCTGCGGCCAAGCGACTGGGAACTGCGCAAGCGCCTGAAAACTCCAAAGTGCTGCGCAAGCCACCAAGGTGGTTCGCCACGACGGTTTATGCATGGGTGAATGTGTATTGGGCATGGAGCTTTGAAGTATTGGGGGCGGTGAAGACCCAGCAAATAAAGTGTTCGGGCAGGCTACCGCAAGAAAACGCTGCGTCGCAGCAATTTCTGATCAGCCTTCTATTTTAGTGGGAAACACTGATGCGATCAACTCGAAAGCAATACTTTTGGAGACGTAGATGAAAATAAATTTGATAATAGTTAAATCAGCGAAAAGCAAATTAACTGAATTGCCAAAATGAATATTGGCATGCAAGGCTCGGGCGATGCGAGAAAGGCCATCGCCGATGCACATCGAACACGGCTGGGCCGCTTGAATGGGCCGCTTGAATGGGCCGCTTGAATGGGCCGTTTGAATGGGCCGATTTACAAAGGTGCCGACGAACCAAAGCGCCTGTCGCGCTGGGCGAACCAGGCGATGGCTTCTTTCAAACGCGCGGGGCTGAATTCGGGCCACAAGTCGTTGGTGAAAAACATCTCGGCGTAGGCCGATTGCCATAGCATGAAGTTGCTGATGCGCGACTCGCCGCCGGTGCGGATCAAGAGGTCAACTTCAGGGGCATAGGCGTTGCTGAGGTAGGGTGCCAGGCCTTCTTCAGTCAGGTGGCTCAGGTCTTTGCCCGGGTGCGCCGCTTGCCAGGCTTTGGTGGCTTGCAGCATGTCCCAGCGGCCCCCGTAATTGGCCGCCACGGTCAGGGTGATTTTTGTGTTGGCAGCGGTTTGCGCTTGCGCGGAGGCAATGAGCGCCTGCAATTTGTCGTCAAAACGGCTGATGTCGCCCACAATTTTCAGGCGCACGCCATTGGCGTTCATGCTGTCGACTTCTTTTTGCAAATAGGTCATGAACAGACTCATCAGCCCGGTGACTTCGTCGGGTGGGCGCTTCCAGTTTTCGGTGCTGAAGGCAAAAATGCTCAGGTGCGGGATGCCCAAGTTGTTGCAAGCTTTGACGATTTCACGCACCCGCTTGGCACCCGTGGCATGGCCCAGACCTGTAGGCATGAAGCGCTGTTTGGCCCAGCGCCGATTGCCGTCCATGATGATGGCAATGTGCTTGGGCAAAACGGCCGGTGTGTCAGTGTTTTTCAAATCTCAATCAACCTCAAGTTGGTGGTGCTCGACCTGGACCACAGAGGGCCGGCCCATGATCTCCAGCAGAACGGCTACACGTTTGGCCCCCACACTTTGAATCAGTCCTTGCATATTATTCAAGGCGTTATGTTTGAGTCGCACACGTTGCCCGGTTTTAAACGGGCTGGCCTCTTGCACGCTGACTTGGTTGCGACTTTGCTCGAGTTCACGAATCAATTGCAGAACATTATCGGGCATGACAGCAGGCTCAAAACCAAAACGCACTAAATTGTTTACACCTTTGGTCGAACGCACGGTGGTGATGCTTTGGCTGGGCCGCGACGGCCTGAAAAAAATGTAGCGCGGAAACATGGGCTCAAAAACGCTGACAGAGCCGGTTTCTGTTTTTTTGAATTTTTTGTACAGCGGTAAATACACCTCAAAACCTTGCTGCTGCAGGTTGACTTGCGCTACGCTTTCGAAGCGTGGTTTGGTGTAAGCCAAAAACCAACGGCTGTGGGCCTGGGCTTCGGGGTCTTGAGCACTCGGCGCGGGGTGTACTGTGTATTCGGGATCAAACATGGATGCGGTGTCTCTTCGTTGGAAGTTTACCGCAGATTACAAACTGTTTATAAAAACAATACCCCCGCCAGTCAAAAACCGCGGGGGTAGGTTTTGGAACCAACTCTGAATGGGTGCGCCGCATAAGGCGGCAAGACGCCATTCAATTCAGATCAGGCAATAGCGAAGGCAGCGCGGTCTTTGCCGTCAATCCATTTGGGGGCTTTGCCACGACCGGTCCAAGTTTGACCAGTGGCGGGGTCGCGGTATTTGGGCGCGACTTTGACTGTGGTTTTGCTGCCAGCGGCTTTGCTTGAGCGGCCCGAAGGGAATACATCTTGCGAAGTCAGTCCATATTCAGCCACCAAGGCGCGGACCCTGCTGACAGCGTCAGAAACTTCACGCTGACGGGCGTCAGCAATGGCTTTTTCTAAGTCTTCGCGTTGCTGCAACAGGTCTTTATAAGATGTGGTCATGATTTAGCTCCTAAGTGAATTTGTAAAACCGAGATAATACACTTTTTAGCGTCAACATATTGTATTTAATGGCAGTGATCTGAAAAATTATTTGATTGAATAAAAATCAATAATCATTTGCGATAAATCACATTAACTTGTCCAATGGGCATTGACTTTATCAATTCGGCGTCCGTCCATGTGCGTCACCGTAAATACCCATTCTTCACAGTTCATGGACTCGTGAATCTGGGGTAAATGGCCCAATTGCGCCAATATCAAGCCGGCCAGGGTGTTGTACAGGCCTCTTTCTTCACCCGGCAATTCTTTGATGTCCAGTCGGGCTTTGAGCTCGTTGATGGGCATCAAGCCGTCCAGCAGCCAAGAGCCGTCGGGCTGTTCGGTGGCCCAGGCGTCCACCTGCGCCAGGGGTTGCAACTCGCCGGTGATGGCTTCGAGCAAATCGCGCGGGGTCAGCAGGCCTTGCACCACGCCGTATTCGTCCACCACCAGCACCATGCGGCCGGATTGGTCGCGCAACTGCTCCAGCAGTTCCATGCCGCTCAAAGTCTCAGGCACAAAGGTGGCGGGGTTGATGTGGGGTTCTAAGGTATCAAGGCTGTCCAGCGGCAAGCTGAGCAGTTTGGCCACGCTGATCAGCCCGACCACATGGTCCAAACCGCCTCGGCACACCGGGTACCAAGAGTGACCGACTTGCCCGTTTTGCCCACTGGCCACTTGCAAGGACTGGGCGGGCGTCAGGCTGACGTCCAGCCACTGGATGTCGGTGCGGGGAATCATCAGCGAGGCCAGCAACCGGTCGTCCAAATGAAACACATTGCGCACCATTTGATGTTCGTGCTCTTCGATCAAGCCCGCGTCCACGCCCTCTTCGAGGCTGGCGGTGATTTCTTCTTCGGTCACGGCGCGGTTGCCGGTGGTGTCAATGCGCATGAGCTTGAGCACGCTTTGGGTGGTGAACGAGAGCAAATGCACAAAGGGCTTGGCAGCATTGGCCAGCCAGGTCATGGGGCGCGCCACCAGGCGGGCGGTGGCCTCGGGGTGCAATTGGCCGATGCGCTTGGGCACCAGCTCGCCAAAAATGATGGTGGTGAAGGTGATGGCCGTGACCACCAAGGCTGTGGCCGCGATGCCCGCCGCTGCCGGGGCCACGCCCCAACTTTGCAGCCATAGGGCCACGCCGCTGCTGAATGCGGCCTCGCCCACAATGCCGTTCAAGACGCCAATGGAGGTGATGCCCACTTGCACAGTAGACAAAAACTGGGTGGGTTTTTCCAGCAGCAACAACGCAGCAGCGGCGCCTTTGTCGCCCGATTCTTCCATGGCGGCCAAGCGCGCTTTGCGGCTAGCAGCCAAGGCCAGCTCAGACATGGCAAAAACGCCATTGAGCAGGGTCAACAAGGCAATCAGCAAAAATTCCATATCTGCTATTGTGCCGCGCGATCATGACAGCGGTGAAGGACAATCCCGATCAACGGTATTCAAGGAACAACATGGCGTTTTATTTGGTGGGCGACATTCAAGGCTGCGAAGAGGCTTTAGGTCGACTCTTGGCCGAAATTGATTTTTCAGCCAGCCGTGACACCTTGTATGTGCTGGGTGACATGGTCAACCGCGGGCCGGACTCGCTGGGCGCTTTGCGCCGCTTGAAGGCGCTGGGGCACAGCGCGCAGTGCGTTTTGGGTAACCACGATTTGCATTTGCTGGCGGTGGCCGAAGGTGTGCGGCCAGCCGGGCGGCGCGACACTTTGGCGCAGGTGCTGGACGCCCCCGACGCCCCTGCCCTGCTCGCTTGGCTGCGCCAGCAGCACCTGGCGATGTCGGAAAATCACATTTTAATGTTACACGCCGGCGTCTTGCCCAGCTGGAGTGCCGCGCAAACTTTGGCGCTGGCGGGCGAGGTGCAGGCGGTGCTGCGCGGTCCTGAGTGCGCCGCTTTTTTGCACGCCATGTACGGCAATACCCCCAACCATTGGCGTGATGACCTGCAGGGCTTTGACCGCCTGCGTGTGGTGGTGAACGCGCTGACGCGTTTGCGCTTTTGCTCCGCCCAAGGGGTGATGGAATTTGACAGCAAAGAAGGCGCAGGCACGGCGCCCGAGGGCTTCATGCCTTGGTTCGATGTCCCCGGCAGGCGCACGGCGCAAGACACAGTGGCGTTTGGGCATTGGTCTACCCTGGGCTGGCTGGGGCGCTCGGATGTGATTGGGCTGGACACCGGCTGTGTGTGGGGCGGCTGCCTGACGGCGCTGCGTCTGGCACAGGGGGGGGGCGCGCACGAACGCATCCAAATTCAGTGCCCTCAAGCGCAAAAGCCCTGAGCCCAGGGTGACGCCTGTCACCCACTGAGCGGCCTGCGCCCTGCTATCGTTGGTGCCATGTCGCACGTCCCGCTGTCCAAACTGCCTGCATTTGATCCCCGCCAGGTGCCCGTTGTGGGGGTGGATGATCACCTCCCGGCCATCAGCACCCATCAAATGACGCCGCAGGCTTTGCAAGCACGGTTTGATCAACCGCCCCTCTGGACACCCGAGGTTCTGCGAGAACCCATCTTCTCGGAGCGTGTGCCGCAGCAGGCGGCGGTGTTGATCCCCTTGGTCATGCGCGGCCCCACGGGTCAAACCCCTTATGTGTTGCTGACTCAGCGGGCGGCGCACATGAAGACGCATTCGGGCCAAGTGGCTTTCCCCGGCGGCAAAGTGGACCCGCAAGACGCCAGCGTGCAAGCAGCCGCATTGCGCGAGGCGCATGAAGAAGTGGGCCTGCACCCTCGCCATGTGCAGGTGTTGGGCGAGTTGCCCGTGTATTTGACCGGCACGGCCTACCATGTCACACCGGTGGTGGCCTTGGTCTCCACGGAGATGGCGCTGCAAGCCAACGCAGATGAGGTTGCCGACGTGTTTGAAGTGCCGCTGGCCTTTTTAATGAACCCGGCCCACCACCGACGGCACCACTTTGAAGCCAATGGCATGAAGCGTCAGTGGTTTTCCATGCCCTACCCGCAAGCGCGGCCCAGTGATCAGGGAGAGGCCGATGTGGTGGAGCGCTTTATTTGGGGCGCCACGGCGGGCATGCTGCGCAATTTTTACCGGTTTTTAGCCGCGTAGTTCAGTCCTTGCGTGGGTGCGCTTTATGATGTGCCCATGAGCTTTTTTTCCATCTTCTTGGCCTTGGTGATCGAACAGGTTCGTCCCCTGTCTGGCCAGCACTTTTTGCATCAGAGCTTGCGCCAATGGGCCTCTTGGGTCGCACGCCATGTGGACGCCGGGCAAAAGCAACAAAGCTGGTTGGCCTGGTCGATCGCAGTGGGTGCGCCCGCCTTGCTGGCCTTGGCCGTACATTGGCTGCTGGCGCTCACGCTGGGTTGGGTCTTTGCGGTAGCTTGGAATGTGGCGCTGTTGTATGCCACGCTGGGCTTTCGGCAGTTCAGCCACCACTTCACCGACATTCGCGATGCGCTGGAAGACGGCAACGAGTCTTTGGCGCGCGAATTATTGGCGAAATGGCAGCAGGTCGACGCCAGCGCCTTGCCCCGCAGCGAGATCGTGCGGCACGTCATCGAGCACTCGGTGATCGATGCGCACCGCCATGTGTTTGGCGTGTTCTTTTGGTATGCCGTGTTGTCGGTCGTGGGCTTGGGCCCGGTGGGGGCGGTGGTGTACCGGGTGGCGGAGTTCACCTCACGATTTTGGGCGGGCAGCCGCGCCGCACGCGCAGACAGCCCCCTGTTCAGCGACTCCCTGGCCCATGCGGCCACCACAGCCTGGCAATGGGCCGATTGGTTGCCAGCGCGCGCCACCGCTTTGGGTTTTGCGATCATGGGCAGTTTTGAAGATGCCATGGACGGGTGGCGCCATCATGCGCAAAAATTTCCGAACGACAACGACGGCGTGATCTTGGCGGCCACGGCGGGCGCGATTCACATTCAATTGGGTGGCGCTGCGCTCAAGCGCGCAGCTTTTGCAGACACAGAGCTGGACAGCACCGACGCAGACGCACACACCGGCAGCGGCAGCACCCCCGGCCGCGTGCCCGAAATCGGTCACTTTGCCCAAGTGGTGGGCTTGGTCTGGCGCACCGTGATCATGTGGCTGGTGCTGGTGGCTTTGCTCACCCTGGCCAACGTGCTGGGCTGAACCCGATCAATCACCTGAAGCTGCCAGGTACGCCGCTTGCACCGCATGCATCACCGTGGCATGCAGGGTCCCTAACTTCGGATGATGACCATGCGGGCTTCGAGGTGGCACTTTGAAGTAACGGTCCGTCCAGGGCAGTTCCACCATGGCTTTGAAATCGAACTTGGTGTCATAGGCCAATCCCGCCAGTGTGAAAGCTGCCGGGTGCAGCGATTGCAGGATGGCCACCTCGCCACGTTGAAGTCTGTTGATTTTTTGCGAGGTGCCGTACACCACAGTCACCACATCACCGTCCTCTCGGTTTTCCACACTCAGCACCAGCGCAGGACGGGGTTTGGGCCCCGGTTGCAGCTGAGGTATGTGCGGAAACAAGCACCAGACAATGTCGCCTGGTGAGGGCGGTTTCCAGACAGAGGTCATGGAAACAAAGTCTGTTTGGTCAGCGTTTGACCGCGAGGCAAATTCTGCTGGGCATCGCGGCGCAGGGCTTTCAATTGGGTCGCAGTCAGGGGGCCTTCATCGGGCTCGTAAGCCGGCAAAACCGCCGTCGCAAATTGGGACAGGGCCATGTGAATCACTTGCGTTTCATTCACATCCAACTCTTTGGCCAAAGCCTTCACAGTGCTTCGGGTGACGCCATAGGCCGTGTCTTTGGATCTGAATTTGACCAACAGATGATCGCTTGTTTGCATCGTCATAGGATCCTCCTTGTATATAGACAGTATATAAAGAAAATTCGATCCCCACTGATCGACAGATGAACAACTCACTTCACCAGCGCTGCTGGCCCAACTCCTCAAACAGTTGCTGATAGATGCGGTGCCGCCGCGCGCTGATGGCGCCGGGCGTGGACTCGGATTCGACCTGCGCCAGCACGCCGCAGCCGGGCTCATGCAAATGGGTGCAGTTGTAGAACCGGCACTCCTGGGCATGGGCTTTGATGTCGGGCATCAGCTGCGCCAGTTGCGCGGGCGCAATGTGGTGCAGTCCAAACTCTTGAAAGCCCGGTGAATCGATCAAGGCGGTGCGCTGCGCGGTGGCGCTGGCGATGCGGTCGACCCAGTACCAGGTGGTGGTGGTGGTGGTGTGCTTGCCCGAATTGAGCGCTTGCGAGATTTCCCCGGTCACCACCTGGGCACCGGGCACCAAGGAGTTGATGAGTGTGCTTTTGCCCGAACCCGAAGGCCCGAGCACCAAAGTGGTTTTACCACTGAGCAGTGCCAACAACTGGGCTTGCCCTTGGGCCGCAACGGGCGAGAGAGGGTGGTGCTGATCGGGGTGGTCGTTTTGGCGCTGCGCCTCTTTGAGGCTGAGCGGCACCACGGTGTAACCCATGGCGCGGTAAGGGGCCAAGCGTTGCCAAGACGCTTCAAACAGCGCCCCCAAATCGCTTTTGTTCAGCGCAATGATCGGCCTGATCTGCTCAGCCTCAGCCGCGATCAGGGCGCGGGTGAGTTGGGTCTCCGAAAACTCAGGTTCTGCGGCAATCAGGATCAGCACTTGGTCCAAATTGGCGGCGAAGGATTTGGTGCGGATTTCGTCTTGCCGGTAAAACAGGTTGCGGCGCGTCTCCACTTGCTCGATGGTGCCTTCGTCGGTGGCCGCTTGCCAGCGCACCCGGTCGCCCACCACCGATTGGCTTTTTTTGCCGCGCGGGTGGCAAATCACCCGTTGGCCGTCGGCCGTTTCAACCACGCAGTGCCTGCCGTGGGAGCCGACCACCAAACCGGTGTTCAAGGCCGCACCATCGGTCAGGGCTTGGGCTTTGGCGACTTTGGTGGGGGTGCGCTTCATGCGTCCGCCTGAACGGCAAACAACTGTTTTTCAAGGGCCTGGGCCGCGGCAAAGTCCTTTGCCGTCAAGCCTTGCGCGTCATGGGTTTGCCAACGCACGGTGCAGCGGGTGTAGGTCACGGTCAGTTCAGGATGGTGACTCTGTTGCTCCGCAATCCAGGCCACCGCGTTGGCAAAGGCCATAGCGGCTTGAAAGTGGGCAAAGTCCCAGGACTTTTCGATGCACAACTGGGGCCCATCACCCGAGAGCACCCAGCCGGGAATGCCGCTCAA
>CANFMK010000122.1 GCA_947448325.1 Comamonadaceae bacterium
CACGCAGACGTTCGATTTCGGATTCAATTTCAATGCCTTGCAGCAAGTCCTTGATACCTTCAGCGCCCATCTTGGCTTGGAACTCGTCACCGTACTCTTTGAGTTTGGCTTCGTAGTCGTCCTCGGTCATGATGCTGAATTTCTTCAACGGAGTCATGCCAGGGTCGGTCACCACATAGGCTTCAAAGTACAGCACGCGTTCGATGTCACGCAATGTCATGTCGAGCACCAGGCCCAAACGCGACGGCAGTGACTTCAAGAACCAAATGTGGGCGCAAGGCGCGGCCAGGTCGATGTGACCCATGCGCTCGCGACGCACTTTGGTTTGAGTGACTTCAACGCCGCACTTCTCGCAGATCACGCCGCGGTGCTTGAGGCGCTTGTATTTGCCGCACAGGCATTCATAGTCTTTGATAGGGCCAAAAATCTTGGCGCAAAACAAACCATCGCGCTCAGGCTTGAAGGTACGGTAGTTGATGGTTTCGGGTTTTTTCACCTCACCAAAAGACCAAGAACGGATCTTCTCGGGCGAAGCCAGACCGATTTTGATGGCATCAAAATGCTCATCCGGTGTGAACTGTTTGAACAGGTCGAGTAATGATTTCATGATTTAAATCCTTTGCTTGTGCCTGCGATTTAGGAACGGTCCAGCTCAATGTCCAGGCCCAAGGAACGGATTTCCTTGACCAGCACGTTGAACGATTCGGGCATGCCCGCTTCAATGGAGTGTTCGCCCTTGACGATGCTCTCGTACACCTTGGTACGGCCTTGCACGTCATCCGACTTGACGGTGAGCATCTCTTGCAAGACGTAGGAGGCGCCATAGGCTTCCAACGCCCACACTTCCATCTCACCGAAACGCTGACCACCGAACTGGGCTTTACCACCCAGAGGTTGCTGCGTGACCAGCGAGTAAGGACCTGTGGAGCGAGCGTGCATCTTGTCGTCCACCAAGTGGTGCAGCTTCAAGAAGTGCATATAGCCGATGGTGGTGGGGCGATCGAACGCTTCACCGGTGCGGCCATCAAACAAGTGGGCTTGCGTGCGTGTGGCGGTCAGGCCTTTGCGTGCAGCCAAATCGTCGGGGTAAGCCAACTTGAGCATGGCGCGGATTTCTTCTTCCGCAGCACCGTCGAACACGGGGGTTGCGAAAGGCAAACCACCGGTCAAATTGCCCGCCATGTGCATGACTTCGTCGTCGGACAATTTGCTCAGGTCTTCTTTGCGACCCATGCTGTTGTACAACTCTTCGAACAACTTGCGCATTTCAGCCACTTTGGCTTCGGCTTGCAACATGTCACCAATGCGGTGACCGATGCCTTTGGCAGCCCAGCCCAAGTGCACTTCGAGCACCTGACCCACGTTCATCCGCGAAGGCACGCCCAGCGGGTTGAGCACGATGTCGGCAGGTGTACCGTCAGCCATGTAAGGCATGTCTTCGACCGGAACGATCTTGGAGACCACACCTTTGTTACCGTGACGACCGGCCATCTTGTCACCCGGCTGCAAGCGACGCTTGACGGCCAGATAGACCTTGACCATTTTCAGCACGCCTGCAGGCAACTCGTCGCCTTGGGTGAGCTTTTTGCGCTTTTCTTCAAACGCCAAGTCAAAGCTGTGACGGGTTTGTTCCAGCGAGTTCTTGATGGATTCGAGTTGCGAAGCCACGTCTTCGTCCGCAGCGCGGATGTCGAACCAATGGAACTTCTCGACCGACTCCAAATACGCCTTGTCGATCTTGCTGCCTTTGGCCAATTTTTGCGGGCCACCGTTGGCCGCTTTGCCAATCAACAATTTTTCGATACGGTCAAACGCGTCGGCTTCCACAATGCGCAGCTGGTCGTTCAGATCCAAGCGGAAACGCTTGAGTTCGTCATCGATGATTTGCTGTGCACGCTTGTCCCGCACAATGCCTTCACGGGTGAAGACTTGCACGTCGATCACGGTGCCGGAGCTGCCCTGGTCCACGCGCAAAGAGGTGTCTTTCACATCGCTGGCTTTTTCGCCAAAAATGGCGCGCAGCAATTTCTCTTCAGGCGTCAGCGTGGTCTCGCCTTTCGGTGTGACCTTGCCCACCAACACATCGCCAGGTTGCACTTCGGCGCCCACGTAGATGATGCCGGAGTCGTCCAGACGGCCGAGTTGTTGCTCAGACAGGTTAGGAATGTCGCGTGTGATTTCTTCGGCACCCAACTTGGTGTCGCGTGCCATCACCACGAGTTCTTCGATATGGATCGAGGTGTAGCGGTCTTCAGCCACCACACGCTCAGAGATCAAGATCGAATCTTCGAAGTTGTAGCCGTTCCAAGGCATGAAAGCGATCAACATGTTCTGACCGATGGCGATTTCGCCCAGGTCGGTCGATGCACCATCGGCAATCACATCGCCTTTGGCCAAGATGTCACCGCGCTTGACGATGGGGCGCTGGTGAATGTTGGTGTTTTGGTTAGAACGCTGGTACTTGATCAGGTTGTAAATGTCGACACCGACTTCACCGGCTTGGGTTTCGCTGTCGTTGACGCGAATCACCACGCGGGTGGCGTCCACATAATCGACCAAACCACCACGGGTCGCGACCACCACGGTGCCCGAGTCGACCGCGGCGACGCGCTCGATACCGGTACCCACCAATGGCTTTTCAGGACGCAACACAGGCACAGCTTGACGCGACATGTTGGCGCCCATCAAAGCGCGGTTCGCATCGTCGTGCTCCAGGAACGGCACCAAAGAGGCCGCCACCGAAACGATCTGTGCAGGCGACACATCCATGTACTGGATGCGGTCAGCGCCACACAAAATCGATTCGCCTTTTTCACGGGCAGACACCAGGTCACCGGTCAGGCGGCCTTCTTTGTCCAACGCGGCGTTGGCCTGCGCGATCACGTATTTGCCTTCTTCAATGGCCGACAGGTAGTCGATGTCCATCGTCACTTTGCCATCCACCACACGGCGGTACGGGGTTTCGATGAAACCGTACTCGTTCAAGCGGGCGTACAAAGCCAAGGAGTTGATCAGACCGATGTTCGGACCTTCTGGCGTTTCAATCGGGCAGACGCGACCGTAATGGGTCACGTGTACGTCACGCACTTCAAAGCCAGCGCGTTCGCGGGTCAAACCGCCTGGGCCCAAAGCAGAGACGCGGCGCTTGTGCGTGATCTCGGCCAAGGGGTTGGTCTGGTCCATGAACTGTGACAACTGGGAAGCACCGAAGAACTCTTTCAGTGCCGCAGAGATTGGCTTGGAGTTGATCAGGTCGTGCGGCATCAAAGGTTCTTGTTCGGCTTGACCCAAACGCTCTTTGACAGCTTTTTCGATACGGGCCAAACCGGTCCGGTATTGGTTTTCGGCCAACTCACCAACGCAACGCACGCGGCGGTTACCCAAGTGGTCGATGTCATCGACTTCTCCATTGCCGTTGCGCAAGTCCACCAAGATTTTGACCACAGCCAAAATGTCTTCGTTGGTCAGCACCATCGGGCCGGTGGATTCATCGCGGCCCACGCGGGCATTGAACTTCATGCGACCAACGCGCGACAAGTCGTAGGTGTCGGGGTTGTAGAACAAGCGCTGGAACAAGGCTTGCACAGCGTCTTCTGTCGGTGGCTCGCCGGGGCGCATCATGCGGTAGATGGCCACGCGCGCAGCGAATTCGTCGACGGTTTCGTCGGCACGCAGGGTTTGCGAAATGTACGCACCCTGGTCGAGTTCGTTGGTGTAAATGCACTGCAACTCTTGCACGCCGCTGGCGCGCAATTTTTTCAGCAAAGCTTCAGTCAACTCTTCGTTGGCTTTGGCGATGATCTCACCGGTGTCCGCTTCAACGATGTTGCGGGCCACTACGCGGCCGATCAAGAAGTCTTCAGGCACGCTCACATGCGTGGTGCCCGACTGCTCCATCTCACGGGTGTGACGCGCGGTGATCCGCTTGTCTTTGGCGACCACCACCTTGCCTGCTTTGTCGGTGATGTCAAAACGGGCCACTTCGCCGCGCAGACGCTCGGACACAAATTCCATTTGCGCGCCGCTGTCCATCAGACGGAAGTTGTCGTTGACAAAGAAGTTCGCCAGGATCGATTCAGGGTTCAAGCCAATGGCTTTGAGCAAGATCGTGACGGGCATTTTGCGGCGTCGGTCCACGCGGAAATACAGCACGTCTTTCGGGTCGAATTCAAAGTCCAACCAAGAACCGCGGTACGGGATGATCCGTGCCGAGAACAACAATTTGCCAGAGCTGTGGGTCTTGCCCTTGTCGTGCTCAAAGAACACGCCAGGCGAGCGGTGCAACTGAGACACGATCACGCGCTCGGTGCCGTTGATGATGAAAGAGCCTTTGTCGGTCATCAAGGGCACTTCGCCCATGTAGACTTCTTGCTCTTTCACTTCCTTGACCACTTTGGACTGCGAAGTCGAAGAGTCACGGTCGTAAATGATCAATTGAACACGGGCGCGCACGGCCGACGCAAAGGTCAGTCCACGCGTCTGGCATTCGCGCACATCGAATGCGGGCTTGGCCAGGTTGTATTCCACAAACTTCATCTCGACAAAACCGTTGTGCGAAACAATCGGGAATGCCGACTCAAAAGCGGCTTGCAAGCCCTCGTGAGTCCGTTTGGAGGAAAGAACACCTGCTTGCAAAAATGACGTGTACGCGTCTTTTTGCATTTGCAGCAGGTAAGGAACTTCGAGCACGCTTTCGCGGCTGCCGAAACTTTTGCGGATGCGCTTGCGTTCGGTGAATGAATAGGCCATGAGATCTCCGGGCTTGATCTTTCAGCGACTGTGTGCCTGGCGAACGATCAGTCGTTCACCGGACGGGCTTGGCCGCTGGCCTCTACCAGCGTTGGCGGACGGCTGCGCATTGCACGCAGCCCGAACCAAGGCGATCTCTGCAGTCGGGTCAGAGAACACTCAAAAAAGAATTTTTTCACTCTTTTTTGGCTGTGCTCTGTAAGCACCAAAGGCTGGAGGCCCTTTCGGACACTCCAGCCTTGGAAACAAGGTCGAATTATTTCAGTTCGACTTTGGCGCCGGCTTCTTCCAGCTTCTTCTTAGCGGCTTCAGCGTCAGCTTTAGACACGCCTTCTTTGACGGCCTTAGGCGCGCCGTCCACCACGTCTTTGGCTTCTTTCAAGCCCAGACCGGTGATTTCGCGAACCGCTTTAATCACGGACACTTTGTTGGCGCCAGCTTCGAGCAGAACGACGTTGAATTCGGTCTTCTCTTCAGCAGCAGCAGCGCCGCCGGCAGCGCCGCCAGCAGCAGGAGCGGCCATAGCGGCAGCGCTCACACCAAACTTCTCTTCGATGGCTTTCACCAGTTCGTTGAGTTCCATGACCGTCATGCTGTCCAGCGCGGTCAAAAATGCGTCTTTATCGAATGCCATTTTTATTTCCTAACAATTGGTTAAAACACGAACGCTGGCCTTACGCGGCAACAGCTTCGCCTTCGCCTTTTTTGGCCGCCAAAGCACCCAGCACCACTGCGGTACGGGACATAGGCGACATCAACAAGCCACACAACTGAGCCAACAAAACTTCCTTGGAAGGGATGTTTGCCAATTGCTTCACGCCGTTAACGTCCAAAGCTTTTCCTGAGAGAACACCACCACGGATCACCAATTTGTCATTGGTTTTCGCGAAGTCCGACACCACCTTGGCGGCGGCGACAGCGTCCACAGAGAAGCCATAGATCAGCGGGCCGGTCATCTGATCGCTTGCCACTTCGAATGCGCTACCTGCTACAGCACGGCGGGCCAGTGTGTTTTTCAACACACTCAGGCTCACACCCTGGCTGCGAGCAGCAGAACGCAATTTCGTCATGTCAGCGACCGTGATGCCACGGTACTCCGCCATCACCAGCGTTTGAGCTTTAGCGGCGAGGTCGGTCACTTCAGAAATGACCGCTTCTTTCTCACTGCGATTAAGACTCAAGGTCTACTCCTTTTAAAAGTGTCATCGGGGCGAACCCCTGCAACACAGCTACTTGCAGCGACCAACTGTTTTTGGATTTCATCCATCTGCAGCGGGATCGCCATCTGCGTTGGCTTGAGCCTTGCGGCTCACCGATTAAGCACTTTGCAGTGCGCCAACGGTCTTGGATGGCCTGCAGACTTTTCTCAAAGGCTACAGCCCACCACATTGGACCCCCCATCTGGGTGGTCCAAATTTCTAACGATCAAGCCGAGATGGATTGTGTGTCGACGCGAACGCCCACACCCATGGTGGAAGACACCGCCACTTTGCGCAGGTAAACACCTTTGCTGGTGGCAGGCTTGGCTTTGACCAAGGCCTCAACCAATGCCGCCAAGTTACCTTGCAGCTTGGCATCTTCGAACGAGCGACGACCAATGGTCGAGTGCACGATACCGGCTTTGTCCACACGGAACTGAACTTGACCTGCTTTGGCGTTGCGCACCGCAGTGGCCACGTCAGGGGTCACAGTACCGACTTTGGGGTTAGGCATCAGGCCACGTGGGCCCAGGATCTGACCCAAGGTACCGACCACACGCATCGCGTCAGGGGCGGCAATGACCACGTCGAAAGGCATGTCGCCAGCTTTGACTTGCGCAGCCAGGTCGTCCATACCGACCACGTCGGCACCTGCAGCGCGGGCTTCGTCAGCCTTGGCGCCTTGGGCGAACACCGCCACGCGGGCAGTTTTACCGGTGCCATTGGGCAAGACCACGGCGCCACGCACCACTTGATCCGATTTCTTGGCATCGATGCCCAGTTGCACGGCCACATCGATGGATTCATCGAACTTGGCTGTGGCGCAGGACTTGACCAGGCTCAGCGCATCGGCGATGCCGTACAGCTTCATGCTGTCGACTTTACCGACCAAGGCTTTTTGTTTTTTAGTCAATTTGGACATTTACACGCCCTCCACATTCACACCCATGGAGCGAGCTGAGCCAGCGATGGTGCGCACAGCAGCATCCAGGTCGGCAGCCGTCATGTCGGGCATTTTGGTTTTGGCGATTTCTTCGCGCTGCGCACGGGTGATCTTGCCGACTTTGTCGGTGTGAGGACGTGCAGAGCCCTTGTCGAGTTTGATGGCCTTCTTGATCAAGGTGGTCGCTGGAGGCGTCTTGATGATGAAGGTGAAGGACTTGTCGGCAAATGCCGTGATCACCACGGGCAGTGGCAGACCGGGCTCCACACCTTGGGTCTGGGCGTTGAACGCCTTGCAGAATTCCATGATGTTCAAGCCACGTTGACCCAAAGCGGGACCGATGGGTGGTGATGGGTTGGCCTTACCAGCTGGCACTTGCAGCTTGACAAAACCGACGATTTTTTTCGCCATGTTTTTCTCCTAACGGGTGATAACGCTTTGGCTTTGGGCCTGGGCTTCCCGGGGGTTAACGACTCATTTTTAAAACTTGCCGCCGAGTCGGGAAGCGGCAAGTCGATTGCATGAGCCCCGGGTTGCCCCAAGGCTCTCCAAATATCAGGTCTTTTCGACTTGGCTGAACTCCAACTCGACCGGTGTGGCGCGACCAAAAATCGTCACCGACACGCGCATCTTGTTTTTCTCGTAATTGACTTCTTCCACGGTGCCATTGAAGTCGGTGAACGGGCCTTCTTTGACGCGGATGTACTCGCCCACTTCAAATTCCACTTTGTGGCGCGGCTTGTCGGTGCCTTCTTGCATCTGGTTGACGATTTTGCGCACATCGTCTTCCGAGATGGGGGCGGGACGGTTTTTGGCGCCGCCGACAAAGCCAGTGACTTTGTTGGTGTGCTTGACCAAATGCCAAGTCTCATCGTTCATCACCATTTCCACCAGCACATAGCCAGGGAAGAACTTGCGTTCAGTGGTGCGTTTTTGGCCGTTTTTGATTTCCACGACTTCTTCTGTCGGCACCAAAATACGGCCAAATTGGTCTTGCATCTCAGCGCGGGTGATGCGCTCAATGATGTTGCGTTCAACCGCTTTTTCCATGCCCGAATAGGCATGAACCACGTACCATTTCAGGTCCGGGTTGGTCGATACACCTGCTTTGGGTGCGTTTTCGATCGCGTCTGTCATTATTTTTTCCAGCCCAAGATCAGATCGTAAAAAACCCATTCGAGCGTTTTATCGGTTAACCACAAAAACAGGGCCATGGCAAAAACAAAAACAAACACGTAGGCCGTGATTTGCATTGCCTCTTTGCGCTCAGGCCACACCACTTTTTTGACTTCGCGCACCGCATCGCGCGCAAACGCCACCAATTGTTTGCCTGACTCTGAAGTCAAGAAAACCACAATCGCCACAGCCAAGCCAACGATCAACGCCGCCCACTGCATCAACGGCCCCTGCTTGGCCAGCGCATAAAACGCAGCCAAAGCCGCTACCACCAGCGTCACCGACAAGGCGACCCGCAGCTTGTCGGCTGTGGCATTAACAGTTTGAACTTCAGACGTTGCCATGATGGCTTATGAACCTTAATGAGGCTTGAAAAAAAAGAGGCTCTCAAGACACTGAAGCCCGCCAAGGTGTGGCGGGCTTGAGTGACCACCTTTTCAGGTGGCAGGGGCAGTAGGAATCGAACCTACAACCTTCGGTTTTGGAGACCGACGCTCTGCCAATTGAGCTATACCCCTACTGGATCCTTAAGCGAGGATCTTGGCAACCACGCCAGCGCCGACGGTACGGCCGCCTTCGCGAATCGCGAAACGCAGACCTTCTTCCATCGCAATGGGGTTGATCAACTTCACAGTGATCGACACGTTGTCACCTGGCATCACCATCTCTTTGCCTTCTGGCAACTCGATCGCACCGGTCACGTCCGTCGTGCGGAAGTAAAACTGTGGACGGTAGTTGTTGAAGAAAGGCGTGTGACGGCCACCTTCGTCTTTGGACAAAACATAGATCTCGCCCGTGAAGTGGGTGTGCGGCTTGATCGAGCCGGGCTTGCACAGCACTTGGCCACGCTCCACGTCTTCGCGCTTGGTGCCGCGCAGCAAAATGCCGACGTTGTCACCGGCTTGACCTTGGTCCAGCAGCTTGCGGAACATCTCCACGCCCGTGCAAGTGGTCTTGACGGTGTCTTTGATACCCACGATTTCGATTTCTTCGCCCACTTTGACAATACCGCGCTCGATACGGCCAGTCACCACAGTGCCGCGACCCGAGATGGAGAACACGTCTTCCACAGGCATCAAGAAAGCACCGTCCACTGCGCGGTCAGGCGTAGGGATGTATGTGTCCAAAGCTTCAGCCAGCTTCATGATGGCTTGCTCGCCCAAAGGACCTTTGTCGCCTTCCAAAGCCAGCTTGGCAGAACCCTGAATGATCGGGGTGTCGTCGCCTGGGAAGTC
>CANFMK010000123.1 GCA_947448325.1 Comamonadaceae bacterium
CAGTATGCGCAAGACCTGGGCTGGGTGGGTGACGATGTGTGGCACGCCCACGGCGTGAAGCTGGACGACGAAGGCACTGACCTCTTTGCCAAAACCCGCACGGGCATTGCTCACCGCCCATGCAGCAACATGCGCTTGGCCAGCGGCATCTTGCCGCTGCGCAAAATGCTGGACGCTGGTGTGCCCATTGGCTTGGGCGTGGACGGCAGTGCCAGCAACGATGCCGCGCACCTTTTGAATGAGGCGCGCCAAGCCATGCTGCTCGCGCGCGTGGGCCGCGCCATGGAGCCCCCGCGCATTCAAGACGGACGGACCGTGTTCGGCTGCGACCAAGGCCCCGCCGACATGACCCCGCGCGACGCCTTGCGCCTGGCCACCCGGGGCGGCGCCCAGGTGCTGGGGCGCGAGCACGAGTTGGGGCAAATCAAAGAAGGCTTTTGCGCAGACATCGCGATGTTCCGCACCGACACGCTCAGCATGGCGGGCGGCGCGGTGCACGACCCGGTGGGCGCGCTCTTGCTGTGCGCCAGCGACAACGCCGACTACACCATCGTGAATGGCCGCGTGGTGGTGCGCCAAGGCCTGATCACCTCGGTGGACATGGGGCCGCTGATCGAGCGGCACAACCAACTGGCGCTGCAGTTGGCCCTCGGCTCGACGATCTCCCGCTGACCCCCTGAGTTTGGGGTGCCGATCAGCTGTCGGCTTTGATCCCCAGTTCCTGGGTCAGGGTTTTCCAGCGCATCAGGTCTTCACGCAGAAAGCGGGCAAAGGCGTCTGGCCCCAAGCCGGTGGGCTCCAGGCCTTGGCCGCGCAAGCTGTCGACGATCTCTGGCTGCGCCAATATCTGCGCGATGTCGGCCGCAATTTTGTCGACGATGCTGCGCGGCGTGCCTGCAGGCGCCAGCAATCCGAACCAGCCACTGGTATCGAGTTTGGCCACACCCGCTTCACCGAAAGTGGGCACCTCGGGCAACACTTTGGAGCGCACAGTGCCCACCAGTGCCAGGGCTCGCACGCGACCACTTTTCAGGTGCGGCATGGCGGTGCCTATCGAGTTGAATGAACTGACCACCTGACCGCCCAGCAGATCCACGATCGATGCTGACTCCCCCTTGTAGGGAATGTGCGTCAGGTCAATGCCCGCACCGCGTTTGAGCGCTTCGCCGTAAATGTGAAAAGAGGAGGCGTTGCCGAAGGACGCATAGTTCAATGGCGCGCCACGGCCTTTGGCCGACTTGGCGGCCTCGATGAACTCACCCAGGGTTTTGTAAGGCGAGTCGCTGCGCACCAGCAGCACCACTTCGGAGCGGATGAACTGAACAATGGGCGTGAAGTCGCGCTCTGCATCCCATGGCACTTTGGGCATCAAGGCCGGTGCTTGGACCAGCGAGGTGAAGGTCGACAGCAAGGTGTAGCCATCGGCTGGGGCGCGGGCGACAAATTCGGTCCCAATCACCGTGGTGGCGCCAGGTTTGTATTCCACCGTCACCGGTTGCCCCCAGCGCACCGAGAGTTTCTCGGTCAGCATGCGGGTGACCCGGTCAGGACTGCCCGCAGGCAGACTGGGCATGATGATTTTGACCGGCTTGTTGGGCCACGGCGCCGCAGTCTGCGCCGTCGCATTCAGCGAGGTCAAAGCCCATGTGCAGGCGGCCAATGCCCCCAACAGGATCGTGCGCTTGAGTTGGTGATGGGGATTCATAGGGGGTCCTTAATGCGTTTGCAGCGCGTCGGTGCGCTCAAGAATCCAGGGCATGACGTCCGATGCGAACAAAGAAACCGAGCGCTTGGAATGGGCAAACGTCAAATCGCCAAAGGCAAATCGGGTGAGCACGAAGTTGATGCCGGAGACTTCGATTTGGTGTAACAGTTGCTCCCGCACCGTCTCAGGGGTGCCCGCCAAGGCACGGCCTGCGCCGACCAATTCGTCCCAGGTGGAGGGAAAGTAAGCGCCGGGTTTCGTGCCGTTCTTTTCCCACAGGTACATGAAGCTTTGGTACCAGCGGGTGTAGGCCACACGGGCGATGTCGTGCGCCTCTTTGTCGGTCGGCGCTATCACCATGTGCCGCGTGGTGCCCATCAGGGGCAGTTCATCTGTGCTGTGTCCCGCCGCCGCCCATTCGTCACGGTAGCGGTCGGTGATCACACGGATGCGGTCCAGGGGGGCATTGCCCACAATGTTGCAGCGATTGGCGACACACCAGCTCACGCCATTGGGGTCGCCTACACCGTACCACAAGGGGGGATGGGGTGTTTGCAAGGGTGCCATCGTCATGGGCACCTCTTTGTATTGGTAAAACTGGCCTTGGTAGGTCAGCTCGGGTGTGGGCAAGTGGCCCGCCTTCAAGGCTTGCATGACCACTTCATAGGATTCAAGGTAACGCGCATGGGCCTCGTCCGGATTGACGCCGTAGTAACCCAATTCATAAGGCGAGATACCGCGGCCCACACCCAACTGGAACCGGCCTCGGCTCAGGTGATCGAGCATGCAAATTTCCTCGGCCAAGCGCAGCGGATGGTACAGGGCCAAGGTGTACACCAAGGGACCGAACAAAAGGCGCTTGGTTCTTTGTGCCACCGCCGAGTGAAAGACAGACGGCGAGGGCGACATGCCCAAAGGGGTGGCATGGTGTTCGGCCGTCAGGTAAACGTGGATGCCGATACGGTCGTACTCTTCAATCAGTTTCAGGCGGTCTTCATAAAAGTCACTGAGTGCAGCGCCGCTGTGGTCAAGGTGGTCAAAAACACCGAATTTCATGTGGACATCTCGGTCAGGGGGGCGTTGAAGAGGACAGATCGGATAGCCCTGAGGATAGCCGGGAAGCCGTTTTTTTGCTTGAAGGTAGCCGCTCGTTGACACAGCGGCATAATCGCCGGGCGCTTCGTTTGGCGATGAATCAAGGCATCTGCTCAGAAACGAATTCTTTTATTTGCAGATCGGCCCTTTCATGCACCGTACCCTGTTCGACACGCCCGTCGTGAACTCTGTTTTGCGCGCCGGCTCGGTCCAATTTCTCAAGCTCACAGGCTGGAAACTGGAAGGCAGTTTGCCCCCGGGCCTTGAAAAATGTGTGGTCATTGCCGCACCCCACACCAGCAACTGGGACCTGCCCTATTTGTTGATGGTGGCCTTTGGTTTGAACTTGAAGGCTTACTGGATGGGCAAGCAAAGTATTTTCATGTTCCCCTTTGGTCCCTTGATGCGCTGGCTCGGTGGCATTGCGGTGAACCGCGAGCAAGCCTCGAACCTGGTGGACAGTTGCGCGCAACAGTTGGTTCAAGCCGAAGGCGCAGTGCATTTGGTCGTGCCGCCCGAGGGGACGCGCAGCAAGACGCGCTACTGGAAAACTGGCTTTTACTACATCGCCCTGAAAGCCCAAGTGCCCATCGTGCTGGGCTATATGGATTACTCCCGCAAGGTCAGTGGCCTGGGCCCGCTTTTCTACCCCACCGGTGACATTGAAAAAGACATGGTCGCCATCAAAGCGTTTTACGCGCCCTTCAAAGGCAAAAACCCGGACCAGTTCGAGTCGGCGGCGTGACAGGACTTTGACGCATTGTTTCTAAGATGGCGGGCATGAACTACGCCAGCCAAGACCTCACCAATTTCGCACACGATCTATTGCAAGCCGCCGGCCTGCCGCCCGACAAAGCCCAGGCTGTGGCCGAGGTCTTGGTCGAAGGCGACTTGCTCGGTCACACCACCCACGGCCTGGCTTTGCTGGGCCCGTATTTAGGCGAAATCGAATCGGGCTCGATGCGCAAAGAAGGCGCCCCGCAGGTGGTGTCGGACTTTCCTGCGGCACTCACTTGGGACGGCCAGCGCCTGCCCGGCCCTTGGCTGGTGTTGCAAGCCATGGACGTGGCCATGCAAAGGGCCCGCACACAAGGCACTTGCACCGTGGTGATCCGGCGCAGCCACCACATCGCCTGCTTGGCCGCCTACCACGAGCGCGCCACACGCCAAGGCTTTGTCATGCTCTTGCATTGCTCTGACGCCAATTCGGCCAGTGTGGCGCCTTTTGGGGGGCTCGATCCGGTGTTCACCCCCAACCCCGTCTCAGTGGGTTTCCCAACGTCGGGCTTGCCGGTGATGGTGGACGTGTCGACGTCGGCCACCACCAACGGCATGACCAACCGCTTGCACAAAGAAGGCGGGCAATTGCCTGCCGACTGGGTGATGGACGGCCATGGCCAAGCCAGTTGCGACCCGGCGGTATTGTTCAACGAACCCAAAGGCACCATTTTGCCGCTGGGCGGCATGGACTCAGGGCACAAGGGTTACGGCTTGAGCCTGATGGTCGAGGCCTTGACCGGTGGCCTGGCCGGCCACGGCCGTGCCGACCCGCGCGAAGGCTGGGGCGCCACGGTGTATCTGCAGATCATCGATCCGCTTGCCTTTGCGGGGGCAGAGGCCTTTGCCCATCAAATGGACGCTGTGACGGCACAATGCCACGCTTCCAAACCTGCGCGTGGGGGCCAAACTGTGCGCATGCCGGGCCAGCGCGGCCTGCAACTCAAAGCGCAAAGCGCGCAAAACGGTGTGGCCCTGTACCCCAACATCATGCCGATGTTGACGCCCTGGGCGGCCAAACTGGCGGTGCCGTTGCCACAGCCTTTGAACTGACCGTATGGTCCAACTCGGAGCCCCTATGACCGCCACGCCAAGCCCCATGCGCGCCATCTTGCAGCGCACACCCGTGATGCCGATCTTGACCCTCCACGAGGCGCAGTGGGCGGGCGACTTGGCCCAAGCCTTGGTGCGCGGCGGCATCACCGTGTTTGAAGTGGTGATGCGCACGCCGCAAAGCGTGGCAGCGCTGCGCGCCATGCGCGAGGCCACACCCGAGGCCTGGATCGGCATGGGCACTTTGATGACGGCCGAAGATGTGCACACCGCGATTCAGGCTGGGGCGAAGTTTGGTGTCTCACCCGGTCTCACCCCCGAACTGGCCGCTGCCATTGCCGCCACGGCGTTTCCCTTTTTGCCGGGGGTCGCCACCGCCAGTGAGGTGATGCAGGCGCGCGCTTGGGGCCTCAAAGAATTGAAGTATTTCCCCGCGCAAGGCGCCGTCGGCGCGGGCTGGATCAAAGACATGAGTGGCGTGTTTCCCGATGTGTTGTTTTGTCCCACGGGCGGCATTCGCCCGCCCGACATCCCCGCTTATTTGAAGCTGCCCAACTGCTGCACCGTGGGCGGTTCCTGGGTCGTGCCAGCCGAATTACTGAAAGACCGCGACTGGGTCGGCATCACCGCCTTGGCCCAACAGGCCAGTGCGTTCGCCACACCTTGACAAGCGAGTGCACATGACCACCCCACCCCGCATGGTCGCTTTGGGGGCGATTTGCACCACAGCGATTTTTCAGGTGGATGTGATTGAAGCGCCACCGGCCAAGGTGATGGCACGCAACCGTTGCACGGTGGTCGATGGCATGGCCATTTCTGCGGCCTGTGCCTTTCAAAAACTAGGTGGGCAGGCCCAGGTTTGGGCCCGCGTGGGCGAAGATGCAGAAGCCGATGCCATGCGCCAAGCCTTGGCCCTGGAGGGGCTGGACACACGCGGCCTGCACACGGTGGCAGGGGCGCGCTCCTCCCACGCGGCGGTGATCGTGGACGCGCAAGGTCAACGCCTGGTGGTGCCCTTTCACGACCCGCAGGTAGACAGCTCACCGCACTGGCTGACGCTGCATGAATTGGCACACACCGATCTGTTGCACTGCGATGTGCGTTGGCCCGAAGGCGCACAAGCCGCCTTGCAAGCGGCGCGGGCTCAGGGCGTCGCCACCATGGTGGACGGCGACGTGGCACCGCAAGTCGTGCTTGCGCGCTTGATGCCTTTGGCCGACTACGCCGTATTTTCGGATGCGGGGCTGCGCGTTTACACCGGCATTGAAGATGTTCACACCGCCTTGCTGCAGGTCGCGGCGCGAGGCCACAGTCGGCATGTGGGAGCCAGTTGCGGCGCAGACGGTTACTTTTGGGTCGAGGACGGTCGCATCGCACACGCACCCGCACCCCAGGTACAAGTCATCGATACCTTGGCGGCGGGCGACGTGTTTCATGGTGCTTTGGCCTTAGCGCTGCTCGAAGGTCAAGCCATGGCCGACGCGGCCCGGTTTGCCTGCACCGCCGCCTCGCTCAAATGCACCCAGTTCGGCGGACGCCTGGGTTGCCCCAGCCGCGCGCAAGTCGCACAAGCACTGCACAACACGCCTTAAACGAGCGCTTGTCAAGCCAAGCCTCGGGTAATCCTGATGTGCGCATGTCGCGCGCATTACCCACAAACGCATTGATCACACCTTTAAATGAGGTTTGTGGTGGACCGCCTCTGGGCCACCCCTTTTTTAAAACCAGAAGGAGACCCCCATGATGATTCGCCGTAACCTGTTCAAGACCTTGGCCAGCGCAGCAGCCGCCCTGACTTTGTGCGGTGCCGCTCTGGCGCAAAGCTACCCGACGCGTCCATTGACCATGATCGTGCCCTGGGGCGCCGGCGGCGGCACCGACGCCACCGCGCGCATCGTGGCGGCCTTGCTGGAAAAAGAAATGGGCCAACCGGTCAACGTGGTCAACCGCACCGGTGGTAACGGGGTGGTGGGCCATTCGGCCATCGCCACAGCCCCCGCTGACGGCTACACCATCGGCATGATCACGGTGGAAATTTCGATGATGCATTGGGCCGGTTTGACCCAACTCTCGCCCACAGACTACACGCCGATTGCGCTGATGAACATCGACCCTGCCGGTGTGACGGTGCGTGCCGATGCCCCTTACAAAAACCTGGGTGACTTGGTGACGGCCATCAAAGCCAACCCCGGTAAGTTCAAAGCCTCCGGCACCGGCCAAGGCGGCATCTGGCATTTGGCACTGGCCGGCATGCTCAACGACTTGAAGGTCCCGACCACTGCAGTGCCTTGGGTGCCCTCCAACGGCGCAGCGCCCGCCATGAACGACTTGGCCGCTGGGGGTATTGAATTTGTCACCTGCTCCTTGCCTGAAGCACGCGCCCTGATCGACGCAGGCAAAGCGCGCCCCTTGGCAGTGATGGCCAGCCAGCCTTCGGCCCTGTTCCCTGCGGCACCCACTTTGAAAGCCGCCACCGGCAGCAACTGGTCGATTGGTGCTTGGCGCGGCATTGCCGCGCCCAAGGGCTTGCCGGCTGACATTCAAGCCAAACTGGGCGCAGCGATCAAAAAGATTTACGACGGCCAAGAATTCCAAGGCTTTATGCAGCAACGCGGCTTTGGCACGATTTACGCCGACAGCAAAGGCTTTGAGCAGTTCATGGCCAAGGGCGACGCCGACATGGGCACCGTCATGAAGTCGCTCGGTTTGGCGAAATAAATCCGATGAAATTCAACGACACGATCATGGGGGCGGCGCTTTTGGCGCTGGCCCTTCTCATCTTGCAGACCGTCATGCAGTACCCGGTGATTCCGGGCCAAAACATTGGCCCGGGTGCCTTTCCCGGACTGCTGGCGGTGCTGCTGGCCGTGTGCGCAGTGCTCTTGATCATCAAGGGTTTGAAAGCCAAGCAACACGAGGCTTGGGTAGAGATTGGCGGCTGGGTCAAGTCATGGGTTCACTTGCGCAATTTTGTGATCACCATCGCGAGCCTGCTGTTTTATATCTACTTGTCAGACCGCTTGGGATTTTTGATCTGCGCCACCGTGGTCGTGGGTGTGATGATGTGGGCACTGGAAGTGCGGGGCAAGTTGATCTTGCCGATCGCACTGATCTCCAGCTTGGTGATCCACTTTATTTTTTACAAAGGACTGCGTGTGCCTTTGCCTTGGGGCGTTTTGGCTCCTTTCCAATGGTGAGGCAGGACCCGACATGACCGCTGCAGTTTTGAACCAAGCCTTTTGGCTGGTCTTTGATCCCTACGTCTTGATGGTGATCTTGTGCTCCGCCATCTTTGGCTTGTTTGTGGGCGCGATCCCCGGATTGAGCGCCACCATGGCCACCGCCCTGCTGGTGCCGATCACCTTTTTCATGCCCCCCGTGCCGGCAATTGCCGCCATCGTCACCGCCACCGCGATGGCGATTTTCTCAGGCGACATTCCGGGCGCTCTGCTGCGCATTCCCGGAACGCCAGCCTCAGCGGCCTACACCGACGAGGCCTACCAAATGACCCTCAAAGGTCAGGCTGAGATTGCGCTGGGTGCAGGCTTGGTTTTCTCAGCCATCGGTGGTTTGTTCGGCACCTTGGTGATGGTGATGTTCTCACCCGCCTTGGCGGAAATCGCGTTGAAGTTCTCCTCCTTTGAATACTTCTGGCTGGTCGTTCTGGGACTGGCGGGCGCGGTCTTCATTGGCAATACCAGTGTGTTGAAGGCCTGTATTTCTTTGCTACTGGGTCTGCTGATCGCTTGCATCGGCTTGGAAAACCCCGCCGCTTTGCCGCGCTTTACTTTTGGCATGAACGAGCTGATGAGCGGAGTGGAGCTGATCCCGATGATGGTCGGCATGTTTGCCGTGTCGGAGTTGCTGCGCTACATCACCAACTTGGATCCACCACCGATCATCGCCACCGAAAACATTGGCAATATTTTCTCGGGCATGTGGGATTTGCTGAAAAAATACCGCTGGCCTTTGGTGCGTGGCAGCGCGCTGGGGACCATCATTGGCATCCAACCGGGCTCAGGTGCGGATATGGCATCGTGGTTGAGTTATGCCATGAGCAAGAAATTTTCCAAAGAACCTGAGAAATTCGGTACGGGACACGTCGAAGGCATTGTGGAGTCAGGTGCTGCCAACAATTCCTCGCTGGCAGGCGCATGGATTCCGGCGATCGTGTTCGGAATTCCGGGCGACTCGATCACGGCGATTGCGATTGGCGTGCTGTATTTGAAGAACATGAACCCGGGGCCGATGATTTTCGTCAACAACCCGGAGAACATCTACGCGATTTTCTTGGTCTTCATTTTGGCCAACATCATCATGGTGCCGCTGGGCTGGCTGACGGTGCGCGTGTCCACCAAAATCTTGCGAGTGCCGCGCAACATCTTGATGCCCATCATCTTGCTGTTTTGCATCGTCGGATCGTTCTCGATCAACAACTCGGTGTGGGGCGTGACCTTGATTTTGTTCTTTGGTTTGGTGTCGTTCTTGCTGGAAGAAAATGGCTTCCCGGTGGCCCCGGCCATTTTGGGCGTGGTGCTGGGCACCATGATGGAGGAGAACTTTGTCACCTCCATGATCAAGTCCGATGGCGACCCCCTGGTCTTCTTCACCCG
>CANFMK010000124.1 GCA_947448325.1 Comamonadaceae bacterium
GCTGGGACCATGGGTCAGCAGCTTGCCTTTTTTGTCCCAGATGCATTCTTCCATCGTCAGCCAGCCCATGCCTTGCACATACGCGCCTTCGATCTGACCTTTGTCGATCGCCGGGTTGATGCTCTTGCCGGCATCGTGCACGATGTCCACGGCCTTGAGCCACCACTCGCCGGTGCGGGTGTCGATCTCCACTTCGGTCACGGCAGCGCCGTAGCAGTAGTAATAGAAAGCACGGCCATTCAAGGTGGTGAAGTCGTATTTGATTTCAGGCGTCATGTAAAAACCCGTGACGCTCAAACCCACCCGCTCCAACCAAGCTTGTTTGGCCAAGTCGGTCCAAGCCACCGACTTGCCGCCGCCATGGGCGTGGTCGGCCGCAAAAGTGACGTCGTGGGCTTCGCAGCCCAGCATGCCCGCCGCCACAGGCTTCAAACGCTCGCGCATTTGCAGCGTGGCGTTCATGATGGCCGCGCCGTTGATGTCCGCGCCGCTGGACGCCGAGGTGGCCGAGGCATTAGGCACTTTTTGCGTGTCGGTGCCGGTCACGCGCACGCGCTTGGTGGAAATACCCAAACCATCGGCGCACACCTGCGCCATTTTGGTGTTCAGGCCCTGGCCCATTTCGGTGCCGCCGTGGTTCACACTGACAGAGCCATCCATGTAAATGTTCAAGAGCGCACCGCCCTGGTTGAGCATGGTGGCGGTGAAGCTGATGCCGAACTTGAGTGGCACCAAAGCCAAGCCGCGCTTGCGCTTGGTGTTGGCTTTGTTGAAGGCATTGACCGCGTCGCGGCGCGCCCAGTAAGCGGACTCGGCCTCGACCTGGTTCACCACCTTGTCGCCCACCCAGTCTTCGATCAACTGGTTGTACTGGGTGGTCATGGTGGCCGGGTTGCCCGAGATCGCAGGGTCTTGGTACAAATTGAGCTTGCGCACCAAGAGCGGGTCTTTGCCCAGGCTGTTGGCGATTTGCTCGATCACCGTCTCGATGCCGAACATGCCTTGCGGGCCGCCAAAGCCACGGAAAGCGGTAGCGCTTTGGGTGTTGGTTTTGCAGCGGTGGCTGATCAGTTGCAGGTTGGGGATGTAGTAGCAGTTGTCTATGTGCAGGCAAGCGCGGTCATTCACCGGGCCCGAGTAATCGGTGCTGTAACCGCAGCGCGACATGAGCGCGATGTTGGCGCCCAAGATGCGGCCTTCGTCGTCGTAGCCCACCTCGTAGTCGATGCGAAAGTCATGGCGCTTGCCGGTGATGGTCATGTCGTCGTCGCGGTTCACGCGCAACTTGACTGGCTTTTGCAACAAGAATGCAGCCAAAGCGGCGCTCTGGCTGAAGATGCTGGCATTGCCCTCTTTGCCGCCAAACGCCCCGCCCATGCGGCGGCAAATCACTTCCACATCGTTGGTCGTGAGGTTCAGCGCGGCCGCAGCTTCACGCTGGTTACCGTCGGGGTGCTGGGTCGACGAATACAAGGTCATTTGACCGTCTTCGCGCGGCACCGCGTAGGTGATTTGGCCTTCCAGGTAGAACTGCTCTTGCTGGCCGGTCTCGGTGCTGCCTTGGAGCTTGTGCGGCGCAGCCGCAATGGCGGCTGCAGCGTCGCCGCGGGTGATGCCTTTGGCGGGCATGACGAAGCTTTGCGCCGCCATGGCTTCGTCGATGGTCAAAATGGGCTTCAACTCTTTGACCAACACCTTGGCTTTGTGGGCGGCCTCGCGGGCATAGAGCATGTTGCGGGCCACGACCACGGCCACAGCTTGGCCAATGAACTCGACCTTGCCGACCGCCAAAAACGGATCGTCGTGGTTGATGGGGCCGCAGTTGTTCTCACCCGGAATGTCTTTGGCGGTGTACACCGCCACCACGCCGTGCTCTTGCAGAATGGCAGCGCGGTCAATGCCATCGCCAATCAACTCGCCATGGGCCACAGGCGACAAAATCAGCGCGGCATACAAGGTGCCGGCCAACTCGGGAATGTCGTCGGTGTAGGTGGCGCTGCCGGTGACGTGCAAATGGGCCGACTCGTGGATGATGTCGGTGCCCTGTTGAACACCCGCAGCAGGCAAAAGGTTTTTGAGAGCGGTCGGAGCGTTCATTTAAGCCACCTCTTTCGTTTGTTCTTCAATGAAATCGAGCACCAGGTTGCGCGCCACCAAGGCGCGGTAAGTCCAGGTGGCACGCAAGCCGTCACGCGCGGTGAAGCTGGCTGTAATCGCGGCGTCCAGATCGGCCGCAGTCACGTCGGCTGGGGCTTTGCCTTCGAGCACAGCTTCGAGCTTGGGCGCGCGGCAAGGCGATGGGGCCAGGCCGTTGTAAGCCAGCTTCACACCACTGAGTTTGCCGCCCTTGAGCTGATAGCTTATGGCCGCGCAGGTGGCTGAAATATCTTGTTCAAATCGCTTGCTCACTTTGTGGGCGCGAAAGATCTGGCCTGGCACCGGTTTGGGCAACTCGATGGCCTCGATGAACTCGCCGGCGACCAGCACGTTTTTCTTCATGCCGGTGTAGAAATGTTCAAGCAAGACGCTGCGTGTTTTATCGCCTTTGCGCAGCACCAAAGTGGCGCCCAAGGCCATCAAACACGGCATGGAGTCGCCGATCGGGGAGCCGTTGGCAATGTTGCCGGCCAAGGTGGCGGTAGAGCGGATGGGTGGCGAGCCAAAGCGGCGCAGCACTTCGACAAAATCGGGGTAGGCCTTGGCCAACAAGGTTTCGGTGGTCGCTAGGGAAACGGCTGCACCCATGCGCCAGGCGGTGGAGGTTTCTTTGACTTGACGCAGCTCAGCCACATTGCCTAAATACAGAATGTGATCGGGGCGGGTGAATTGCTTGTTCACCTGCAAACCGATTTCGGTGCTGCCGGCCAACAGGGTGGTGGTGGGGTTCTTGAGCAGGTAGTCGGCCACTTCGGCCACCGTGGCGGGCGAGACAAACTCATTGCCTTTTTTGGTGCGCACCACAGGCTGCACGATGATGTCGCCGTCCAAGGTCAGGGTCGGGGTGCTGGCACGTTGGATTTCTTTGAGCAAGGGCACGTCGGCGCGGTCATCGATCTTGAGCTCGGACTTCTTTTCCACCGCCTTGAAGGTCGCGTCGATGATCGGTGTGTAGCCGGTGCAGCGGCACAGGTTGCCGCTGAGCGAGTCGGTGATCTGCTGGCGGCTCGGCGCGGGCAAGACCTGCACCAAGTTGACCAAGCTCATCACAATGCCAGGGGTGCAAAAACCGCACTGCGAGCCGTGGCACTTGATCATTTCATCTTGCACCGGATGCAGCGTGCCATCGGCTTTTTTCAGGCTTTCGATGGTTTTGACCGATTTACCATCGAGCGAGGGCAGCAACTGGATGCAGCTGTTGACCGGCACATAGTCCACGCCGGTGCCGGCCGCGTTCAATTCACCCACCATCACCACGCAAGCGCCACAGTCGCCTTCGGCGCAACCCTCTTTGGTGCCGGTGCGCTGCATCTGCTCGCGCAGATAGTCCAGAACGGTGGTGGTGCGGCGTTCGCCTTGGGCTTCAACGATGCGGCCGTCGAGCACAAAGCGCACGGTGTTGGTGACTTGGGTCATGGTAGGGGAGGTCCATCAGGGAAATGAGCCCTGATTTTAGTGACTTGCGCCCTCGTTTGGGTCGTCTTGGGCGCCTTCGCGCCGCAAATTAAATGTTTTCGATCCGCCCATCCGCGTCGACCCGGTAACAACGCACATCCAAATTGAACACCTCCGGCTTCACAATCGAATTGCCCATCAGCATGCGCGCACATTCCTGAATGCCCTCCGGAATGGAAGGGTGCGGGAAGATCAGTTCGGCCAGATGCTCGATGCCAATGTCCATGGAGATCATCAAAGCCACCGCCATGATGGTGCTCGACGCATGGCTGCCCATGACGCGCATGCCCAAAATCTTCATCTCGTCATCGTCCGACACCAGGATCTTGAAAAAGCCGTCCACCTTGCTCATGGCAATCGCACGGCTCACATAGCGGTAGTTCATGACCGCGATGCGGTACGGGATTTTTTTCTTGCGCGCCTGGGTCTCGTTCAAGCCCACCGAAGCCACCTCAGGGTTCAAAAACATGATGGTCGAAATGTTCTCGTACACCAACTGACGCGCAGGTGTGCCAAACATGCGCTCGACGGCATGACGACCTTCCAGCTCGCCCACGTTCACCAAAGAAATATCGGCGGTGAAATCGCCCACGGCGTAAATGTGCGGCACGTTGGAGCGGGTGTGCTCGTCATCGATATTGCCTTTGTCGTTGAGCACCACGCCCGCCGCTTGCAGGTTCAGGTTTTCGCTGTTGGAAACGCGCCCGACCGAGATCAGCGCTTTCTCCACCGTATGGATTTCGCGGCGTCCGTCTTTGTAATTGAGCACGTACTCCACCTGGCCGTTGACGATGCTCATTTTTTCCAGCGAGGCGCCATGGTGAATCACAGCGCCGTTGCTCTCCATGTTGGCACCCACCGCCCGCGAAATATCCTCGTCCTCAAAGGGCAAGATCCGCTCCTCTTTGTCGATCAAGTACACCTTGGTTTTGCCAAAGTTGGAGAAGATGGTGGCAAATTCGCAACCGATGACACCCGCACCCAAGATCACGATGCTCTTGGGGAAATCGGTCAAATGTGAGACCCCATCGCTGGTGAGAATGATCTTCTCGTCGATGGGAATGTGCGGCAAGTAGCGCGGCCGACTGCCAATGGCCATGACGGTGTTGTCGGCCCAAATGGTTTGGGTCTGGCCTTCGGCGTCGGTGATGTCGATTTCCTTGGCCGACTTGAACTGGCCATGCCCTTGGAAATACTGCAGCTGTCCGCTTTTTTGGAAATACGCAATCTGTTGCTTGAGCTGACTGTGCTTTTCCACCACCGCCCGGTGCGTTTGATTCATCACACTGGAAAAACTCAGCTCCGAGTCGTACACGGTGTAACCGAGCTGGGTGTTGCGGGTCAACTTGTAACTCTCTGACAACTCCCACAGGGTTTTGGATGACAGCGCGCCATCGAAAAGACCCGCGCCACCCACTTTGCTGCGCTCGATCAGCGCCACTTTTTTGCCGAAATCGATGGCCCGCATGACCGCCGCAAAGCCCGAGGGACCCGCGCCAATGACGCACAAATCAAACTTATCCACAGGACCACCTCTGATTTCAATCAATAAAATTATCTTTAATGATAATTCTGAAATCCTCAAAGAATTTAATTGGGGTCAGATCCCGATTAATTTGACGCTGCGTCACCGTTCGGGCAGACAGTGGGGACCACAGGTTCCTCCCCATTGCGAAAGACCCAAGGGGCCACGGCAGGCGCGGCCCATAAACCCAGCGATCTCGCGCGGGCAGATACCTGCGCCGCCGCAAAAGCCGTGCGTTGGCGGATGTCAATTTCGCATTTGTAAGCCTCGTAATACCAGGCGGCACCCATAGCGACTTGGTTCAGATTGAGGTTGCTGCAATCGGCTTTGAACACCGTGCCCACCACCCTGTCGTACCGATCATTTTTGCTGTAGGTGATCGTCACGCGCTGGCCCAACGCCAGAGACGCCAGATGGTCGCGCGATGTGGGGCCATAGGCCTGATCCAACTCGGGCGCGTCAATGCTGTCCAAGCGGATGGATTGACCGTTGACGGTGAGCGTGTCGCCATCGTGCACCGACGAGACTGCGCCCGTCAGGCGGCCACTGCCGGTGACCACGCCGCAATAGGTCTCTCCCATATTCTGCGCGGGCAGCGCACCATCGCCCCCGCCGCAAGCCGACAAAATGACCGCGAAAAAGAATAACAAAGGCCTCCACATGGACGCATCGTAGCCTTGACAGGCCACGCATGCAAAGCGCGTTTCGCCGTGACGCGCCCAGGGGTAAGCCAGCTAATTTAATTGGGATCTGACCCCAATAAATCTGACTCCAATTAACTCAATTCATTCAGGAGCCGCGGTAGGTGGAGTAGCTCCAGGGGCTGGCCAGCAAAGGCACGTGGTAGTGCTGGTCTTCGTGGGCGACGCCGAAGTCCAGGCTGACTTGGTTGAGGAAGTTGGGTTCTGGCAAGTCCACCCCTTTGGCCTTGAAGTAGCCCGCCACATCAAACACCAAGCGGTAGGTCCCTTTGCGCAAGCTGGCGTGGTCGTAAAGGAGCCCGTCTGGGTTGCGGCCGTCACTGTTGAGCGTGAAGCTTTTCACCAAGATGGCCTTCTCGCCCTGCGTGGTGTACAGCGCAACCTGCATCCCGGCGGCGGGACAGCCGTGCATGGTGTCCAAAACGTGCGTGCTCAAGCCCATGGCGATTCCTTCAAAAAATAATGCTTCAAAACAGTTGGCTGGATTGGTTCACGATAGTGTATACAATTTTACAGATACACGCTAAGATGAACACATGGAAACGTCCACCACACACAGCATTGTTGAAGCCCTGACCCGCGCCATTGTGGAGCACCGCTTGCTGCCCGGTGCCAAACTGGCCGAGCAAAAACTGGCGACCCATTTTGGCGTTTCACGCACCTTGATTCGGCAGGCGTTGTTTCAGTTGTCGCAAAACAAACTGATCCGCATGGAACCCGCGCGTGGCGCTTTTGTCGCTGCGCCTTCGGTGCAAGAGGCGCAGCAGGTCTTCACCGTGCGCCGTATGCTGGAAGCTGAAATGGTCCGCGCCTTTTTGAATGAAGTCACGCCCGCCAAAATCAAAGCCCTCAAAGCCCACATTCAACAAGAGCGTGAAGCCGTCACCCAAGAAGACGTGCCTGGCCGCACCGAATTGCTGGGCGACTTTCATGTGCGCATGGCCGAGTTGATGGGCAACCAGGTGCTGGCTCAGATACTGGGCGAGTTGATCTCTCGCTGTGCCCTGATCACCTTGATGTACCAGTCGCGCCACGCGGCCGAGCATTCCAGCGATGAGCACGAAGCCATCGTCGCCGCTTTGGCCGCCAAGGATGAAGCCCTGGCCGTGCAATTGATGAACGACCATTTGGTCCACGTCGAAGCCAGCCTGACTTTTGACGGCAAGATCCCCACCCACGATATTTCTCTCGCCTTGTCTTGAAAAGCGTTCGATGACTTACGACACCACCCTTCCCTACCCGCGTGATTTGAAAGGCTATGGCCGCGATGTGCCCCACGCGCAATGGCCCGGCGGCGCGCGCGTGGCTGTGCAATTTGTGTTGAATTACGAAGAAGGCGGCGAAAACTCGGTGCTGCATGGCGATGCGGGCTCAGAGCAGTTCTTGTCCGAAATGTTCAACCCCGCGTCCTTCCCCGAGCGCCACATCAGCATGGAAGGCATTTACGAATACGGAGCGCGCGCCGGCGTGTGGCGCTTGCTGCGTGAATTTGAAAAGCGCGGCTTGCCGCTCACCGTCTTTGGCGTGGCCACAGCACTGCAAAAGCACGACGACGTGACCGCCGCCTTCAAGGAACTTGGCTACGACATCGCCTGCCATGGCCTCAAGTGGATCCATTACCAAAACATCGACGAAGCCACTGAACGCGCCCACATGGAAGAAGCCATGGCCATCTTGCGCCAATTGACCGGCGAGCGCCCCTTGGGCTGGTACACCGGACGCGACAGCCCCAACACACGCCGCCTGGTGGCCGACTATGGCGGCTTTGAGTACGACAGCGACTACTACGGCGACGACCTGCCGTTTTGGATGAAGGTGCAAAAAACAGACGGCACCGTGGCCCCGCAACTGATCGTGCCCTACGCCCTGGACTGCAACGACATGCGTTTTGCGCTGCCGCAGGGCTACTCGCACGCCGACCCGTTTTTTCAGTACATGAAGGACACCTTTGACGCGCTGTACGCAGAAGGCGACCCAGACATTGAGCGGGGTGGCTTGAACCGCCCCAAGATGATGAGCATCGGCATGCACTGCCGCTTGCTCGGCCGCCCCGGCCGCATCACCGCGCTGCAGCGCTTTCTGGACCATATCCAGTCGCACGACAAGGTGTGGGTCGCGCGCCGCCTGGACATCGCACGGCATTGGAAAGCGACACACCCCTATGCGGGATGAGCCCCATGGATAGCTGACGTCATGGCGAGGAGCGCAGCGACGCGGCAATCCAGCCAGTACACCGATCACCGAACACCACCGACAGGACCCCCATGCACCTGACTCTTGAACAACTCAACAGCGCCAGCCATGAGCAGGCAGCGCAGATGCTTGACGGCTTGTACGAACACTCGCCCTGGATCGCCGAACAGGCGCTGCATGAGCGACCTTTTCGCACCCTGGCGCACCTGAAGCACGCCATGGCCGAAGTGCTGAGCCACTCAGGCCGCGACGCACAGCTGGCGCTGATCCGCGCCCACCCCGAGCTCGCGGGCAAAGCCATGGTGAGCAAAAGCCTGACCGCCGAATCCACGAATGAACAAACCAAGGCCGGCCTGACCGACTGCACGCCTGAAGAATTCGCTCACATCCAAAAGCTCAACGCCGACTACAACGCCAAGTTTGGCTGGCCCTTCATCTTGGCGGTGCGCGGCCCGCGTGGCGTGGGGTTGAGCAAAGCGCAAATCATCGAAGCTTTTGAGCGGCGCTTGCATGGCCACCCCGACTTTGAACTGGCCGAGTGCCTGCGCAATATTCACCGCATCGTGGAGATCCGACTCAACGACAAATTTGGCGTTGAACCGACCTTGGGCAACCTGGTGTGGGACTGGCAAGAAAAGCTCAGTGCGCACAGCGACCCCGGCTTTGCCGAGATCGGCCAACTGACCGTGACCTACCTGACCGATGCCCACCGCGCTTGCGCCCAGCGCATCACGCAGAATATGCGCGACTGCGGCTTTGACGAAGTCTTCACAGACGCCGTGGGCAATGTGGTGGGGCGCTATCACCCTGCCAAGGAAGGGGGCAGCGAACCCCACGCAGTGGGGAGCGTGGGGGCCCAATATCTCTTGACTGGCAGTCATTACGACACCGTGCGCAACGGCGGCAAATACGACGGTCGTTTGGGTATTTTTGTGCCCATGGCCTGTGTGAACGCTTTGCATCAAACAGGCCAACGCTTGCCGTTTGGCATCGAAGTGGTGGCCTTTGCCGAAGAAGAAGGCCAACGCTACCGCGCCACGTTCTTGGGCTCGGGCGCTTTGATTGGCGACTTCAAGCCCGAATGGCTGGAACAACAAGACGCCGACGGCATCACCATGCGCCAAGCC
>CANFMK010000125.1 GCA_947448325.1 Comamonadaceae bacterium
ATTGAGGCGCGCCAGATTCATGCCAGACGCCGCGCCGGTGGTGTGGTGTGGTTTGATTTCAAAGCCCTGTGTGGTGGCGCTCGCTCGCAGAACGATTATCTGGAGATCGCCAGTCAATTCCATACCCTGTTGTTGAGTGATGTGCCCAGCATGCCTGTGCGTTTGGCGTCTGAAGCCCGGCGTTTCACTTGGTTGATCGATGTCTTGTATGACCGACGGGTCAAGTTGATCATGTCGGCGCAAGTGCCTCCTGAGGAGTTGTATGTCGCAGGACCCTTGGTTCATGAATTTCCGCGTACCGTCTCGCGCTTGAACGAAATGCAATCGGCGGAATTCTTGGCTCTTGAACACCGCACAGTCGACACGAACATCACATGATCGCTCCCCGCATCCTTCTTTGTTGGCTGTTTGGCTGTTTGCTCTGTGTCACTTTCAATGCGCTGGCAGCCGATTCATGGGACCGCTCGCAAATCGAAACGCAGAAATTGGCTCTGCAAAAAGAACGCGATGCGGTCAACGCTATTTTTGAGATATCCGCGCGTCAGTGCTGGCAGCGGTTCATGGTGAACGATTGCTTGCATTCAGCCCGCTTGCAGCGGCGCCAAGCCATGGGGCCCCTGGATAAACAAGAGCAGGCTATACGTGCGGCGCAAAGAGCGTTGATGGTGATGGAGCGACAGGAGCGTCTGGACGCCAAACAACCCGTGACGCCAGAGTTGAATGACAACCAACCTTGATTTGCACTCCCCGCAGCGCCAAAGCATTGCACTGCAAATCGAACACGCCGATTTGAACGCATTGATTGATGTGCTCAATACACAAGCGCACGGGGATGAGCTGCGCATTCGCCGCTTGAAAAAACGCAAATTGGCGCTGCGTGACGAGATCACTCGACTGCAAAGGCTGCTGCAACCCAAGGAGCCCGCTTGAGCGATTTGAGCGCGGCTGTAACCCAAGCCTTTGATCTGGAAGGCGCTTTGGCGGCTGGTTCTGTCCATTTTCAACCCCGTGATGGACAAACTCAGATGGCATTGGCCGTCACTGAGGTCATTGAACAGGGCGGGGAGCTGGTGGTCGAAGCCGGTACCGGCGTGGGTAAAACCTATGCCTATTTGGTGCCAGTGCTGCTCAGTGGTCAACGGGCCTTGGTTTCTACCGCCACCAAAGCGTTGCAGGATCAATTGTTTTCCCGCGACATCCCCAAACTGACGCAGATCTTGAATTTGCCGATCAAAGTGGCTCTGCTCAAAGGCCGTGGCAGTTATTTGTGTGTGCAGCGCCTGGAGCAGTCCCGCCAAGGCCATGAGGCCAACGACCGGGTCTACGCGCACGCGTTGGCCAAGATTGAGACCTGGTCACATTCGACCTTGACGGGGGACTTGTCGGAGTTGACAGGTTTGGACGATCGATCGCCGGTGATTCCTCTGGTCACTTCGACCCGCGACAATTGCCTGGGTTCTCAGTGCCCGAAATTTCGGGCATGCCATGTGAATTTGGCACGCAAAGAAGCTTTGGCCGCCGATGTGGTGGTGATCAATCACCATTTGTTTTTTGCCGATCTCACCGTGCGTGAATCCGGCATGGCCGAGTTGCTGCCCACCGTGCGCGTCACTGTGTTTGACGAGGCGCATCAACTCAATGAAATTGGCGTCAATTTTTTAGGTCACAACATCACCACAGGGCAGTTGATCGATTTGGCGCGAGATGTGTTGGGCGCAGGTCTGCAGTTGGCCAGGGGCCTCGTGGATTGGTCGGCCATGGCCAGTCTGCTGGAGAAGTCGGCCCGTGACTTGCGACTGACAGCCTCCGATTTTCGAGCTGGCGCCCGCCTGCGCTGGACGTCTTTGGAACCGACCGGGATGGATCTGAGCACCTGGCAGCTAGGTCTGGCGGGTGTTCAAGAGGCTTGCCAACGCAATATGCAGGCCTTAGAAACGGTTTCGGAGCTGGCCCCTGATTTCGTGCGTTTGTACGAACGCTTTGCCACACTGCTGCAAACCCTGAAGCGATTCGAAAAGCCCTGCGCTGACGAGTCTGTGCGTTGGTTGGAAGTGGGTACGCAATTGCGCCTGGTGGAATCGCCCTTGGACATTGCGGATGCGGTTCAAGCGCAGATGCTGGGGATGAAGCCCTTAGCTGACGATGAACAGACACTGGAACAGGCGTTTCAAGATCCTACGCAGGAGTCTGTTGCCTTGCGCAAAGCGTTTATTTTCACCTCCGCCACTTTGGGTGACGATGCGCAAATGCGTTGGTTCACCGAGCCTTGTGGGCTCATGCAAGCCCGGTTGTTACAGGTATCCAGTCCCTTTAACTACGCTGAGCAAGCTGCCGTTTATGTGCCGCGAGACATGCCACGACCTAATGAGCCCCACCACAGCCAGAAAGTGGCCCAACTGGTCCGTCAAGCGGCTTTGGTTTTGGGGGGGCGTACCCTGGTCTTAACCACGACCTTGGCGGCCATGCGCAGTATTGGTCAAGCATTGAGCGAAGACGTCAGCTTGTCTGGTTCTGTTGAGGTTTTGGTCCAAGGGCAGGGGCCAAAACGGCGTTTGATGGAACGTTTTCGTCAAGGTCAACAAGAAGGGCCGGCGGGTTGCATTTTGGTCGCCTCTGCTTCTTTTTGGGAGGGCTTTGATGTGCCTGGTGAAGCCTTGCAGTTGGTCGTCATTGACAAGCTGCCCTTTCCACCCCCCAATGACCCACTTGTAGAAGCGCGCTCCTCACGTTTGGAGCGGGAAGGGCGCAGTGCATTTTCAGCGTATTCACTGCCTGAAGCAGCTGTGGCACTCAAGCAAGGGGCTGGGCGCTTGATTCGCAGCGAGTCCGATCGGGGAATTTTGGTGGTATGCGACCCCCGCTTAGCCACCATGGGCTACGGCAAACGACTGCTGGCCAGTTTGCCAGACATGCGGGTGTTGCGTGATCCCGCAGACTTTGCACAAGCTCTGAGCAGGCTTACCAGAACTTCCACCAAGACTTAGATTCAGTCTGGTCTTTGCGTGAAGCTGCAGCGGCAGCCGGAAAACTCTTGTCTAAAACACGTTTGGTGTCGTCTCTTAACTCGACCATGCCCAAGGCGTCATAGCAACTGATCAAAATTTTCAAGGCTTCTTCAACGGCAGGTACGCCTTGAAAATCGGTAATGGCCAATTGCGCCCGGTTGATCGCCGCCACATAAGCGCCCCGGTTGTAGTAGTAACGGGCCACATGAACTTCATAGGAAGCCAGCGAGTTGACGATATAGGTCATGCGCTGTCTGGCATCAGAAGCGTATTTAGAGTCTGGAAAACGTGAGGCCAATTCACGGAAGGCTTCGTAGGAGTCTTTGGCCGCCTTTTGGTCCCGCTCTGAAAGGTCTTGGCGAGTGATGAATGAAAACAGGCCCAAGTTTTCATTGAAATTGATCAAGCCCTTGAGGTACAAGGCGTAATCGACGGCAGGATTGGCCGGATGCAGTTTGAGGAAGCGATCCAAGGTTGCAATGGCTTGGATCTTGTCACCTGTTTTGAATTGTGCAAAGGCTTTTTCCAACTGGGCTTGTTGGGCTAAAGTCGTCCCTGCCGCGCGACCTTCGAGTTTGTCGAACATGCCAATGGCTTTGTCCCAGGCCCCAGATTTGGATTCGTCCTTGGCTTCGTTAAAGAGCTTTTCGTTGGACCAGCCCAGGGTATTGTCGATGGGCGTGCTGGAGCAGGCGGACAAGAGGAGGGCGACCCCGAAAGCCAGCCCCAGCGGGAACACCGATAATCTGAAACCACGCATCTCGCAACCTTGTAGAAACTCTAGCCAATTGATTATATCGACCCCCCCTGAGACGGATGACACGCAAGGCCTTTTGGACACAGGTTTGGGTGAGGGCGAACCTGTCGAACCTTCAGAATGGCGTCAATTTGCCGCTCCGGTGGAGTTGCACGGCGAGCGACTGGATCGGATATTGGTGCAATGCGTACCTGAGTTCTCACGCAGTTATTTACAGCAATTGATTGAACAAGGTGCTGTTTTACTGGCCGGGGTGCCCGCCACCAAATCATCCGCCAAAGTCAAAGCGGGCATGGCGTTGGCGGTGGAATTGCGGGCCACCCCTCAGTCGCAAGCGTTCAAACCTGAGGCCATGGCGCTGGATGTGGTTTATGAAGATGCGCATTTGTGCGTATTGAACAAACCGGCCGGGCTGGTGGTGCATCCTGCTCCCGGCCATTGGAGTGGGACCTTGCTCAATGGTTTGTTGGCCAGAGATGCACAAGCTTCGACGTTGCCCCGCGCTGGCATCGTGCACCGCTTGGACAAAGACACCAGTGGCCTGATGGTGGTGGCCCGCACCCGTCAAGCCATGGATGCTTTGGTCCACAGCATCGCCGCGCGCGAAGTCAAACGCCAGTATTGGGCTCTGGCCGCAGGCACTTGGGTTTTGAAAAGGGGCTACACCCTCGAACAACCCATCGGGCGTGACCCCGCCAATCGTTTGCGCATGGCCGTCGTGGATTTGACCCGCCAAGCCGGCAAAACGGCTTCAACCACTTTTGACCTGGTGGCTCAATCGGCAAATGGCTGTTGGGTTCAGTGCACTTTGCACACGGGGCGCACGCATCAAATCAGGGTGCACATGGCGCATTTGGGCTTTCCTTTGCTGGCCGATGCCGTCTATGGTGGCAAAGTGGCTGCCGGCATGACCCGACAGGCCTTGCATGCGTTTCATTTGGCCTTCACCCACCCAGTGACCGGCGAAAACCTGGATTTTCGATCGCCGTTACCTTTGGACATGCAAGACGCCGTGGGGGCGTGGGGTCTCAGCTACAATCCAAGCTGATTGCCACTTTGCTAGGCCGGGTTCGGTTCAGCAGCACCGGTGATTCGCTAAGGGTTCAACCTGCGCGTTACAGCCCACGATTGAATCTTCACATCCGTTGGTCACGCCTCTGGCGTATTTTTTCCCGGAAGAACGACACCATGAATACGGCGCAAGCCAAGCGTGTCCTTGAAACCGCCTTACTTTGTGCATCTCAACCCGTCTCTGTGCGAGATTTGCGGGTACTTTTTGCCGACGCTTTAGGCGCTGACACGGTCAAGCAACTGTTAGAAGAGCTCCAACTGGATTGGGCGACCCGAGGGTTAGAACTCGTGCCTGTCGCAACGGGTTGGCGTTTTCAAAGCCGTCCCGAGCTGCGGGAATATTTGGATCGGATGCACCCGGAAAAGCCGCCCAAATACACCCGCGCCGTGCTGGAGACTTTGGCCATCATTGCCTACCGACAGCCCGTCACGCGTGGTGATATGGAAGACATTCGGGGTGTGACCATCAACAGTCAAATTTTGAAGCAGTTGGAAGACCGCGGCTGGGTCGAGGTGATCGGTCACCGAGAGACCGTTGGACGACCTGGACTGTATGCCACAACCAAGCAATTTTTAGACGATTTGGGATTGACTTCGCTGGATCAACTGCCTTTATTGCAATCGGACGAAACGCCGCACGCCATGTTGTCCAACCTCATGGCGGATGAACTCGAAGCGCCAGCTCAAGCTGCGCTGTCCCTGGACGAATTCATGGAAGCTGAGGCCAGTGAGATCGCCTCGCCACAGGACGCCACGCCTAAAACCTACCGCCCTACTTTTTACGACCAAGACGGACTTGTCACAGAGCCTTCTGCCGAAAACACTTCTGAAGAAGATCGACCGCCCCATGACTGAGTCCTCCAATGCCCAAGACCCCCAAGCCCAGGCGCAAATGAACACCGTCGACCAGGACGCTTCAGCGGATGTACCCGGCAAGGTCAAACCCAGCCCTGAGCCATCCACTTTGCGTGCGATTGGGATCGAAGATGTGGTGTCAGGCCAATATGACGCTGATATCGAAGAAGACACCCCCCTGTTGACCAAGCGGGTATTGGCTCCGCAAGCAGAGTCGCCCAAATTGCACAAAGTGCTGGCGCAGGCGGGCATGGGCTCGCGTTTGGAGATGGAGCAGTTGATCTTGGAGGGCCGAATTTCGGTCAACGGCGAGCCTGCACACGTGGGTCAGCGCATTCAATACGGCGACCAAGTCAAGGTCAATGGCCGTTTGATTCATGTGCGCATAGCACCGCCACCTGCACGTGTCATTGCTTATCACAAGCCGGCGGGTGAAATTGTCAGTCATGACGATCCCCAAAACCGCCCCACGGTGTTCCGCAAATTGCCGCGCTTGCAGCATGGCAAGTGGCAGTCCGTGGGCCGCTTGGATTTGAATACCGAAGGACTCTTGTTGTTCACCAGTTCGGGGGAGTTGGCCAATCAATTGATGCATCCCCGATTCGGCTTGGAGCGCGAATATGCGGTGCGTGTACTGGGCGCACTCAGCAAAGAAGAGAAGCAAAAACTGTTGGATGGGGTGATGTTGGACGACGGCCCCGCCAATTTCGGTTCGATCGAAGACGGCGGTGGCGAAGGTGCCAACTGTTGGTACCGCGTCACCATCTCTGAAGGTCGCAACCGTGAAGTGCGTCGCATGATGGAGGCGGTGGGCCATGCGGTGAGCCGCTTGATTCGCATCCGCTATGGCGCCATGGTTTTACCGCACGGTCTGCGCCGCAGTGGGTGGATGGAGTTGGATGAGTCCGATATCCGGGCATTGATGAAAGCGGCAGGCGGCGCTGAGCGTTTGGAGCGTGCTCCAAGCCCACGAAATGCTCCACGCGGCAGAGGCCCTGGTCAAGGCCGTGACCGCCGGCCACGTCCGATGGGCCGAGGTTTACCTGGCACGGCCGTTCCCGCAGCCAGTGCGGGTAATCGCAAAACACGCCAAGAGGGGGCAGGGCAACCGGACCCCTTGAAGACATCGCAGGGCTATATTGGGGCTGAAAGTTTCAGTCGGCAACGACAGGCCAAACCCCCGGGTGGTCGCTCCGGCGGACCCCGACGTGGCGGCGGACGCGGTCGCGGATAAACCTTCTTCATCCGGGGCGTTTAGCTGGGTTTACCGTTGGCCCAGCCAGTCGTCTCGGGTTAGAATGTGGGGCTTTGCTTGAGGGCAAAAAAGTTTCAAAATCTCTTAAAAACAGGAAAATTTCATGGCTATCGAACGCACACTCTCCATCATCAAGCCTGACGCAGTGGCTAAAAACGTGATCGGTCAAATCTACGCTCGCTTTGAGGCTGCTGGTTTGAAAGTGATTGCTGCTCGCATGGCGCATCTGTCACGCGGCGAAGCCGAGCAGTTCTATGCGGTGCACAAAGCCCGTCCATTCTTCAAAGATCTGGTGGATTTCATGGTCTCCGGTCCGGTCATGATTCAAGTTTTGGAAGGCGAAGGCGCCATTTTGAAAAACCGTGACTTGATGGGCGCAACCAACCCTAAAGACGCTGCACCAGGCACGATCCGCGCTGACTTTGCTGACAGCATCGACGCCAACGCTGTGCACGGCTCGGATGCCGCTGAAACTGCCGCTGTGGAAATCGGCTTTTTCTTTGCTGGCATGAACGTTTACTCGCGTTAATTCAGTCGCGACTTTTTCGCGACCTTTGACCCATGACGGCCAACCTTCTTGAATTTGATCTGGAAGGGTTGGCCGTTTTTTGTGAGGGTTTGGGTGAGAAGCGTTTCCGAGCCACCCAATTGTTTCGCTGGATTCACCAAAAAGGGGCCAGCGAATTTGACCAAATGAGCGACTTAGCTAAATCCTTGAGAGAAAAACTCAAGGTTCATGCCCATGTTCAAGCTTTGCCGGTTGTCTCTGAACACTTTTCTGCGGACGGCACCATCAAATGGCTGTTTGACGTCGGTGATGGCAATGCGGTCGAAACGGTATTCATTCCCGAAGACGATCGTGGCACCTTGTGTATTTCATCGCAAGCCGGCTGCGCCGTCGGTTGTCGCTTTTGCTCGACCGGCCACCAAGGTTTCAGCCGTAACCTCACCACCGCTGAAATTCTCGGCCAACTGTGGTTTGCCGAACATTTTTTACGCCAGCACCTCAACGTCGACGAACGGGTCATCTCCAATGTGGTGATGATGGGCATGGGCGAACCCTTGCAAAACTACGCGGCCCTGTTGCCCGCACTCAAAGCAATGCTCGATGACCACGGCTATGGGTTGTCGCGACGTCGGGTCACGGTATCTACTTCTGGCGTTGTGCCGATGATGGACCGCTTGGCCGCGGACTGTCCAGTGGCCTTGGCTGTTTCGCTGCACGCGCCAACGGATGCGCTGCGTGACAACCTGGTGCCACTGAACCGCAAATACCCCTTGGATGAATTGTTGCGCACTTGTACAGCGTACCTGGCGCGTGCGCCACGTGACTTCATCACGTTTGAATACTGCATGCTCGACGGTGTGAATGATCAACCCGAGCATGCGCAAGCTTTGATCGATTTGGTCCGTCAGCACGGCCGCAATGGCCTTCGTTGCAAATTCAACCTGATTCCGTTCAATCCCTTTCCTGCGTCCGGTTTGCTGCGTTCAGCCCAAAGTCGCGTTCAAGCCTTCGCTAAGCAATTGCAAGATGCCGGTTTGGTGACCACGGTGCGTAAAACCCGGGGTGACGACATTGATGCGGCATGTGGTCAGTTGGCCGGCGATGTGAAAGACCGCACCCAGGTGCAAACGCGTATCGCGCAACAGCGAACGATCATCCTGCAATCGGTGAGTGGGACTTCAGTTTGAGGGGGGTCTTGGTCATGCGGTTCACCTTGTCCACAGTTTCAACTCTGCGCAACATGGCGGTCGTGGTCTTGGGGTGTGTGTTGATGAACCTTATGGGGTGCGCTGGTCGAGTCCCTCTTGAATCGTTCACGCCTGTGAGTTCCCCGCTATCGCCTCGTTTGGCATTGGCTTTTGCCTATTACGAAAATGGTCAATACCGCATTGCGCTCGATGAAAGCCGCAAAGTCTTGTCGACTCAGCCTGAGCAGGCGCAGGCCATGGCATTGCAAGGGCTCATTTACGCACGCCTCAATGAAACCGCTTTGGCGCAACGCAGTTTCCAGCTGGCAGAACAATGGGCGATGCAGGATGCCGATATTGCCCACAATCACGGCGTATTTTTGTGTCAGCTGCACCAATATTCAGCCGCCTTTGAGCGCTTTGCGCGGGCGGTACAACAACCTTTGTATGACGCCAAAGCCAAGACACTGTGGGTTTGGGG
>CANFMK010000126.1 GCA_947448325.1 Comamonadaceae bacterium
CAATTGGCGCAGCAGGTGCTGTCTGACCCCCAGCCGCATGTGCCTTCGCCCTGCGTGTCGATTTGCACCATGAACCCGGTGAGTCAGCTGTGCGAGGGTTGCTTTCGCAGCTTGAGCGAGATTGGCGAATGGGCCCGCGATGACGATGCACGCAAACGGCAGGTCTGGCAGTTGATCGCCGCACGCATCCCTAAGCCCTAGGAGCAGGACATGAAAGAAATCACTTTTTATTTCGACTTCATCTCGCCGTATGCCTGGCTGGGCTTTCAGGCGCAAGCTCAAGCGCTGCAAGGCATCAGCCATCGGGTGAGTTACAAGCCTGTGGTGTTCGGTGCCATGCTCAAACACCATGGTCAATTGGGGCCCGCCGAAATTCCCGCCAAGCGGGACTGGACTTACCGACAAGTGCTGTGGCTGGCGCGCCAGCAAGGGGTGGACTTGCGCATGCCGGCTGCGCACCCCTTCAATTCCTTGGCGTTGCTGCGGTTGGCGGTGGCCAGTCAGGCCGATGGCCTGCCCAACCGCTTTGTCACTGAAAAAATATTTCAGCATGTGTGGTGCAGTGCCCAGGATGCCGCCGATGCTGAGCGTTTGGCGGCACTGACGGTGCAAATCGCACCGGTGCAAGACCCTCAGTCAGTGCCGGTCAAACAACAATTGCAGACCTGGACACAAGAGGCGCTGGCGCTGAATGTGTTTGGCGTGCCCAGCTGGGTGGTGGACGGCAGGGTGTTCTGGGGCCAAGACGCGCTGCCCATGTTGCGCGCCTACCTGCTGGGGGATGACTGGTTCAACAGCCCCGACTGGTATGGGGTGAGCGACGTTGCCGTGGGCATTCGCCGTCAGGGCTGAGCGTCCGATTCCACGTCGAGATCGAAGTCTTGTTGGTTCGAGGGCGCATCCAGGCGGTTCGCGACCGAGGCATAGACCACGGTGATGACCAAAAAAACCAAGACGCTGCCTTGGGCCGTCATCCAGAAGCTGAAAGTCCAGTCGCCCCAGACAAAGCTCAGCTCGCGCGCCCAATAGACCACGCCAAATGACGCGGTGGCCCAGACCATCAGCAAGGCCGCCGTCAGCCAGCGCAGTTGGCGTCGCGCACCGGTGTGTTGGCTGGATTGGGTGAACATGGTTCAAGCATAACCTGGGCGCAGGCACACGCTTTCGACAGGGGCCCGCTTCAGGCGGCTCAGTGTTTACCCTTGTTGGGCTCTTTAATTTCATATTAAGAAATTAACTCCAAGGGTTTCAACGGATAACGTCAGCCCACGTTGGTTTCGCGTCAGAAGAAGGTCAGAGCGACAGCGAAAAATCGGGGCACGTCCTTATTTCAAGGCCCGTTTTTCAATTGGAGACTGCTATATGGCAACAACCGCACCCCGTCCGATGTCGGCCGAAGAGAAGAAAGTGATCTTCGCTTCGTCCCTCGGCACTGTTTTTGAGTGGTATGACTTTTACCTGTACGGCTCGCTCGCAGCCATCATCGCCAAGCAATTCTTCAGCGGCTTGGACGAAGGCTCTGCCTTCATCTTTGCGCTGTTGGCGTTTGCCGCCGGCTTCATCGTGCGCCCCTTCGGTGCCTTGGTGTTTGGCCGTTTGGGCGACATGATTGGTCGTAAGTACACCTTCTTGGTGACCATCTTGATCATGGGTCTGTCGACATTCATCGTGGGTGTGCTGCCCAATTACGCCAGCATCGGTGTGGCCGCGCCGGTCATCCTGATTGCTTTGCGCTTGTTGCAAGGTTTGGCTTTGGGCGGCGAATACGGTGGCGCGGCCACCTATGTCGCAGAACACGCACCGCAAGGCAAGCGTGGCGCCTATACCGCCTGGATCCAGACCACAGCCACCTTGGGCCTGTTCTTGTCCTTGATGGTGATTTTGGGCACCCGCATGGCCATTGGTGAAGATGCTTTCGCTGAGTGGGGCTGGCGCGTGCCGTTCATTGTGTCGATCGCTTTGTTGGCCGTGTCGGTCTACATCCGCTTGAGCATGAACGAGTCGCCTGCTTTCGTGAAAATGAAAGCCGAAGGCAAAACCTCTAAAGCCCCGTTGACCGAAGCTTTTGGCCAATGGAAAAACCTGAAGATCGTGATCTTGGCCCTGATCGGTTTGACCGCAGGTCAAGCCGTGGTCTGGTACTCCGGTCAGTTCTACGCCTTGTTCTTCTTGACCCAAGCACTGAAGGTGGACGGCCCGACGGCCAACATCATGGTGGCGGTGTCCTTGATCATCGGCACGCCCTTCTTCATCTTGTTTGGCTCCTTGTCGGACAAAATCGGTCGCAAGCCCATCATCTTGGCGGGTTGCTTCTTGGCCGCAGTGACTTACTTCCCTGTGTTCGAAGCCTTGACCAAGGCCGCCAACCCCGATCTGTATGCGGCTCAAGCCAAATCCCAAGTGGTGGTGACGGCCGATCCAGCAGAGTGCTCGTTCCAGTTCAACCCGACCGGCACCAAAAAGTTCACCTCCTCTTGCGACATTGCCAAGCAACGTTTGGCTGGCGCATCGGTGAGCTATTCGAACGAAGTGGCGCCAGCAGGTACAGCGGCCACCATCAAGGTCGGCGAGACTTTGGTGGTTGTCAAGAATTCGCCTGAAGACATCGCTGCCGCCAAAGCCAAAGCCGAAGAAAAATTGGCTGCTTTGAATGCTGCTGAGCCCAAAGACGCCAAAGCCATCGAAGCCGCCACCAAGTCGGTCAAAGACCTGAGCGGCGAGAAGACCGCCAACGCAGCCTTGTTGGGTGCTAACTTGAGCGCCGCCTTGAAAGCTGCCGGCTACCCCGCCAAGGCGGACATGGCCAAGTTCGACAAGACCATGGTCATCATCATCCTGACCTACTTGGTGATTTTGGTCACCATGGTGTACGGCCCGATCGCTGCCATGTTGGTGGAAATGTTCCCCACCCGCATCCGTTACACCTCGATGTCTTTGCCCTACCACATTGGTAACGGTTGGTTCGGTGGTTTGCTGCCCACAACGGCGTTTGCAATCGTGGCGCAGACCGGCAATATGTATAACGGTTTGTGGTACCCCATCATCATCGCGGGCGCGACCGTGGTGATTGGTGGCTTGTTCATCAAGGAAACCAAAGACGTGGACATCTACGCCGGCGACTGATCGCTGTTGTAAGCAACCCGGGGTGACTCGGGTGCTAAATTCAGGGCCTTCCCTCTGTGGAGGGCCCTTTTTTATTTTTGGAGATCCAACATGTGGAAAATTGCCGTCGCATTCGCGATTTTTGCGGGCTTGGCTTTGTGGGTAATCAGCAAAGGCGGTGACAGCCTGGACATGACCGGCGAGAAGCACGGCGCCGATGCTGTGCATTCTGAGCCTGCCAAAGAGGCTGCGCCCGCAGCAGCCCCTGCCGCCGCGCCTGCTGCACCCGCCGAAGCACCAGCAGCACCTGCCAAATAAGCGCCGATTCGCCTATGGCCCAAGCCGCACCTCGGTGCGGCTTTTTTGTGCCTGCCACCCCAATGCCCTTGCCGCCACCCTGCTGCGTTTGAATGCCTAGAATGTTGGGGCCTATATCCAAGCTCTGTACCCCAAGCCCCACACGCAAAGCACCACACCATGTCCCAAGGTCTTATTCGCATTCGCGGTGCACGCCAGCACAACCTGAAAAACATCGATCTGGACATCCGCACCGGCGAGCTGACCGTGGTCACCGGGCCCAGCGGTTCGGGCAAATCCAGTCTGGTGTTCGATACGCTGTACGCCGAGGGGCAGCGGCGCTATGTGGAAACCTTCAGTGCCTATGCGCGCCAGTTTTTGGACCGCATGGACAAACCGGCGGTGGACAAGGTGGAGGGCGTGCCGCCTGCGATTGCGATTGACCAGACCAACCCGGTGCGCAGTTCGCGCTCCACCGTGGGCACCATGACCGAGCTGAATGACCACCTGAAGTTGTTGTTCGCGCGCCTGGGCCAGTTGTACGACCGGCAAACCGCACGGCCGGTGCAGCATGACACGCCCGAGAGCATTTACGCGCAGATGTTGGCGCGCTCGGCCGCTGCCCATGATCCGCGGGTGGTGGTCACCTTCCCGGTGGAGCTGCCGGCCAATACCAGCGCCGAGCAGGTCGAGCAATGGCTGTCGGCTAGCGGATTCACCAAAGTGCAGGCTGAGCGCGAAGTGGCCACCCCCACCGGCCCGCGCAAAGTGCTGGACGTGGTCGCCGACCGTTTTCGGCTGGGTGCCGCTGACAAAGCCCGCGTGGTGGAAGCCATTGAAACGGCTTTGAAACGCGGCAGCGGCCGCCTCAACGTCTACAAATTGGCGACCGATGAAGCGGACAGCGAAGAACTGTGGCGCTATTCCACCGGACTGCATTGCCCGGAGAGCGATTTGCGCTACCCCGAGCCGCTGCCTTCGATGTTCTCGTTCAATTCCGCGCTGGGGGCTTGCGACACCTGCCGGGGTTTTGGCCGGGTGATTGGCGTGGACTACGGCTTGGTGATTCCGAACGACAAACTCACGCTGCGCGCCGGGGTCATCAAAACCATCCAAACACCGGCATGGAAAGAATGCCAGGACGACCTGATGCGCCACGCCGAAACCGCCGGCATTCCGCGCGATACCGCTTGGAACAAGCTCACCCCCGAGCAGCAGCATTGGGTGATTCAGGGTTCGCCCAACTGGACGGGCAAATGGAACCAGCAGTGGTACGGCATCAAGCGTTTTTTTGAGTACCTGGAAACCAAGTCTTACAAGATGCACATCCGCGTGCTGCTGTCCAAATACCGCAGCTACACCCCGTGCGGCGATTGCGGCGGCGCGCGCCTGAAGACGGACAGTTTGATTTGGCGCATCGGCGCTCTGGAAGATGCCAACGCCGTGTTGCCGCCAGCGCAGCGCTTCATGCCGCAAGGCGTGGGTTGGACGCGGGCACAGCTGGAAGCATTGCCTGGCCTGAGCCTGCATGATTTGATGCTGATGCCGCTGGACCGCTTGCGCCGTTTTTTCGATGGCATGTCGCACACGGCCTTGGCCTCGCTGGCCACGGACGGCGAGTCGCAAGCGCTCAAACTTTTGCTGCAAGAGATCACCACCCGTTTGCAGTATTTGTGCGATGTGGGCATCGGTTACCTGACACTGGATCGGCAAAGCCGCACCCTGAGTGGCGGCGAGGTGCAGCGCATCAACCTGACCACCGCCTTGGGTACCTCGCTGGTCAACACCTTGTTTGTGTTGGACGAGCCCAGCATTGGCCTGCACCCGCGCGACATGAGCCGCATCACCGAAGCCATGCACCGCCTGCGTGATGCTGGCAACACCTTGGTGGTGGTGGAGCACGATCCGGCGGTGATGCTGGCCGCCGACCGCGTGATCGACATGGGGCCTGGCCCCGGCGAAAAAGGCGGGCAGATCGTGTTCGACGGCACGACCGACGAATTGCGTTTGGCCGACACCATGACCGGCTCCTATTTGGGCGGTCGCAAGCAAGTGGGCATGGGCTTTAAGCGCATGGTGACCGACAGCACACCGCGCCTGATTTTGGAAGGCGTGCGCGAGCACAACCTGCAAAACGTCGCGGTCGAATTTCCGTTGCAGCGCTTGGTGTGTGTGACGGGTGTGTCCGGTTCTGGCAAGTCCAGTTTGATTCAAGACGTGCTGGCCCCGGCCTTGCTCCGCTACTTTGGCAAAGCCACAGAGACGCCGGGTCTGCACGACCGCTTGCTCGGTGCTGATCATTTGAGCGATGTGGTGTTTGTCGACCAGTCGCCGATCGGCAAAACCGCGCGCTCCAACCCGGTCAGCTATGTGGGCGCTTGGGATGCGCTGCGCGAGTTGTTCGCCACCGCCAGTTTGGCCAAGCAGCGCGGCTACACCGCCAGCAAGTTCAGTTTCAACAGCGGCGATGGGCGCTGCCCCACTTGTGGCGGTTCGGGCTTTGAGCATGTGGAAATGCAGTTCTTGAGCGATGTGTATTTGCGCTGCCAAGACTGTGACGGCAAACGCTACCGCCCTGAAATCCTCGAAGTCACCATCGAGCGCCAAGCCTTGGGTGCGCTGCACCCGCGCCACATGAACGTGGCCGATGTGCTGGACCTGACGGTGAGCGAAGCGGCGCAGCTTTTTGCCCATGACCGCGATGTGATCCGTGCGCTTCAACCCATCGTCGATGTCGGCTTGGAATACGTCAAGCTGGGCCAGCCCGTGCCCACCTTGTCCGGGGGGGAGGCACAGCGTCTGAAGTTGGCGGGCTTCTTGGCGGGCGCCGCCAAAACCGCCTCGTCCAGCCGCCAGCCGCTGAGTCGCAAAGGCACTTTGTTTTTGTTTGACGAGCCGACCACGGGCCTGCACTTTGACGACATCGCCAAGCTGATGCGTGCGCTGCGTAAATTGCTGGAGGGTGGCAACTCCTTGATCGTCATCGAGCACAACCTGGACGTGATCCGTGCCAGCGACTGGTTGATCGACCTGGGCCCTGAAGGCGGTGACGCAGGTGGCTTGATCGTCGCCGAAGGCCCGCCCGAAGAGGTGCGCCTGCACCCGACCTCGCACACCGGCCAGGCCCTGCGCGACTACGCGCTGGCCATGGGCGAGGTGCATGGCGCCGAAGACCGCTCAGCGTCCTATGCTGTGATGTCGAAGGTGGTCACAACCGCCCAGGCGGTGCGACCTGTGGTCGATCAGAACATCCGCATCGTCAACGCCAAAGAGCACAATCTGAAAAACCTGAGTGTGGAGATTCCGCGCGGCAAGTTCAACGTCATCACCGGGGTGAGCGGTTCGGGCAAATCCACTTTGGCGTTTGACATTTTGTTCAACGAAGGCCAGCGCCGCTACTTGGAAAGCCTGAACGCCTATGCGCGAAGCATTGTGCAACCCGCAGGCCGCCCCGAAGTGGACGCGGTGTATGGCATTCCGCCTACGGTGGCCATTGAGCAGCGCCTTTCGCGCGGTGGGCGCAAATCCACCGTGGGCACGACCACCGAGGTGTGGCACTTTTTGCGTTTGCTGTATGTCAAGCTGGGCACCCAGCATTGCGTGCACGACGGCGCGCCGGTGCAGCCGCAAACGCCGGACAGCATCGTCGCGCAGTTACTGAAGAACTTCAAAGGCCAACACATTGGCTTGCTGGCGCCACTGGTGATGAACCGCAAGGGCGTGTACACCGAGCTGGCCGATTGGGCGCGGCCCAAGGGATACACGCATTTGCGCGTCGATGGCAACTTCTTGCCCACGCTGAACTTCCCGCGCATCGACCGTTTCAAAGAACACACCATCGAGTTGCCCGTGGCCAGTTTGGATGTGAGCGCAGCCAACGAAGCGGCCCTGCGCGCCGCCTTGACGCAAGCCCTGGAGCACGGCAAAGGCGTGGTTCATGTGCTCAGCGACTTGGTCGGATTGCAAGAGGCCATGGCCACACGAGCGCCCACAGCGCACATCGGTCGCTTGCACGTTTTCTCCACATTGCGCGCCTGCCCGGTCTGCGCCACTTCGTATGCCGAGTTGGACCCGCGCTTGTTTTCGTACAACAGCAAACACGGCTGGTGCCCCGACTGCGTGGGCACGGGCGTCAAGCTGAACAAGGACCAGCGCCAGGTGTATGACGACTCGGTGCGCGACGACAAAGAAAAAGGCCGCGAGCAAACCTTTGCCGAGGCCGAAGTGGAGGACCTGGCCGAGGTCACTTGCCCCACTTGCGCCGGTACCCGTTTGAACGCCACGGCGCGTGCGGTGCGCTTTGGCGCGCATGTGCATGCAGACACTCAGAACGCGCCAGACGCCAGCTGGCCGATCACCGCGATCGCCAGCATGAGCGTGAGCGACATCCGCGTTTGGGTGCAAAGCATGGCCGTGCTGGGCCGCATGAGCACCCGCGAGAGTGGCATTGCGCGCGACCTGATCCCTGAAATTCAAAGCCGCTTGGAGTTCCTTGAAGAGGTGGGCTTGGGCTATTTGACACTGGACCGGGGCGCGCCAACGCTCTCCGGCGGCGAGGCGCAGCGCATCCGTTTGGCGGCGCAGCTGGGCAGCAATTTGCAAGGCGTGTGCTATGTGCTGGACGAGCCCACCATCGGTTTGCATGCGCGGGACAACCAGATTTTGCTCAACGCCCTGCACAAGCTGGGCGACAAGGGCAACACCCTGGTGGTGGTCGAGCATGACGAAGACACGATCCGCCGGGCCGACCACATCATCGACATCGGACCGAGTGCCGGTAAACGTGGTGGCCGCTTGGTGGCGCAAGGCGCGGTGGCCGACATCACGGGGGCGGCCGACTCGCAAACGGGCCGCTATTTGCTGCACGCCATGAAGCACCCTTTGCAAGCGCGGCGTTTTGTGCTGCCCGACCTGAAAGGGCGGTCCACAGCGGCCCCTGACGCCTCTGAAGTGCAGTGGCTGCATCTGGAAGGCGCGCACATGCACAACTTGCAAGACGTTTCGGTCGATGTGCCTTTGAAGCGCTTGGTGGCGGTGACGGGTGTGTCGGGTTCGGGTAAATCGACTTTGGCGCGTGACGTGCTTTTGGCCAATGTGCATGCGCTGGTGGCCCAGCGCGCCACCAAGGCGGGGCGTGACGCCTTTGCGGCAGGGGATGCGCCTGCGCTGGTCGGTTGCACCGGGCTGGAAGGCTGTGAGGCGGTGGACCGGGTGCTCGAAGTCGACCAAACACCGATCGGCAAAACCCCGCGCTCTTGCCCCGCCACCTACATTGGTTTTTGGGACACCATCCGCCACGCCGACCACATCATCGACATTGGCCCCAGTGCTGGTAAACGCGGTGGGCGCCTGGTGGCCGAAGGTTCGGTGGCTGACATTCAGGACGCCGCCGAGTCCCAGAC
>CANFMK010000127.1 GCA_947448325.1 Comamonadaceae bacterium
AAGCTCAGGCAACAACACCAAGACCGTTTTTTGCGCGACGAGGGCGTGGTGATGGTGGCCACGATTGCGTTTGGCATGGGCATCGACAAACCTGACGTGCGTTTTGTGGCGCACCTGGACATGCCCAAAAACATCGAAGGCTATTACCAAGAAACCGGCCGCGCCGGCCGTGACGGTCTGGCGGCGGACGCCTGGATGGCTTATGGCTTGCAAGACGTGGTGAACCAGCGCCGCATGATCGACGAGAGCCCGGCCGGTGAAGAATTCAAACAGGTCATGCGCGGCAAACTCGACGCTTTGCTGGCCCTGGCCGAAGCCACCGACTGCCGCCGCGCCCGTTTGCTGGGCTACTTTGACGAGGCCTACAGCGGCGGACAAGAGTCCAGTGCGGGCATTTACATGCCGTTTTGCGGCAATTGCGACAACTGCCTGCACCCGCCCGAAGTCTGGGACGGCACCGATGCGGCGCGCAAAATTTTGTCCACTGTCTACCGCTGCCAGCAAAGCCAAGGCACGCACTTTGGCGCGGGCCACACCATGGACATTGTGCGCGGCAAAAAAACCGACAAGGTGGTGCAGCGTGGGCATGAAGCCTTGAGCACCTTCGGGGTAGGCAGCGACTACACCGAGCAGCAACTGCGCGCGGTGATGCGACAGCTGATTGCGATTGGCGCGCTGCATGTGCACACCAGCGAAGGCTTCAGCACCCTGCACCTGACCGAAGGTTCTCGCGCGGTGCTGCGTGGCGAGGTTTCGGTGCTATTGCGTGAATCGACCAGCCAGCGACCCGACAAACGCAGCAAGAGCCGCACCGCACCCGGTCCGGCGGCCGCCAACCTGGGCCAAGACGCCTTGGTGCGCTTCATCAACCTCAAGGCCTGGCGGGCTGAGGTGGCCAAAGAGCACAACCTGCCCGCGTACGTGATTTTTCATGACGCCACGCTGGCGGCGATTGCCGAGCGCGCGCCGCAGGCCTTGTCAGACCTGGACGGTATCAGCGGCCTGGGCGTGAAAAAACTCGAAGCCTATGGCGAACAGGTGCTTCGGGTGTGTCAGTCCTTCGCGGCGCACTGAGCGCTTTCAGTTCACGCCACCCGGAATCGCGGCCGCAATCTGGCGCAACTTGGCGGTTTCGGTGCGGATTTCTTGCACCATTTGCTCGGGCGTACTGCCCACCAAGGTCATGCCCATGCCATTGAGCTTGCGCTTGACTTCGGGGTCGGCCAGCGCGGTTTTGACCGAGGCATTCAGTCGCGCCTGAATCTCAGTCGGCAAGCCTTTCGGGCCAAACAAGCCCACCCAATACGTCAAGTCATAACCGGTCAAACCACCTTCGCTCAAGGTGGGCACATCGGGGTAGCGCGGGTCTCTGACCGCACTGGTGGTGCCCAGCAACCGGACCTTGCCCGCGTCAATCTGCGGTTTGGCCGCGCCATCGAAAATCACTTGGCACACGCCGGCCAACACATCTTGCATGCCGGGGCCAGAACCTTTGTAGGGCACATGGGTCATGTTCACTTTGCCCATGGCATTGAACAACTCACCGGCAAAGTGCAAGCCGCTGCCCATGCCCGAAGTGGCGTAGTTGATTTGCACTTTGCTGTCGCGGGCGTAGGCCAAAAACTCAGGCAGGGTTTTGGCAGGCACAGCCGGGTTCACCACCATCAGCAAACCGTATTTGCCCACCAAGGAGATCGGCGTGAAATCGGTGATCGGGTCGTAGGAGAGGGATTTTTCAACCACCGCCATGTAGGTGTGGGTGCCGTTGGTGGTCAGCAGCAATTGATAGCCATCGGGCGTGACCCGGGAGATGGATTCGCTGCCGATACGACCGCCGCCGCCGGCGCGGTTTTCGATGACGATGTTTTGCCCCAAGTTGCGCGACATGGCCTCGGCAATGATGCGGCTGGCCTGGTCCGAAAAACCACCTGCGGCATAAGGCACGACTGCTTTGATGGGTCGATTCGGATAACTTTGCGCGAGCGCTGCGCCGACACACAGCCAACCCGACAAGACCAGGACAACTGATCGCCACACCATGTAATGCAAACCCATGAACACAACCTTTGTTTGACAGTGAAACGCCTTCACAGTTGAAGGCGCGGCTCAGTATGCCCACACGGCCCAGCGCTTGCAATCGGGGAAAGTCGGGGGGACGGACTTTTCTGTCGCTCACTTGCCAGGGCTACACCAACGCTTTTTGTAAGATCAGGCAAATTTGTCCGGACAAACTCAGAAAGCCCCCTATGCGTTTAGGCTACTTCACCATGCCGCTGCATCCCTTGCACCGGGACACCACCGAAACCCTGCACGAGGACCGGGAGACCATCATCTACGCCGATCAGCTCGGCTTTTACGATGCTTTTGTGGGTGAGCATTTGACCGACAAGGCCGAGAACGTCACCAACAGTTTGATTTTCCTGGCCACGCTGATCAGCGAGACGCGCACCATCAAACTGGGCACCGGCACTTCCAATTTGTCGCACTCACACCCGACCCTGCTGGCGGCGCAAGCGGCGATGTTCGACCACCTGGCCAAGGGCCGCTTTATTTTTGGCATCAGCCCGGGCGCCTTGGCCTCGGACGCCGAGGCGTTGGGCATCTTGGACCAAGACCGCAACCAAATGTTCGCGGAAGCGATTGACGTGATCTTGGCGATTTGGGAGCGCCAGCCACCCTACAACATCGACTTTCCAAATAACCGCTTCAAAGTCACCACCCAAACCACGGCGGTACCCGAGATCGGCCGCGGCCAGATGATGCGGCCTTACCAAACACCGTATCCCGAGATCGTTGGCACCGTGGTGGCACCTTTCTCTAAAGGCGTGATCGCCATGGGCAAACGCAACTTCCATCCGATGTCAGCCAACTTTTTGATGGCGCATTGGCTGAATAGCCACTGGGACAATTACCAAGAAGGCAAAGCCGCCGTGCAGCAAACCGCCAACCCTGCCGACTGGCGTGTGGCACGCACCATTTTTGTCAGCGACGATGCCGCCACCGCCCAGCGCTATGGCCGCGAAGACGCCAACAGCCCCTACCGCTACTACTACCGCCAAATGCTCACCAAGATGATGATGTCCAAGCGCCACGTCATTTTCAAAAAGCACATGGACGAGGACGACCGCCATGTGACGCTGGACCGCTTGCTCGATGAATTGGTCATCGCAGGCACGGTGGACCAGGTGGTGGATCAAATTCTCGCGCTGCGCGAGCGCGTTGGCCACTTTGGCGAGATCGTTTATGCGGGCATGGACTTGGTCGATACCGCCTTGGGTCGCCGCTCCATGGAACTGATGGCCCACGAAGTGATGCCGCGTGTGAACCAGGCGCTGGGTCTGGGTTCGGCCATCAATGTGGACGCGCCTGTCGCCCTGGCCACGGCCTGAGGCGCGGCACTGTCGCCGCGGGCCTGGTTCAGGCCAGCGTCAAAGGCAAGCCAATGAGTTCAGACAGGGCTTGCAGGGTCAAACCCGGCACCATGTCCACCACCTGCAAGCCTTGCTGCGTGCACGCCAGCGTGCCCAGGTCGGTGTACACGCGTTTCACGCAGGCAATCCCTGTCAAGGGGTAGCTGCACTGCGCCACCAATTTGCTTTGGCCTTGCTTGGTCAGCAAATCCATCATCACCCAGGTTTGCTTGGCGCCAATGGCCAGGTCCATCGCGCCGCCCACGGCCGGAATGGCACCGGCCTCACCGGTGTGCCAGTTGGCCAAATCGCCATTGGCACTGACCTGAAACGCACCCAGCACACAAATGTCCAAGTGCCCGCCGCGCATCATGGCAAAGCTGTCGGCATGGTGAAAATACGCGCCGCCCGGCAACAGGGTCACCGGCTGTTTGCCCGCGTTGATCAGGTCGTAATCTTCTTGACCTGCGGCAGGCGCGGGCCCCATGCCCAAGATGCCGTTTTCGCTGTGCAACAGGATTTCACGCGAAGCCGGAATGTGGTTGGCCACCAGCGTGGGCTGGCCAATCCCCAGATTGACCGTGGCGCCCTCGGGAATGTCTTGGGCCACGCGGGCGGCCAGTTCGTCTTTGCTGCGTCGTGTGTAGCTCATGCTTTGATACCTCCGGCCTGGGTGGCCACACGGTCGATCAGGACCACAGCTTGGACAAAGATGCCGGGGGTGATCACGGTTTCGGGGTCGATCTCACCCAACTCGGCTTGTGCGTACACCGTGGCCACGGTTTTGCGCGCCGCCATGGCCATCACCGGGCCAAAATTGCGCGCCGCTTTGCGGTAAGTGAGGTTGCCCCAGCGGTCGCCGCGCTCCGCGCGGATCAAGGCCAGATCGGCGTGGATAGGGGTTTCATACACATACATCCGCCCGTCGATTTCGCGGGTTTCTTTGAGCGAGCCGTCGGCGTTTTTCGCCAAGTCGGTGCCATACGCGGTGGGGGTGAAGAACCCGCCGATGCCAGCGCCCGCAGCCCGAATGCGTTCGGCCAAATTGCCCTGCGGCACCAATTCCAGCTCTACTTGGCCGGCGCGGTAAAGACCATCGAACACATACGAGTCGGCTTGGCGGGGAAAGCTGCACACCATCTTGCGCACCCGGCCGGCCTTGAGCAAAGCGGCGATGCCTTGCTCGCCGTTGCCCGCGTTGTTGTTCACCAGGGTCAGGTCGCGGGCGCCTTGCGCCAGCAAGCCGTCGATCAATTCGTCGGGAATGCCGGCGGTGCCAAAGCCGCCAATCAAAATGGTGGCGCCATCGCGTGTATCGGCCAAAGCCTGCGCGATGCTGGGTACAAATTTGTTGATCATCTTCAGCTGCCTTTGCGCGGCCGCCCGATGTGCCGGGCGGCTGTCTGTTCAGTCATTGTCTACCTGCATGAAAAACCGCACGGTGCGGTCGGCCAAAGCGTCCAGGTCCATGGCCTGGGCGGCTGTTGGGCCGCCTTTGCGCTTTTCGTCCGGTTGCTTGTACCAAGTGACTGTGAAATTGATGGCCCCCATGACCATCAGACGGGCCATCTTCACATCGTCTGCCGCCGCTGGATCGCGGTGCGAGTTGGCACCCAGCAAACCCGCTTGCAACAATTCTTGCAACGTGGGTTGCCACAAGGCGTCATAACGGTCTTTGACCTCGATGATGTCTTGCTTGTATTCAGGCGGCAGGCTGCGCCAATCGTACAGCAGCACCGCAATGAACTCGCTGCCCTCGTCATGCAAGATGCCGTAGTGGGTGCGCACCAAGGCGCGAAAGCGTTCTTGCAGCGTCGTGGCTTGCGCCAAAGCCGCGACAGAGCGCTCATAGCCCTGGTGCAGGCCTTCTTCCATCACCGCTTTCAAGATTTCTTGCTTGTTTTTGAAGTGGTAAAACGGGCTGCCCGAACGCATGCCCACCGCACCGGCGATGTCGCGCACAGTGGTGGCGTCATAGCCTTTTTCACGGAACAAGCGCGCTGATTCGCGGATCAAGGCCTGGCGGCGGTTGACCTCGTCGGAATGGTCTTGCATTGAACGGCTCGCCAGGAGGTCGGACATGGCCTAGGGTTTCCCCAAATTGCGGTGGGAGTGCTTGTCTCTAAGATAGAAAGCAAGTGCTTGGTTTGGCCATGATAGTCGATGCCTCATCGCTGTCAATTCACCAAGAAGTTCTCTACCGGCTGAGGAAAGCGCGCAACATGCAGGAACTGCAGGTCATTTTCAGCGGGGTCGCTCAAGGCTGTATTTACGGTCTGATCGCCCTGGGCTTTGTGCTGATTTACAAAGCCACCGAAACCGTCAGCTTTGCCCAAGGCGAGCTGATGATGCTGGGCGCTTTTGGCGGCTTGGGCTGCGTCAGCATGCTCGGCCTGCCCTACTGGTTGGCCATTCCCGCTGCCATGCTGGCCATGGCGGCACTGGGTTGGCTGACCGAGCGGGTGGTGATTCGCCCGGTGCTGGGGCAACCGGCCTTTTCCATCGTCATGTTGACCATCGGCATTGGCTATGTGGCGCGCGGCCTGATCACCATGATCCCCGATATCGGCACCGAGACCTTGGCTTTTCCAGTGCCCTACAAAGACACCGTGTTCAATGTCGGCGGTGTGGTACTGGGTGCCACACAGGTGGTGGTGGTGCTGGCCACGGGTGCCTTGAGCGCGCTCTTGTATCTGGTGTTTCGCTACTCGCGCGTGGGCATTGCCATGCAAGCGGCCTCGCAAAACCAACTCGCGGCGTATTACATGGGCATTCCCGTCAAGCGCCTCAACGGTCTGGTCTGGGCGCTGGCGGCTGCGGTGGCGGCCGTGGCCGGTTTGCTGTTGGCACCCATCACCTTTGTGCACGCCAACATGGGTTTCATTGGCCTGAAAGCCTTTCCGGCTGCCGTGGTCGGCGGCTTTGGCAGCTTGCCTGGCGCCATTGTGGGCGGCGTGATCATCGGCGTGGTGGAGTCGCTGGCCGGATTTTGGTTGCCTGAAGGCTTCAAGGACATTGCCGCCTACATCGTTGTGCTGCTGATGCTGGTGCTCAAACCGAACGGCCTGTTCGGTGAAAAATTGCGGAAAAAGGTCTGACCCATGCGGTTCATTTTCAAAACCGACTACGACCAAGACATTCGCCTGTTCAAACACGGCGGGCATGTGTTTTGGTACGGCCTGTTGCTGGCCTTTTTGGTGGCCGCGCCCTGGCTAATTGAAGAGTACTGGCTGGCGCAAATGACCTTTGTGATGATCTACGCGGTGGTCGGCCTGGGGCTGATGCTGCTGGCCGGCTTCACCGGTTTGTTCTCCATGGGGCACGCCGCATTTTTAGGCGTGGGCGCTTACACCGAGGCGGTGCTGGCCGCCAAAGGCTGGCCTTTCCCCGTGTCGCTGGCCGTGGCCGCAGGCCTGTCTGCGGCGGTGGGCGCGGTGGTCGGTTTGCCCGCGCTGCGCGTCAAGGGCATTTACCTGGGCATTGCCACCTTGTCGTTTGGCTTCATTGTCGAAGAAGGCCTGGCCCGCTGGGACAGCGTGACCGGGGGCAACGCGGGCATGCATGTCAAAGCGGTGAACCTGTTTGGTTTTGAAGCCAGCAGCAACGAGGCTTTTTACGGCGTGTGTTTGGTGGTCACCGTGCTGTCCACCCTGGCGGTGATGAACCTGCTGCGCAGCAGCACCGGCCGGGCCTTTGTGGCGATCCGCGATTCGGAAATTTCAGCGCAAAGCATGGGCATCCATTTGGCGCGCTACAAAACCCTGTCGTTCATGATCTCGGCCGCGCTGGCCGGTGTGGGCGGCGCTTTGTATGCGCACAAACTGCAGTTCATCAGCCCGGACCAGTTCAATATTTTGCAGTCGGTGGACTTGCTGCTGTTGGTGGTGATTGGCGGCTTGGGCTCGATCCATGGCGCGTTTTTGGGCGCGATCTTCTTGATCACCATGCCGCAGCTGATTTCGCTGGGCAAAGACTTTTTGCCCGCTTTCATTGGCCAGGCGCCCGGCTTGCAAGGTTTGGTTTATGGCCTGGTGCTGATCGCGTTTGTGATGTTTGAACCCATGGGCTTGTACGGCCGCTGGCTCAAGGTGCGTACCTGGTTCCAGCTGTTCCCGTTCTACCGCAAAGGCATGTTCAAGCGGCAAAAGAGCTTCCAAAAATCGGATCGACTGAAATGAGCGACCTCCTGCTTTCAGCCCACAACCTGTCGGTGCGCTTTGGTGGCGTGCTGGCAGTGAACAACGTCAGCTTCGATGTGCGCCGTGGTGAAGTCTTCACCTTGATCGGCCCCAACGGTGCAGGCAAGACCACGGTCTTCAACCTGATCAGCCGCATCTACACGCCCACCACCGGGCACATCGATTTCCAAGGTCAAACGCTGACGCAAGTGCCGCCGCACGCGGTGGCGGCGTTGGGCATTGCGCGCACGTTCCAGAACATCGAATTGTTCGAACACGCCACGGTGCTGCAAAACCTGTTGATCGGTCGCCATGTGCACAACCGCACGGGGTTTTGGAATCAGTTGCTGTTCACCCGCAGTGTGCACCAGGCCGAGTTGGCCACCCGGCGCAAGGTCGAAGAGGTGATTGATTTCCTGGATTTGCAGCACTACCGCGACACCTTGGTGGCCGGACTGCCCTATGGCGTGCGCAAAGTGGTGGAGTTGGCCCGTGCGCTGGCCACCGAACCAAAGTTGCTGCTCTTGGACGAACCTTCGTCGGGCCTGAACGTGGAAGAAACCAGCGACATGGCGTTTTGGATTCAAGACATCCAGCACGATCTGGGCATCACGGTGTTGATGGTGGAGCACGACATGAGCTTGGTCTCCAAGGTGTCCGACCGCGTCTTGGCCATGAACCAAGGCGAAGTCTTGGCGCTGGGCAGCCCAGCGCAGGTGCAGGCCGACCCGGCCGTGATCGAAGCGTATCTGGGCGGGGCCGACGACGCCGCCAGCTTGCGCCGTGCGGCGTAAGGAGCAGGACATGACCGACACCACCCCTTTGCTCAAACTGCTCAACGTGGAAAGCGCCTACGGTCCGATCCGCGCCATCCGCGGCGTCAGCCTGAGCGTGCAACGCGGCCAAATCGCCACCATCCTGGGCTCCAACGGCGCGGGCAAAACCACCACCCTGAAAACCATCTCCGGCATCATCGACCCGCGCAAAGGTTCGGTGGAGTTCAAAGGTGAAAACATCACCGCCATGGACCCTTCGCTGATTGTGCAGCGCGGCCTGGCGCATGTGCCCGAGGGGCGCGAGGTGTTCCCGCTGCTGTCCATCAAAGACAACCTGCTGATG
>CANFMK010000128.1 GCA_947448325.1 Comamonadaceae bacterium
ACCCCCGTGGCGGCGTCACGGGCGTGCAACCCCAATCACAAACCAGTGGACGCAGCATCACTTTGTTGCAACGTAAAACCACCCCCGTGGGCAGCGGCTTGGGCCGCACCACCGGCTGGACCCACCGGCTGACTCTGACGCGGCGTGGCGTGCGCATGGTCAATGGGGTGGACTATCTGCGCATCGATGATGCCGGCTTGCACACGCGCGTCAACGACCAGCCCCAAGTGTTTGAAGTGGACACGGTGGTGGTCTGCGCCGGTCAACTGCCCCTGCGCAGCTTGTATGACGATTTGCAGGCGCTGGGCGTCACCACCCAATTGGTGGGCGGTGCGTTTGAAGCCTCGGAGCTGGACGCCAAGCGCGCCATCGAACAGGCCAGCTTGATGGCCGCAGCGATGTGAACCTGGGGATGAAACACCAATTTCGGTGATCGAAATCTCCTGCCACTGCAAATGGCGACTGCGGAAAACCCCTAGGCCCACTGTCGCCTAGGGTGCTGCCTGACCCGCCACAGTGCACCATACTTTTCGCATGAATCTTGAATCTGCCCCAGGCTGTCAAACCGTGCGAGCCCCCTGCGGCGCGACCCTCTGATGACGGCCCACCCCACCCCACCTGGCCTTGCGTCCATCGAGGCCATTACCACCGCACTGGCGCAGGTGGGCTACATCTCCACCCGCGCCATCTCGACCGCTTTGTACCTGGCGCATCACTTGCGCAAACCGGTGCTGATTGAAGGTCCTGCAGGCGTGGGCAAGACCGATTTGGCGGTGTCCATCGCCAAGGCCCTGCGTTACGCCCTGCTGCGCATGCCTTGCTATGAGGGCTTGGACGACAGCAAAGCGCTGTATGAATGGAAGTACGGCAAACAGTTGCTGTACACGCAAATCCTGAAGGAAAAAATCGGTCAACTGGTCGATACCAGCGACTCTTTGCATGACGCTTTTGGCAAATTGGTCGGCTTTCAGGACTTGTTTTTTTCGCGTGAATTCCTCGAGCCCCGTCCCCTGCTGCAGGCCATGGAGCAAGCCAGTGGCAGCGTGCTGTTGATCGATGAAATCGACAAGTCCGAGGAATCCTTTGAGGCCTTGCTGCTCGAAGTGCTGGCCGACTACCAAGTCACCATTCCTGAGATCGGCACGATCCGAGCCCAAGTGCCACCCCTGGTGATCCTGACTTCGAACAACACACGCGAGCTCGGGGACGCCCTCAAGCGGCGCTGCCTGCACCTGCACATCGGTTTTCCGGACGCCGAACTCGAACGACAAGTGCTGCGCGCCCGGGTGCCGCAAATCGATGAACGACTGCGCGGGCAGTTGGTCACTTTCGTGCAGTCACTGCGCAAAGAGAACATTCGCAAACCGCCCTCCATGGCCGAATCGGTCGACTGGGCCCGCACCATGGTCTTGTTGCATGCCCCAATCTTGGAGGAGTCGCTGGTGCGCGACACCCTCAATGTGCTGCTCAAACGTGAGTCCGACATTCAAGAAGTGCAAGGCCGCATCGCTGCACTGACCGAGGCGGCGTTGATGGCCTCTTGTGCGACTGCCCCCATGGGAGATGCGTGATGGACAGCCGCCTGGCCGGATTCATCCGTGCGCTGCGGCTGGCTGGCGTGCCTGCATCGCCGGCGGAGGCGATTGACGCCGCGCAGGCCATGGCCTTGATCGGCTTTGAAGACCGCGCCAACCTGAAAGCTTCATTGGGTGTGGTGTTGGCCAAATCGGCTGAAGAAAAAATCCTCCACGACCGGATTTTCGATCTGTACTACAGCGCGCCATCGCGCAACGCCACACCGCTTGATTCGTCTCACGCCAGCGCCGCTCTTACCCCAGAAAACCCTGTGCACACAGGGAATGCGCAGGTGGATGCCTTGCTGGACATGGCGACACAAAACCAAGGCACCGGCCATCTGGACACGGCGCTCAGGCGCGCTGCCGCGCAGGTCGGCGTGGACGAGATTCGTTTCGCTTCACAGGTCCCTTTTTATGCTCGCCAAATGCTCTCTGAACTCGGCATAGCGGCGCTGGAGTCGCAACTGCGAGAACGCTTGAACCAGAACACGCCACAAGCCCAGACCCAAGCGAGCGCACTGAGCACTGCGCGCGAGGTGCTGCTGCGCCATGCGCGCGCATGGGTGGAGCAGCGCTTTGAACTGTTTGGTCAACCGGCCACCGAGCATTTCATGACCGAAGTGGCGGTGCACCGTCCCCTCGGCCGGATGAGCCCTCCCGACATGGAGCTCATGAAACGCGCAGTCGCCCGCATGGCCAAACGCCTGGCGGCCAAACACTCGCAACGTCGGCGCAGACGCCTGCAGGGGCACATCGACTTCAGACGCACGCTGCGCACCAACGCGGGCCACGACGGCGTGCCCTTCCATCTCAGCTTCCAACACACAAGGCGCGATAAACCGCGCTTGGTGGTGGTGTGCGACGTTTCAGGTTCGGTGGCCGCCCATGTGCGGTTTTTCCTGTTGTTTTTGTACGCCTTGCATGGCTCGGTCGCGGATCTGCGCAGTTTTTGTTTTTCGCACCGACTGCGTGACGTGAGCGCTGCGCTCGAGACCCTGCCCTTTGACGACGCGATGGCCATGATTTTGAAAGAAGTCGGGGGCGGCGCCACCGACTATGGTCAGGCTTGGGTGGATTTGCACAAGCTGCACAGCGACTGCATCGACCCGCGCACCACCGTGTTGGTCTTGGGCGACGGGCGCTCGAATCAAACCAACCCCCGCTTGGACATCTTCGCGCAGCTGACTGAGCGCGCCAAACGCGTGGTGTGGTTGTGCAACGAGCCCCCTGTGCGCTGGGGCAGCGGCGACAGCTGCATGCTGCAGTACCGCCCCCTGTGCACCCATGTCAGCCATTGCGCCAGTGCCAGCGACCTTGAACGCGCGATCGACGAAGCCCTGCAGGCCTATGCCTGAGCCCTGATCACCTCCTGCTCACACCTGTACTCCCACTTTTACCGTTCCTTTTTATTTCACTGTCAACCTAACTGCTGAGGATTTTTCAAATGACCACAACCACCGCCACCCCCACGGCCACTGTCTCCCCTTTTTCCTTGGACCCCAGTGACCCACTCAACGACTTGCGCATGTCGGAAAAAGCCCGCCCGCTGTACGAACACGTCAAACGCTTCATCGTGGAGACCGTCAACCCCATGGCTGAAAAGTACAACGCCTTGGGCGAGGGCCGCACCGGTGCCGAGCGCTGGGAATATGCCCCAGGCCAACTCGATTTGCTCAATGCCGCGAAGAACCAAGCCAAAAAAGAAGGCTTGTGGAATTTCTTCTTGCCCGACTCTGAGACCGGTGAAGGGCTGTCCAACCTGGACTACGCCTACATCGCCGCCGAGCTGGGCAAGAGCCCCATGGCCTCGGAATGCATGAACTGCTCCGCCCCAGACACCGGCAACATGGAAGTGCTCGAGCGCGTGGGCACACCGGCGCAAAAAGAAAAATGGCTCAAACCTCTGTTGGACGGCGAGATCCGCTCGGCCTATGCCATGACCGAGGTGGACTACGCCTCATCGGATGCGAAAAACGTCGCCACCAGCGCCGTGCTCGAAGGTGAAGAATGGGTAATCAATGGCGAGAAGCACTACATCTCGGGTGCCGGTAGCCCACGTTGCAAGATTTTGATCACCATGGTGCGCTCCAGCCCGAATGCGGCACCGCATCAGCAACAGTCGATGATCCTGATTCCCAAGGACACCCCTGGCGTGAAGATCATGGGCCCCATGCATGTCTTCTCTGAAGACCACGCGCCACATGGCCACATGCACATCGTCTTCGACAATGTGCGTGTACCCAAAGACAATATGCTGCTGGGCGAAGGCCGTGGCTTTGAAATCTCCCAGCTGCGCTTGGGGCCAGGTCGGATTCACCACTGCATGCGCTCCATCGGTCAGGCCGAGAAAGCCTTGGAGCTGTTGGTGCAACGCGGCATCTCGCGCGAAGCCTTTGGCAAACAGCTGGTCTGGTTGGGGGGCAATGTAGAGATCATTTCCCGCGCCCGCATTGACATCGAAGCCATGCGCCTGATGGTGCTCAAAGCCGCCAAAGCCATGGACGTTTTGGGCAACCGCGAAGCGCGGATCTGGGTCCACATGGTCAAAGCCATGGTGCCGCAGCGCGTGTGTCAAATCATCGACCAAGCGATCCAGATGTACGGCGCCTTGGGTGTGTCGCAAAAGACACCGTTGTCCAAAATGTACGCCTCGCAGCGCACCCTGCGCTTGGCCGATGGACCCGACGAGGTGCACCACCTGGTGGTCGGACGCCACGAGATTCGGGCCACCGAGTCAGGCGTGGATGACATGAGCGCGACCATGGTCTGGCGCAACTGATACCCCCATCGGAGCACTGCCCCATGACTGCACACATGATCGACACAGGCACGCCCGACCTGCTCGCCGCACTGGAAGACGGCGTGTTGACACTGACCTTGAACCGGCCAGACGCGCGCAACGCCATGTCCAAGGCCATGAACCTGGCCCTGCAAGAACAACTGGCCCAAGCCGAGTTCAACCCGGCCGTCAAATGCCTGGTGCTGACCGGCGCAGGTCAAGGCTTTTGCGCGGGCGGTGATGTCAAAGGCATGGCGGCCTCGGGCGACGGCACGGTGGGCGCGCAAACCATCGACGAAGCCATCGCACGCCAACGCCTGAACCAGCGCGCCACGGCCGGCAAACTGTTCAAAATGCCCAAGCCCACCCTTGCTGCCCTGCCCGGCGCAGCGGCCGGTGCCGGCCTGTCATTGGCGCTGGCCTGCGACATGCGTGTCATGGCCAGCAGCGCCATCATGACCACCGCCTTTGCGCGTGTGGGCTTCTCAGGCGACTACGGCGGCAGCTATTTCCTGACCCAACTGGTCGGATCGGCCAAAGCGCGCGAGTTGTATTACTTGTCGGATCGCGTTTCGGCCGATGAGGCCTTGCGCCTGGGTCTGACCAACTGGGTCTGTACCCCTGAAGACCTCAGCAGCAAGACGCGCGAAATCGCGCTGCGCTTGGCCAAGGGCCCCACCGTGGCCTACCGCTACATGAAAGAAAACTTGAACCGCGCGATGGCGGGTGAAGTCGACGACTGTCTCGACCTGGAAGCCACTCACCACATCCATTGCGGTCAAACCGAAGATCACCGAGAGGCCACGAAGGCCTTTGTCGCCAAGCGCGAACCGGTCTTCCAGGGTCGTTGAACGCCTGCCATGGAAACCAGATGATCACCAGACAACAGGCCATAGACAGCTTCACAGGCCCTGGCCAACTCTACGAGTTGGTCGACGCGCAGGTGTCAGGGCGCGCATTGCGCGTTTTCAAAAACGCGCCGGGCTCTTTGCGCGAACTGTTCGAGTCCACCGCCTCAGACCTGCCCTTTCTCAGCTACAACGACGAGAAATGGACTTTTGCCCAGGCATGGCAGGCCGCTGCACGCATTGGCCATGTGCTGGTGCAGGACTGTGGCGTGGTGCCGGGCGATCGGGTGGCCATTGCAATGCGCAACTACCCTGAATGGGTCCTGGCCTTCACCGCCATCACCTCGGTGGGTGCCGTGGCGGTGGCCATGAATGGCCACTGGCAATCCGATGAAATGGCCTACGCCCTGACCGACAGTGGTGCCCGCGTGTTGTTTGCCGATCAGGAGCGCTTGGATCGCCTGCCCTCGTCTGGCGCGTCGCTTCAGGTGCTGGCGGTGCGCCCCACAAAAACCTTAGCGCATGGCGTTCGGTTGCTGAAAGACCTGACCGAGGCCCTGGGACCCGTGGCCATGCCGCACGTGGCCATTGCCCAGGACGATCCAGCCACGATTTTGTACACCTCGGGCTCCACGGGCCACCCCAAGGGTGTGGTGTCCAGTCAGCGCAATATCTTGTCGGCGCTGCTGTCTTGGGAGCTGGACCGCGCCGTGGGTGATGCAGTGGCCGGCATTGTGGCGCCACCACCTGGTGACCCGTCGGTGGAACAACCGGGCACGCTCTTGGCCGTACCCTTGTTTCACGTCACAGGCTTGCATGCCAGTTACTTGTCCAGCTACCGCGCGCAACGCCGAATGGTGTGCATGTACCGCTGGGATGCGCAGCAGGCAGCCGCCTTGATTCAATCGGATCGTCTCACGTCGATGGTCGCACCGGCGGCCGTCTCAGGTGACTTGGTGCGCGTGGCGCAAACTCAGCAATACGACCTGAGTAGCTTGCTGGCACTGGGTGGCGGCGGTGCGCCCCGAGCACCTGAGCAGGTCGGGCAAATCGCGGCCAGTTTCCCCAACGCCCTGCCCGCCACTGGCTGGGGCATGACGGAGACGAATGCCATCGGCGTAGGCATTGGTGGTCAGGACTATCTGGACCACCCTGAAAGCTCAGGCCGTTGCTCGCAGGTGCTGGAACTCAAGATCATCGATGAACTCGGTCAAGCATTGCCCACCGGTCAGCGCGGCGAGTTGCTGGTGCGCGGCACTTCGGTGTTCTTTGGCTACTGGCAACAACCCGAGGTCACCGCCAAGTCCTTCATTGGCGACTGGTTTCGCACCGGCGACGTGGCCTATCTGGACAAGGACGGTTTTCTTTACATCGTTGACCGCATCAAAGACTTGATCATTCGCGGTGGAGAAAACATTGGCTGCGGCATGGTCGAAGCCGCCCTGTTGCAACACCCCGACGTGCATGAGGCGGCGGTCTATGCTGTGCCCGATGCGCGTTTGGGCGAAGAAGTCGGCGCCACGGTTTATGGCAGTGAGGACCTGGATGTCGAGGCACTGCGCACTTATCTGAGCGAACACCTGGCGCGTTTTGCGGTGCCGCGTTACATCCTGCACTCGAAAGCGCCCTTGCAACGCACGCCATCCGGCAAAATCTTCAAGCGCGAAATCCGGCAAGCGGCTCTGGCCGAAATCCAACACGCCAGCCCATCCGCCACAGTGGCCAAGCCGTGACGCACCACCGCTTCGTTGCGGGTCCGATCACGCCGACGCTGGCGGTCTTTGCGTTACCGCTGTTGATGACCAACTTGCTGCACTCCCTGGCAGGGACTTGGTCGGCCATTTGGGTGGGCCAACTGCTGGGACCGAACGCGCTGACGGCTGTGGCCACCGCCCATGTCATCCTGATGATGGTCATGGGCACCGCCATGGGCATTGGCACGGCGGCGGCGGTCGCGATTGGCCAGTCGCTGGGCGCAGGGGATGTGCAAGCGGTCAAACGGGTGGTCGGCAGTGCGGTCATTTTTGTCATCGGCTTTTCACTGTGCTTGGCCGCCGCAGGTTGGCTGCTGACACCGGCCCTGGTCGACTGGATGGGCACCCCCGCGCCCGCGCGCGCATTGGCCATCACCCATCTGCGCTACACCTGCCTGAGCATGCCCAGCATCTTCACGTATTTGGTGATGATGATGATCCTGCGCGGCTCTGGCGACGCGCACACGCCCTTCAAGTTCACCGTGCTGTGGATCGCTCTGGCGGTCCTCCTCGGGCCCTTGTTGCTGCAAGGCGCTTTCGGCTTGCCGAATCTGGGCATTGCCGGATTGGGCATTGCCAACCTCGTGGGCAATGCCACCGCACTGGGCCTGATGGTGATTTACATCTACCTGAAACGCTCACCGATTGCGCTGCATGGCCAAGACATTCGCCACCTGCGCCCCGACCCTGTGTTGATGGGCTTGTTGGTGCGCCGGGGCGTGCCGATGGCGCTGGAGACCTTGGTGGTTCAGGGCAGTTATTTCACGCTGTTGGCCCTGGTTAACACCTACGGTGCTGCCACTGCGGCCGCTTACAGCGGGGCCTCTCAGCTGTGGGTGTATGTGCAAATGCCTTCAACGGCGCTGTCCACCTCCATGTCGGCCATGGCCGCCATGAACATCGGGGCTGGACACTGGCGCCGTGTCGAATCCATCGCGCTTCGGGGTTGCTTGATGAGCGTTGCCATCTCGGCCTTGGCGACTGTCACCATTTACGCGATGGGCGATGCCCCGCTCAGGCTGTTCATTCCGGCAGGAGGCGATGTTTTAGACAAGGCTTGGCATATCCATACGCAAGCCTTATGGGGATGGATTGCGTTGTCGGTGAGCATGGGCCTGTTTGGCATCATGCGGGCCAACGGTGCCATGCTCGCGCCGATGTTGATTTTTGCCGCCACGATGTGGGGCTTGCGCGTGCCGTTTGCTGTGCTGCTGCAACCTGTGCTGGGCGAGGATGCCATTTGGTGGAGTTTTCCATTTGGCTCGATCTGCTCTGCGGCGATCGCTTGGGCCTACTACCACTGGGGCGGTTGGCGTCGCCAAAAACTGATGCTGGCCAGCGTCGACCCCGCGGTCGATGAAATGCGCCTGGGTGAATGAACACACAGCTTGCGAAGTCGTGATCGATCCCGATCACCCCCTCCTTGTGCCGCAACATCACCTGTCAACCAATGCCTTGGGCCGCAGGCCTTATTTGTTGGCTGACCCCAAGCCCAGCAGCCGCGCTGCCGCTTCAGCCCGACGCGGTATCGACGCTTTGTAGGCATTCAAGTCCAGTGCTTCATCTTGGGCGCCCTGCTGCCCCGCCAGGTAGCGGGCGTAGACGCCCTCACCAATGCAGGCCAGCCGCCACTGGGCGAATGCACGGTAGTAATCCACAGTTTGCAGCGACACGCCCATGGCCTGCGCATACAAACCGGCCATCTCTTGCGCACTCAGAAAGCCGGGCAGTCCCGTGGTCAA
>CANFMK010000129.1 GCA_947448325.1 Comamonadaceae bacterium
CAGTTGTTTGCCCTGCGGTTGGCCGTGATTGTGTGCCACGCCCGGCGCGACCCGGACCTCAAAGGTTTTGAGCTGACCCAACACGACCAACCCGCCCCAGGCTTCACCATCACCACCCGCAAAGGCTGGGCGGCGCAGTGGCCGCAATCAGCGCATTTGCTGCACGAAGAATGCATTGCATGGCAAAAAACACCCTGGAGCGTCACCTACAACAGCTGATGCGATGGTCATGGGTTGCATTTTGGAATAAACGGTATAAACTGTATACATCGTTTAACAAGGAGGCTCCATGGCCACCTCAACCGCCGCCAAGGCAACAGTCAAATCTGCGGCCGCTAAGACCCGTCCAGTCGCAGCCAATCGCGCAGTCAAATCACCGGCTCGCAAAGTAGCCCCTGCCCCCAAACCCGTCGCCACGAAAGCAGTGGCACGTGCGGCAGCTCCCGCTGCCAAGGCTGTGGCCGCGCCCAAAACCAAAACACCCAAGAAACCCAAGTTGGTCCGCGACAGCTTCACCATGCCCAAGGACGAGTACCAAGCCATAGACGGCCTGAAACAACGGGCCAACAGCTTGCAGCGCAGCGTGAAAAAGAGCGAGTTGCTGCGTGCTGGCATCATGGCATTGAGCGCCATGGACGACAAAAATTTGGTCGCCATTTTGGCCAAGGTGCCGGCCCTGAAAACAGGCCGCCCTGGCCGCGCCTGAAGTCCACACCAAGGGGTTACATCAAATCCGGGTTTTGAACCGTCACGATCACGGTTTGCTGTACCCCCTCGCGCAGCCGACTGCGCAGCCACCACACCGCCCCTTTGCGCACGGCGCATTCTTGCTCTGACAGGCCGAGCAAAGCGGCAATGATACGCCCCAAGGTAGGCTGGTGCCCGATGATCAGCACGGGCATCTTGGCGTCTGGCCAGCCTGCAGCCAACAGCACTTGATCGGGTTCGGCCTCCGGTGCCAATTCGTCGCGTAATTTGAATTTTCGGTTCAGCGCCCGGGCGGTCTGCTCGGTTCGAATGGCGGGACTGACCAACACCTTGACGCCAATAGGCAACTGCCGGTCTAACCAAGCGGCCATGCGCTTGGCCTGCTTCTCGCCCTTAGGGGTCAGTACCCGAGTCAAGTCGTCTTGACCTTCTACCGGGTCAAATGCTTCAGCGTGTCGCCAAAAAATAAGATCCATTGCAGGCTCCTGATCATCCCGTTTTTTTCTGCTTGGCACCGGACGCATAGCGGCGCATCAAAATCCCTTGCGCGCTGTGCACGTGACGCCCTTTTTTCTCCAACTTCGCGTATTGACCGTCTGCGTCCAAGCGCCAGGCGTTGCGTCCATCTTGCAAATACAAGTTCAGGCATTCGTCCACCACACGCTGGCGCAGGACCGGGTCTTGCACTGGCCAAGCCAATTCAATGCGGCGAATCATGTTGCGGTTCATCCAGTCGGCGCTGGACAAGTACAAACTCTCTTGGTCGCCTGCGACAAAATAAAACACCCGCGTGTGCTCCAAAAAGCGCCCCACCACGGAGCGCACACGGATGTTGTCAGTGACCCCTGGCACCTGCGCAGGCAACATGCAAGCGCCCCGAATGATCAAATCGATCTGCGCGCCTTTTTGGCCCGCACGCACCAGCGCAGCGATCAATTCGGCATCGGTCAATGCATTCATTTTCACCATGACTTTGGCCGTCTGGCCCTGTTCGGCGGCATGACCCACTGCGTCCAATTGGGCAATGATTTTGCGCTGCAGGTAAAACGGCGCCACCCACAATTTATTCATCCGATGCAAGCGGCTTTGGCTGGCCAAATGCATGAACAAATGGTCCATGTCGGCGGTGAGCCGCGCATCGCAGGTCAAATAGCTGATGTCGGTATACAAACGGGTGGTGCGGGGGTTGTAATTGCCGGTGGACAAGTGGCCGTATTTTTTCAACACTCGGCCTTCACGGCGGGTGACCAACAGCATCTTGGCGTGGGTTTTCAGACCCACCACCCCATACACCACCTGGGCCCCTACAGATTCCAATTGTTCGGCCACATTGATATTGGCCTCTTCGTCGAACCGGGCCTTCAACTCCACCACTGCAGTGACTTCTTTGCCGCGACGAACCGCTTCGCGCAGCAAATCGAGCATGGCGGTATCGCTGCCGATGCGGTAGATGGTTTGCTTGATGGCCAAGACCTGCGGGTCATAGACCGCTTCACGCAAGAAGTCCAAAACGCCATCGAAACTCTCATAGGGCTGGTGGATCAGTACATCGCCTTGACGCATGCGCTCAAACACCGAAGCGCCACGCTGCAATTGCTTGGGGTAACTGGCTTGGTAAGCAGGAAAGAGCAGATCGGGCTGGTTCACCAAATCAATCAACTGGTTCAGGCGCACCAGGTTCACAGGGCCGGCAACGCGAAACAAAGCGACCGGCGGCAGCTTGAATTGCTTGAGCAAAAAATCAGACAAATGTTCTGAGCAACTCTCTGAGACTTCCAGGCGCACAGCTTCGCCGTAATTGCGGTGTTGCAAACCATGGCGCAGCGCGGTACGCAAGTTTTCAACATCCTCCTCATCGACCGCCAAGTCCGAATGGCGGGTGACGCGAAACTGAGAAAACTGCCCGACCGTGCGACCGATGAACAACTCAGACAGGTGCGCGCGAATCACACTGGAGAGCAAAACAAAACTTTGACCATGTCCGGCCACTTTGCTGGGCATCTGAATCACACGCGGCAACACACGTGGTACTTTGACGATCGCAATGTCGTTGTGCCGACCAAAGGCATCCTTGCCGCCCAATTGCACAATGAAGTTGAGCGATTTGTTCGCCACTTGCGGAAAAGGGTGTGAAGGATCCAGCCCCACAGGCACCAGCAAGGGTTTGACTTCGCGCACAAAGTAGTCATGGACCCATTTTCTTTGGGCCGCATTGCGCTCACCGTGCGACAAAATTTGAATGGCGTTTGCTTCTAAAGCGGGCAGTAAGGCCTCGTTGTAGAGGCTGTATTGCTCCGCCACCAACTGGGCCGCTTTGGCGTAATTGGCGTTGAAGGTTTTGACGCTGTAAAGCCCTTTGCGATCGTTGTTGGCAAAAGCGGCCAAATGCAACATCGCGCGAACTTCAAAAAACTCGTCCAAATTGGAAGACACGATGCACAGGTAGCGCAATCGTTCGAGCAAGGGGACTTCGGGGCGTTTGGCCCAATCCAGCACCCGCAGGTTGAAATCCAAAATACTGGCGTCACGGTCAAGCAGACTCAAGACCGGATCGATTTGAGGGATGTGGGGCGAACTGGAATGACTTGGCGCAGTGGACATTGAAGAATTACAAATACGGGACAGATTCAAAACCCCGATTGGGCATCATGCCTTTCCTTCATTTGATGTCATATTCATGACAATTTCATGAAACACAATCCACCTGTGGTGATTTGGATCAAGAAATAGTCGCTAGGCCCTTGTGACTGCTCAGGCGCATTTGGTTGACTTCATCGAAGCTGAGGATCTCCAACCGACCGTCCATGTGCTCCACCAATGCGGTCAGGCTTTCCACCCAGTCGCCGTCGTTGCAATACAAAATGCCGTTGATGTCCCGAATCTCCGCATGGTGAATGTGGCCGCAAACCACCCCCTGAAAGCCATGTTTTGCCGCTTGCGCCGCCACGGCCTCCTCAAAATCATTGATGAAGCTGACGGCTTTTTTGACTTTCAACTTGAGGTAGGCCGACAAGGACCAATAGGGCAAACCGAATTTAGCGCGCAAATGGTTTAAGTAACGGTTGAGTTTGAGGGTCAATTCATACAAATGATCGCCCAATTTGGCCAACCACTTGGCCAACTGAATGACACCGTCAAAGTGGTCGCCGTGAATGACCCACAATTTTTGCCCGGTGGCGGTGGTGTGGACCGTCTCTTTCACCACTTCAATGCCGCCGAATGAGTGGCCGATGAAGCCGCGCGCAAATTCATCATGATTGCCCGGCACAAAAACCACCCGGCACCCTTTGCGTGCGCGGCGCAAGAGTTTTTGCACCACGTCGTTGTGCGCCTGCGGCCAGTACCAGCGACGGCGCAACTGCCAGCCGTCAATGATGTCGCCCACCAAATACAAAGTTTCACTGCTGTGGGTGCGTAAAAACTCCAACAAGGCATCGGCTTGGCAGCCCGGTGTACCGAGGTGGACATCCGAAATAAAGATGGCGCGAAAGTGCTTTTCACCCCCCTCCTCGTGTGTTTCTTCAGGGGGCTCTTGTGTGGCCTGCTGGAGTACTTGCGCGTAATTGGTGGCGACCGATGCCGCGTTGTGGCTCGCCCCTGCATAAAAACCCATGGAGACGCCGACCATGGTCAAACCCCGTTGAAATGTTTGCGGTAGCGCGCGGGCATGTCGGCCACCCGCATCATCATGGGCAGGTCAGCGGAGTTGAAATCAGGGTCCCAAGCAGGTGCACCCAGCACCTTGGCACCCAGACGCAAATAGCCTTTGATCAAGGCGGGTGGCTCGACCGGCAGATGGCAATCCAGTTGCTCTACCGGCAGGGGCAGTCGGGGCCGCACATGGTATTGCACGCAAGCCATGTGGGAGGCGCTGACCTGCGACCAGATGCTGGCGGCCACATCACCGGAAACCATGCCGTTGTGCAGCATGGGAATGCTGGCGCAACCGATCATGGTGTCCAATTGGTTGCGGTTCATGAACTCAAACAGGGCGCCCCAAAGTGCCAAGATCACACCGCCATGACGGTGGTCGGGGTGCACGCAGCTGCGACCCAATTCCACCATGCGCTCGCGGATGGTGCGCAGGCGTGTCAAGTCAAATTCGGTATCGCTGTAAGTTCCGCCAGCGCGTTTCGCTTGGGCCGGGGTCAAGACCCGGTAGGTGCCAATCACCTGTTCGGTCAGCACATCGCGCACCAGCAAGTGCTCGCAATAATCATCAAACACATCGATGTCGTGACCCGGCACTTTGCAGGACAAGGTAGCGCCCATTTCTCCGGCAAACACATCGAAGCGCAGTTTTTGAGCGGCTCGCACTTCATCTTCGTGCTGCGCCCAGGAGACCCGAATGCCGCTGCGCTCAACTTGTGCAACCGGCACCGAAATGGCGTTGCCGGCGCCGGGCTGTAAAGCAGCCCCAGTCAACACAGAGGGAGGTACAGGAAAGTTGGGAGTTGGCATTTCATTCATCAGGGGCTCCTTCAGTAGTCCAGCGGTTCAAGGTTGTTCTGTCTGTCGAAGCGATCATCCCGAACACCCATGACATGAACATGGCAGTCGAATGACAACTTCATGAAATCGCCGTAGATCTGATCGACATCCTGGCGTCACTGATTTGTCACATCCAACGCTGAAAATCGCTCCAAAGGAATCGCTATGCAACCCACTGAGCCCGTCTATTTGGAAGAAGACCAAATTCGTCGTCTGCGTGAAGACTTGCTTGACACGCTGGACGAAGAGTTTGAAATGGAAATTGACGATCGCTTGTCCGAAATCGGCACAGACGATCGCACCGCTTCAGCCGCCTCGCGGGCGCATTACTTTCGCGAACTGCTGCGCCTACAGGGTGAGCTGGTCAAATTGCAAGACTGGGTGGTGGCACACCGCCAACGCGTGGTGATCTTGTTTGAAGGGCGCGATGCCGCAGGCAAAGGCGGCGTGATCAAACGCATCACCCAGCGCCTCAATCCGCGCGTTTGCCGTGTGGCCGCCTTGCCCGCACCGAACGACCGCGAACGTACCCAATGGTATTTCCAGCGTTATGTGGCGCACTTGCCGGCTGCCGGTGAAATTGTGTTGTTTGACCGCAGCTGGTACAACCGCGCCGGCGTCGAACGCGTCATGGGTTTTTGCAATGACGAGGAATACGAAGAATTTTTTCGCACTGTGCCAGAGTTTGAAAAAATGCTGGTGCGCAGTGGCATCACCCTCATCAAGTATTGGTTCTCCATCACCGACGACGAACAGCACGCGCGCTTTCTAGGGCGCATCCACGACCCTTTGAAGCAGTGGAAGCTCAGCCCTATGGACCTGGAAAGCCGGCGCCGCTGGGAAGACTACACCCGCGCCAAAGAAACCATGATCGAGCGCACGCACATTCCCGAAGCGCCTTGGTGGGTGGTGCAAGCGGTTGACAAAAAGAGTGCGCGTCTCAACTGCATTGACCATCTTTTGGGTCATTTCGATTACCACGAAATTGGCCACGAAGGCGTGCAACTGCCGGCCCGCGTGCGCAACCCGGACTACATTCGCCATCCGGTGCCGGACGAGATGATCGTCCCAGAAAAATACTAAATACCTTTGCCCAGGTAGCGCTTGCGCCAAAAGTAAAAGGGCAAGCCCAGGCCCAACGCCAGCATGCCCAGCTCGGTCCAGAGCAGGCTGCTCTCGTCATGCAAAAACGGGAAATTTTCAAAATTCATCCCAAAAAAGCCGGTGATCAAATTCAGCGGCAAAAAGATAGCCGTCAAGACCGTCAAAGTCCGCATGATGTCGTTGGTGCGGTTGCTTTGCGCGTTAAAGTGCATTTGCACCGCCGTTTCAGCGCTTTGCTCCAAGCGCTGAACATGGTGGACCACTCTTTCAATGTGCTCCAGCACATCTCGGCTGCGCACTTTGAGCAACTCCAAGGCCCGTGATTGATCGTCCAAATTCAAAGGTTGATCGTTCAAAGCGTCGGTCCAATCTTGGATCGCCGCGCGTTGGTCTTCGCAGATTTCGTCCAAATAATGCAAGGACAAGCGCGCGTCCAGCAGCGCACTCCAATTGTTGAAGCGGGTATTCGGATTGAGCAACTCACTTTGCCAATGGTCCAGTTGGCGCGTCAACTCCCGGCGCAAATTCAAATAGCCATCCACCATTTGACTCACGACTCGCAGCATCAGATCGGCGGGACTGCTGGGAATGCGGCTGAGTTGCTGATGGGCCGACATCTCCACCGATTGCATAAGACGGGAAGCAAAACTCTCACGAATCCCACAGTCTGCCGGATGCACCGTGACCACCACCCGATCGAAAACCACGAAGGCCACAGGACTGGTATCGATGCGTCGCAACACGGTGGGCCCGCCCCGGTCGCTCATGCGGTGCAGGATTTCGCCGGGGCGAGACAGATCCGACTCTGTTTGGCCGGTCGCCAAGCGCCTGAAGACGAGCAAGTCGTAATCCGAGGTGAAATCAAAATGCGATGGCAGCTGATTGTTCAAGACATCTTGCACATGCAAATCAAGCAAAGAGGCACCGCACAAGGCCTCCAGGGTCGACTGCACCTGGTTTTGCAAGACTTCAAATTCACGTCTTGAAAAGGCCATCCAGACAAATCCCTGAGCTGGCAAACTCTCAGGCAATCGATCGGTCTCTGTCACATTGCCCGTCGAGATCGAAAAAACTCTCATGTCACACCCCAGCCTCAGCAGTTGGACTGAACCTGCGCAGCCCTTGTGTCAATCATGTAATAGCGCCGTGACTTTTTGATGACACCCAGGTGTCTCAGGCATGGTGATAATTGCCAATTTGTGAAAGTCTCAGACCATGATCCTCGAACTTGCCGACATCCGCATCGCCCCCGGCCAACAAGCCGCCTTTGAAGAGGCGATCGCCCGCGGCTTGGACACTGTAGCGTCCAAAGCCCAGGGCTTTCAAGGCGCCAAAGTCAACCGCGGCATTGAAAACCCAGAGCGTTATGTGCTGCAAATTTTCTGGGACACCTTGGAAGACCACACCGTTGGATTTCGCCAGTCGCCGCTGTTCACCGAATGGCGCGCCATTGTGGGACCCTTCTTTGCTGCGCCGCCGGTGGTGGAGCATTTTGAACTGGCGCTCAAATCAGCCTGAGTCCCACTCGGCTTGTGATCAAGTGCTGCTTTGCGCGCTGACCAGTTTGGCCAGCAAGGCCGTCAACTGCTGGCGCTCTTGAGCCTTCAGCGGCTGCAATATCAACTCTTGCACCTGCGCCACCTTGGGCGCCATGGCCAACACGGCTTTTTTCCCTTTGGCCGTGAGCCAGAGCAATTTTCGCCGACGGTCCTGTGGCGAAGCCTCTCGGCGCACCCAGCCCTTGGCTTCTAAACGCCCAATCACCGAACCGGAAGTGGCCGCGTCAAAAGCGACGCGCGCCGCCAAGGTCACTTGATCGGTGCCGGGCGCGTCCATCAGGGCGTTCAAAATCGCAAATTGAACCGGCGTGACATCGAAAACCGCCAGCTCCTGCGCAAACACCGAGACCGCAATCTGTTGCGCCCTGCGGATCAAATGGCCGGGCGCGTGGGCAAAATCATAACTTTGAGACATTGTGCGAGTTTAAAGAACCTGACAGGCATTTTCCAAAGTGCCGGCTGAAAAGGTTAAAGTTCAGGGTCTTTCCAGCCTCTCCCAGACGCACCATGAATTACCTTTTTACGCCTCCCGCCCCGGTTTCGGTTCCCGTTGTCGGCGAAACAGCCCAATTTCCCGTTCAGCGCATTTATTGTGTGGGCCGCAATTACGAAGAGCATGCGAAAGAAATGGGCTTC
>CANFMK010000130.1 GCA_947448325.1 Comamonadaceae bacterium
CCCCGGCTTGTATGCCGGTGGCAACGATCTGAGCAGCATGATGGGTGGCCACTACCCTGCTGGGGGCATCACCTTGGGCCCGGCTATGACGTTTGGCTTTATCGCTGCCCACCATGCGGCAGGCCACGACCCGGCCGACACCTGCGAATACCCCGTTCCCACCCCATCCCACACACGCTCGAAAGATCAGCCCATGTATTACGAACTCGCCACCATGACCCTGCCCTTTGGCACGGCCGCGCAGGCCGCCACGAATGTGCAGGCTTTTGCCACCGCCCCACAAGCGCAAGGCGAGTTGCTGGGCTGCTGGTTCACCGACATCGGGCAACTGAACCAGATGATCGTGCTGCGCGGCTTCTCGACTTTGCAAGCCCTGCAAGCCGAACGCGAGCGCACTCAACACAGCGCCAGCCCCTTGGGTTGCGGAGAGATTTTTCAAACCCTGGAGCAACACAGCTACCAAGGTTTTGGCTGGATGAAGCCGGTGCGCCCCAGTGCCGAAAGCGGCATCCGTGGCCCGGTCTATGAAATCCGCACCTACGGCATCCAGCCGGGTGGCCTGCAGCCGACGCTGAACTTGTGGGAACAAGCCGTGCCCTTGCGCGAGAAACTCTCGCCTTGCGTGGTGGCCATGGTTGCACTGGACGGTCCACTGCGCTTCACCAACATCTGGGCCTATGACAGCTTGAATTCGCGCAGCCAAATCCGTGCCGAAGCCGTGGCCCAGGGCATCTGGCCGCCCAAGGGTGGTCCGGCCCACCTGACCACGAGCATGGTCTCGACGATTGCGATGCCGACCGCCGTTTCGCCGCTGAAATAAATGAGCCCCCACGTTCGTCACTGCGTGTACTCACTGCCCCCCGAAGGGGCCTTGCCCTCCTTGGGGCGGCCCGGCGGAGGACAAGAATGAACCGCATCTATTCATTGGCCTACCTCTCATCGCACCGCTGCACACCGGTTGAGGCCATTCGCATCGCGGCGCAAACAGGCTACGCGTTCGTGGGTTTGCGCCTGTGGCCCAACGCCCCAGGTGCGCCGCAGCAGCATCTGCTCGACCAGCCCCAAGCCTTGCGCGAAGCGCGGGCCGCGCTGCAGGACACGGGCGTGGGCGTGTTCGATTTGGAGATCATCCGCATCAACGCCGACTTTGATCCGCACACCTGGGATCGGCTCTACGACGTGGGCGCGCAACTCCAAGCCAAGGCCATTTTGGTGGCCGGGGATGACCCGGATGAAGCACGGCTGACACACAACTACGCGCGCCTGTGCGAAGTGATGCAGCCCTATGGCATGACAGCCGATCTGGAGTTCATGCCTTGGACCGAGGTCAAAGACGCCCAGGCGGCGCTGCGCATCATTGCAAACGCCGGCATGCCCAGCAACGCGGGCATCTTGGTGGATGCGCTGCACTTTGGCCGCTCCACCACCACGCTGGACGATATCCGCGCCATCCCGCGCCAGCTCTTGCATTACGCGCAAATTTGCGATGCGGCGGCGGGCCTGCATTTCAGCACCGAAGACATGATCCACACCGCGCGCTGCGCGCGACTCTTGCCGGGCGACGGCAACATCGACGTGCGTGGCCTGTTTGCCGCCCTGCCCGCCGACTTGCCTGTCAGCGTCGAGGTTGTGAACTTCGAACGCGAAGCCAAGACCCCTCCCCCCGAATGGGCGACCAAATGCCTGGCCGCCAGCCGACCTTTTACCGACTGAGAACACACCATGGACTTTTCCCTGAACGACGAACAAAAAATGCTGATCGACACGGTGCGCCGCTTCATCGCCGAAGAATGCAAGCCGCTGGAAGACGAAGTCGAGCACAACGGCTTTTTAGACAACGCCAAGGCCCAAGCCCTGCACAGCAAAGCCAAAGCGCTGGGGCTTTACGGCATGAACATGCCTGAAGCCCTGGGCGGTGGCGGGCTGTCGAACCTGGACCGCATCTTGTGCGAAGAGCAGTTCGGCCACACCAGCGACATCCTGATTCGCCGTGCCTTTGGCAATGTGTATGAGCCGCTGCTGCATTGCAAGGGCGCGCAAATTGACCGTTGGCTCAAGCCTGCGGTTGCAGGCACGCGCACCTGCGCCATCACCATCACTGAACCCGGCGCGGGGTCTGACGCTGCGGGCATCAAAACCCATGCGGTGAAGAACGACCAAGGCTGGGTGCTCAACGGCGGCAAACACTTCATCAGCGATGGTGAGTGGAGCGACTTCTTTTTGGTGTCGGCCAAAACCGGGGACAAAGACATATCGATGTTCATGGTCGACAAAGGCCTGGCCGGTTTCACCGTGGGCAAGGACCAAAAGATGATGGGCCTGCGTGGAACACCCCACCTGGAATTGTTCTTCGACAACGTGCAACTCGAAGATGCTGCGCTGCTCGGCGAAGCCGGACAAGGCTTCAAGCTGGCCATGGGTGCGCTCAATGTGGTGCGCTTAGCGCAAGTCGGCGCGCGCGCCGTGGGCAAGGCCAGCCATGTGTGTGAAATGATGGTGGGTTGGGCCAATGAGCGCAAACAGTTCAACACCAAAATCGGTGACTTTCAAATGGTGCAGCAAATGATTGCCGACAGCGTGATCGAGATCAACGCGGCCCGCTGGATGGTCTACCACGCCGCGTGGATGCTGGACCAGGGCTTGGACGCACGCGAGCAGATTGCCATGGTGAAAGTACACGCCGCCGAAACACTGGGCCGCGTGGTGGACCGCGCGGTACAGGTGTTTGGCGGTATGGGGTTTTGCAAAGAGCTGCCGATCGAGCGCTATTACCGCGATGCGCGCATTTACCGAATCTACGACGGCACCAGCGAGATCCACCGTGGCGTGATCGCCAAAAGCACTTTGAAAAAAGGCGCAGCGCTGTTTGATGTGAACCGGTAAGCCAGCATGCAAAACAAATTCATGACCGCTGCGCAAGCGGCGCAGCTGATCCAAGACGGCGATACCGTGGGACTGATGGGCGGCGGCGGCGGCCTGATGGAAGCTACACACTTGTTTGAAGCGGTGCAAGCGCGCTTTCTTCAAACCCAGCACCCGCGCAAACTGACCCTGATGCACGCCCTGGGCATTGGCGACAAAAAAACCAAAGGCATCAATTGCTTTGCGCACGAAGGCATGGTCCAGCGCGTGATCGGTGGCCACTGGGTCTGGTCACCCGCCATGCAGCAACTCGCACTGGCCAACAAGATCGAAGCCTACATCCTGCCCGGCGGCGTTTCGAGCCAGCTGATGCGTGAAATCGGTGCGGGCCGCCCCGGCCTCATCAGCCACGTGGGCCTGGGCACGGTGTGCGATCCACGCTTTGGCGGTGGCCGCATGAACGACGCGGCGAAAGACGATCTGGCCGAAGTCATCACCATCGATGGCCAAGAATGGCTGCGCTACAAACCCTTTCCCATCCATGTGGCCATCGTGCGCGCCAGCAGCGCGGACGAAGACGGCAACATCAGCTTTGAGCACGAAGCCGCCAACCTGGACGCCCAGTCCTTGGCCCTGGCCGCACGCAACAGCGGCGGCAAGGTCATTGTGCAGGTCAAAGAGCGCTTGCCCAAAGGGTCTCTCAAGGCGCGCGAGGTGCGCATTCCGGCCGCTTGGGTAGACGCCATCGTGGTCGATACGGCCCAGCAGACCAGTTACGACATTCCTTTCGATCCGGCCTTCAGTGGTGAGCTGACCGGCGCTGCCCGCACCGCCAGCGAAGCCCAAGACCACGCACGCGAAGTCGCTGCATCGCAAGAAGCCTTCAGCGAACGCCAGGCGGTGGCACGCCGAGCCTATGTCGAAATTTTCAACACCCCCAAGGTGCGGCCGATCATCAACTACGGCGTGGGCGTGCCCGACGCGGTGGCCAAACTGATCGCCGCGCGCAACGAACACCACCGCATTTACCAAACCATTGAACACGGCACCTACGGCGGCACATTGATGGACGGCGTGCTGTTTGGCTACGCCCGCAACGCCACCGCCATGCTGGACGCGGCCACGCAGTTCGACTTTTACGGCGGCGGCGGCCTGGACATCGCCTTTCTCGGCTTTGGCGAGTTTGACGAACAAGGCTCGGTCAACGTCTCACGCTTGGGCGGCGTCACCGTGGGGCCAGGCGGCTTCATCGACATTGCGCAGAACGCTAAAAAAGTGGTGTTCTGCGGCACGCTCGCGGCTAAAGGCGTCAAGCTGCACACCGGTGACGGACAGATGCGCGTGCTGCAACAAGGCAGTGTGAAAAAACTCGTCAAACGCGTAGACCAGATCACCTTCTCCGGCCCACAAGGCCTGGTGCGCGGGCAAGAGGTGTTGTACTTGACCGAACGCGCGAGTTTCAGGCTCACGCACGAAGGCATCGAGGTCTTTGAAATCGCGCCCGGCATCGACCTGCAGCGCGATGTGCTCGATCAGATGGACTTTGCGCCACGCATCGCCAAAGACTTGCAAGTCATGGACGCCACGCACTTCACGGCTTGAGCACGCAGTCGCTCATGCAGGGCGGCTGATGTCCTTGCCCACCATGCTGATCACGCCAAACGGACAGCGGCGCTCACACAGGCTGCAGCCTGTGCAGCCGCGGATGTTGTGCAGCACCGCATGTTTTTGCCAACCGTGGTGTTGCAAACTCAGTACATGCGGTGGGCAGGCCGCCACGCACCAGCCGCAACCGGTGCAGCGTTGGGTGTCGATCTGCGGTAATTGCATGAACCTCAGCGTTACACAGGCCGAGGGGCTTCAAACCAAAGGTACGGTCAGGGTGTGGATCACCGCGCGGGTGTCGGGGCGCACGCCGCGCCACCACAAAAACGCTTCGGCCGCTTGTTCGGCCAACATGCCCACACCGTCGGCCAAACGGGTCACGCCCGCTTGTTGCGCCAATTTGAGGAACGGGGTCAACCCCTTGCCATAGGCCAGCTCGTAAGCCAGTGCGTCCTGCGCAAAAGCGCTGATGGACAGGGGCGGCACCTGCGCCGTCAAGCTGGCGGAGGTGGCGTTGAACACCACATCAAAAGCTTCGCCCTGCAAGTCGTCATAACCGATGCCGCGCACCGGCACACTGCCGGTATTTTGTGTTTGGGCGATGGCGGCGAGCTCTTGCGCTTTGCTGACGGTGCGGTTGACGATGACCAACTCGGCTGGGCCCTGCGCCAAGATGGGCAACAACGCCCCCCGGGTGGCGCCGCCTGCGCCCAACACCAGGACCTTGCGCCCTTTCAAAGGGCAGCCCAGGTTGTGCACCACGTCCCTCACCAAACCCACACCGTCAAAGTTTTCGGCAAACACTTTGTCGCCTTCAAATTTCATCGCGTTGACTGCGCCGGCCAGTTGCGCGCTCGGTGCCAAATCGGTGGCATAGGCAAAGGCATCGAGTTTGAAAGGGGCCGTCACATTCATGCCGCGCCCGCCTGCGGCGCGAAAGGCATCGACCGTGGCTGCAAACTCCCCCAAGGGTGAGAGGACCTTGGTGTAGGCCAAGTCTTGCCCAGTGACTTGGGCAAAAGCGGTGTGGATGAGCGGCGACTTGCTCTGCTCAATCGGGTTGCCGATCACGGCGTAACGGTCAGTCATGTCAGAATTCTCAACAAACAAGATACCGATCTTAGCGCCTCCCACACCTTGAACACTGACATGACCCCACCGCCCTGCGAACCCGCCATCGACTGCCACGTGCATGTGTTTGACCCGCTGCGTTTTCCCTATGCGGCCGATGCGTGGTACCTGCCCGTGCCCGCCGAGACAGGCACCGCTGCGCAACTGGGCCAAGTGTTGGACGTGCACCAAGTGCGCCACGCACTGATCGTGGGTCCCAACTCGGGCTACGGCCTGGACAACCGATGTCTGCTGGATGCTTTGGCGCGAGGCCATGGACGCTACAAAGGCATCGCCGTGGTGCGCAACGATGCCAGCTTGAATGAATTGCAAGATCTGCAAGCGCAAGGCGTGGTGGGCGTGGCTTTCAACGTGGCGCTGCTGGGCACTGACTTTTATGCCAACACGGCGCCACTGCTGCAAAGGTTGCGAGACTTGGGTCTGTGGGCGCAGGTGCAAGTGCAAGACGACCAACTGTTGGATCTGAATGCGCTGCTGCTGGACAGTGGGGCCCGCGTGGTGTTTGACCATTGCGGTCGCCCGCGTGCTTGCGCCGGTGTGGCGCAAGCGGGTTTTCAGGCCTTGTTGCAATGGGCGGATACAGGCCGGGCCTGCGTCAAGTTGTCGGGATGCGCCAAATTTGCAAACACGCCGCAGCCCTATGCCGATGCAAGCCCTTTTGTGCAGGCCTTGATCGAGGCATTCACCCCACAGGCCCTGGTCTGGGCTTCGGACTGGCCGTTTTTACGCGCCCCAGCCCGATTGGACTATGGGCCGCTGCGCGCCTTGGTCAACGCGTGGTTACCTGATGCGCAAGACCGCCGTGCCGTGCTCTGGGAAACGCCCAAGCGCTTGTTCGGATTTGCCGCAACAGACGACTGAGAAAAACCTGCGCCCCCAAGCGAACCAGTCGCTCGGGTCAGGACACATCAGCCGGTGATTTCGCGCGACGTGATGGTGTACTTGAAACTGTCAGGCGCGTAGGAGTCGATGCGGCCTTCGCTGGTTTCAGCCACCGGGTACATCAAGAAACCCAAGCGGCCTTCTTTGGCGCCAGGCAACTGCACATCGTGCGCGGTGTTCCAGGCCAACCAGTTGCCCTCCCAGCCACCAAACAGGTGCTGATTGACTGGGGCGACGACCGGATGGTCGGTCTTTTTGATCCACTCGGCTGTCTCCAGGCGCATGACCTTGGCCACATCGGCCGGGTCCATCGCCACCCAGCCGTGGGCTTGTAAATACACCTCGGCGCGGCAGTGCTGCGCGCCTTTGAGGCCCGCCGGATTGCCCGACAACTCTTTGTAGCCAAAAGCAGAAGGCGCCAGGCGCAGGCCATAAACATCACGCGCAGGCACACCCACCGCGCGGCACAGGCCCACAAACAGGGCGTTGATGTCGGCGCACTTGCCCCCCAAGTTGCCAGTCTCCAGCATGGTCTTGATATCGCCTTCGCCGCAGCCGCGCACTTTGGGTTCGCGCCAAGCGTTAACCACGACCCAGTCGTAAATCGCGCGGGCTTTTTGCGCATCGGTCTTGGCGCCTTGGGTGGCCTTCAAGGCCGTGGTGCGCACAATGCCGCCAGTGGGCAGCAAATGCGTTGAGCGTGTGTAGTGGCTCAGCGTGGCGGCGTCTTCACGCGCAAAGGCGGGCACGGCAGGTGCATTCCATTCGGTGCTGCGGTTGCGCGTTTGCACGCGGCTGGTGATTTCCACAAACGGTTTGACGCCGTCAGCAAACTCCGTGAACAGCATGCGCGCGCCTTCCACGCCATCGCTGCCCATGTGGGATTTGCCGTTGCTGTTGTAACGGCTCTCCAATGAGCGTTGCCAGTCGGTGTTCAAACTGGGCACCGGCAACCAAATGCGCGTGGCGCCCACGGGGTCGGCCAGGTCGACGCGGGTGGTGACTTCGAAGGTGCGCCAGGGGCCAACTTGTGGGGAAAAACGGCGCTCTGGTGGGGATGAGGACGCAGGGGCATTGGTTTGGGCACGCAGCCAAGTGGGCGCAAGCATCAGGGCGCCCACAGCGGCGCCCCCTTGGAGAAGAGAACGGCGAACGGGGATCATCAAAAGAACTCCGGAAAATGAAAAATCCTGTCGGCACATACAAGGACTTGATCACCGAAGTGCAAGGCCAATGCCCCGAAGGCAGGTGTTTGGCCTTGTGCAAGTTGCACAGGCCAGTGCAGATTATCGCTGAGTGGGCGCTGAGAGCGGCTTGAGCCAGGTTTCGGCCTCACGGCCGCTCCAATCGACATCACCGCGCACACGCCACTGCGCTTTGCCATCCACGCCGATCAGCACTGTGGTGGGAAACACCGTCACGCCCCATTGCTGGGCCAAAGCGCCTTGCGCATCCAGTACCACCGGAAAATCAAGACCGGTGGATTTCATGTAGCGGGTCACCCGGGATGCGGGCTCACGCACATTGATGCCCATAACCACCGGGTTGCCGCCGCTGATCTCATGCAAGGTTTGCAGCGAGGGCAACTCTTCTTTGCACGGCGCGCACCAAGTGGCCCAAAAATAACGACCACCGCTTTGCCCTTGAGGCTGGCCGTGGTCCATTTTTGGCCTTGCAGGTCTTGCCAATCAATGTTCGGTGTGGCCTGGCGGGCAGGCCAGGGGGTTTTGTCGAACTGCGCTTGGACTGAGGTACTGAGCACCAGCCAGCCCCAAATCCAGATCGAACAAAAACGGCGTCCGAGCTTGTGCATCAGACGCCGTGACATGGGTGTGCGGGATGAACAAGCGCTTCAAACGCGCTCAGTCACCCAGGCTTGCACACTGGCCAGCGCGGCGGGCAAAGCCGCTGCGTCGGTGCCACCGGCCATGGCCATGTCGGGCTTGCCGCCGCCCTTGCCACCCACCTGTTGGGCGACAAAATTGGCCAACTCGCCGGCTTTGACTTTGCC
>CANFMK010000131.1 GCA_947448325.1 Comamonadaceae bacterium
AGGCACGTCAAGGCAATGCTGCATCTCGTACACGCCAATCCACATGGCCGCGTGTTCCACCGGCGAGATCTCGGCGAATTGACGGTCCAAAAGTGGCGCAATCAATGCGTCCAGCGCAGCGGATTGCTCGGTGCAGCCGTAGAGCAGGGCGTCGTAATGGGCCGCGTCGGCTTTGTGAAAACCCGCCAAGTCGCGTGTGAAGACATCGATGTCGGCCGCTTCGTTGCGACCCACCAGGCTTTGGTACAAAGCCTGCAGCGCAAATTCACGTGAGCGGCTGCGGGCCGATTTGGCCGAGGCTTTGCGCGCGCCGGTGCTGGTCAGGCCGGGTTTGGGCGCTTGGGCGGGCATCACTTCAGCGCCAGCCAGTTCGGCGGGCAGGCCAGCAGTTTGCGCAGCGTGGCTCTTCATGCCAGATCCTTGTCTGATTCATCGTCCAAAGGTTCGGCCAAATCACCGGATAGGTCTTCCATCAGCATGGCCATCTCCACCGCCACGCGGGCCGCATCACGGCCTTTGTCGGTTTGGCGAGCCACAGCTTGAGCCATGTCTTCGGTGGTCAAGATGGCGTTGGCAATCGGCAAGTTGTAGTCCAAGCCGATGCGCGTGACACCGGCACCCGATTCGTTGGCCACCAATTCAAAGTGGTAGGTTTCGCCCCGGATGATGCAACCCAGCGCGATCAAAGCGTCGTACTCGGCGCGCTCGGCCATGGCCTGCAGGGCCAAGGGCACTTCCAGGGCACCAGGCACGGTGACGTGGTCGATGTCGCTCACGCCCAAGGCTTCGAGCTCTTGGATGCACGCTGCCGCCAAGGCGTTGGTCACGTCCTCATTGAAACGGGCTTGCACGATGCCGATGTGCATGAACTGGCCGTCCAGTTCTTGGGCGATGCCTTGGTTGGCGTTTTGCATGGTTATTCCTTGGGGATGTAGCCGGTGATTTCGAGGCCGTAACCGGTCATGCTGGGCATGCGGCGGGGTTGGCCCATGAGTTTCATTTTGTGCACGCCGCATTCGCGCAAAATTTGCGCGCCCACGCCGTAGGTGCGCAGGTCCATCTTGCCGCGCTCAGGTGCTTGGGCGGATCTTGCGCGGCCTTCAAATTGGGCCAGCAACTGGTCGGCCGACTCGCCGCAGTTGAGCAGCACCGCCACGCCACAACCATGGGCGTTGAGGTATTTCAAGCTGGCGTCCAGACTCCAAGAGTGCATGGCGCGATGCACTTCGAGGGCATCGAGCACCGACAGCGGCTCGTGCACCCGCACCGGCACTTCGCTGTCGGGCGTCCAGTTGCCTTTGACCAAGGCCAGGTGCAGGGCTTGACTGGGTTCGTCGCGAAAAGCATGGGCGGTGAATTCACCGTGCGCGGTGTGCAGGCTGCGCGAACTGACTTTTTGCACCAAGGACTCGTTGCGGCTGCGGTGTTCAATCAGGTCGGCGATGGTGCCGATCTTCAGGCCGTGTTCGGCAGCAAACACTTGCAAATCAGGCAGGCGCGCCATGGTGCCGTCGTCTTTCATGATCTCGCAGATCACCGACGACGGGCTGCAGCCGGCCATGGCGGCCAAGTCGCAACCGGCTTCGGTGTGGCCTGCGCGCATCAGCACGCCGCCATCCACCGCTTGCAGCGGGAAGATGTGGCCGGGTTGCACCAGATCGGTGGGTTGGCTGCTGGCAGCCACAGCCGCTTGCACGGTTCGCGCCCGGTCGGCCGCCGAGATGCCGGTGGTCACGCCTTCAGCCGCCTCAATGGACACGGTGAAAGCGGTGCTGTAGACGGTGCCGTTGCGCGCCGCCATGGGCGGCAGTTTCAAAAATTCGCAGCGCTCACGCGTCAGCGTCAGGCAGATCAGGCCTCGGCCAAAACGGGCCATGAAGTTGATCGCTTCGGGCGTGACGTGGTCCGAGGCCAGGACCAGGTCGCCTTCGTTTTCGCGGTCTTCTTCGTCCACCAAAATGACCATGCGGCCAGCGCGCATGTCGGCCACGATCTCTTCGACGGGGGAGATGGCCACGGGGTTAGGGGCGTGTGCTGCGTTCATGCGATGCTCTGTTGTGAGGTGGGTTCGAGGCTGAGCATGCGTTCCACATACCGCGCCACGGTGTCGATTTCAAGGTTCACTGGGCTGCCACTTTGCAGCTGCCCTAGCGCGGTGTTCTCTACGGTGTGCGGAATCAGGTTGATGCTGATGTCACAGCCTGCAGCGGTGTCGAGCACTTGATTGACCGTCAGGCTGACGCCGTTGACGGTGATCGAGCCTTTGTAAGCCAGGTATTTGGCCAAGGCCTTGGGGGCCAGAATGCGCAATTGCCAGCTTTCGCCCACCTGGGCAAAGTGACTGACGTGCCCCACGCCGTCCACATGGCCTGAAACGATGTGGCCGCCCAAGCGGTCGCCCGCTCGCAGGGCTTTTTCCAGGTTGATGGGGCCGATCTGGACCAGACCTGCGGTTTTGTCCAAAGACTCGGCCGAAATGTCGATCGTGAATCGACGCTGAGCGGGGTTGAAGGTGGTGACGGTCATGCACGCACCGTTCAAGGCGATGCTGTCGCCCAGGCCCACGTCGTCCAGGTAGCCGGGCGGCGCCTCGATGGTGAGGCGCTTGCCGTGGTGTAAAGAGCTGCCCAGGTCGTGAAGAGCGGCGATGCGCCCCACGCCGGTGATGATTCCGGTAAACATAGGTGTATTTTCGCAGGGATTGGGGGTGATCTGGCCCAATGGGCCTGAAAACCCTGAATTAAAAAAGATCGCGTCCAGCGACGCGGGCCAAAATGCGCAAGTCGGGGCCTACCAAAGTCGGTTCGGTAAAATTCAGACTCAGCGCGTCGCTCAGTTGCTGCAGTGGCCCGAACTGGGCCATGCCCCGTCCCTGGCCGATCAGCTTGGGTGCCAGATACAGTAAAAATTCATCGACCAGGCCTTCGCGCACCAGTGAGCCGTTGAGTTTGTGCCCGGCTTCCACATGCAGCTCATTGATCTCCCGGCGTGCCAAGTCGCGCAGCAGGGCAGGCAAGTCCACTTTCCCCCCGGGGCCTGGCAGCAGGGTCACCTGCGCGCCCAAGGCTTCGAGGGCCGCGCGGCGTTCGGGTTGGTCCACGGCCGCGTAAATCCAAATTTGCCGCGGCGTTTCGGGCTGAGCTTGAAAGAGTTGGGCGGTAAGGGGGGTTTCGAGGCGACTGTCGACAATCACCAGATGCGGCGCGCGCGGTGCCTTGACCAAGCGGGTGTCGAGCCGTGGGTCGTCTTCCAAGACGGTGCCAATGCCGGTGAGCACGGCGCAAGATCGGGCGCGCCATGCATGGCCGTCGGTTCTGGCTTGGGGGCCGGTGATCCATTGGCTTTGGCCGTTTTCCAACGCCGTTTGGCCGTCCACCGAGGCCGCGATTTTCATGCGTACCCAAGGCGTGTGGCGTTGCATGCGGCTGAAAAAACCGAGGTTCAGTTCTCGCGACTGGACCGCGGCAGGGTCATCGTGTTCTATGTGCACGCCGGCGGCTTGCAGTCGAGCCAGACCTTGTCCGGCCACCAAGGGGTTGGGGTCGCGAGCACCCACCACCACCCTGGCGATGCCCGCTTGCACCAGCGCGTCGCAGCAGGGGCCGGTGCGCCCGTGGTGCGCACAGGGCTCCAAGGTCACGTAGGCGGTGGCACCTCGGACACTGTGACCACGCGTTTGGGCATCGCGCAGTGCCATGATCTCGGCATGGGCTTGTCCGGCAGACTGGGTGTGGCCTTCTCCCAGCACCTGGCCATCCGGGTCGGTGATGACACAGCCCACGCGCGGGTTGGGCGCTGTCAGCCACAAAGCTTCGCCTGCCAGTGCCAAGGCGCGCTGCATGGGGGGCTGGGTGTCTGAGTTGAGCATGGTGGCGATGCGAGGGGGCTGTCGAGAAGGCGTGGGTTGAAAAAGGGCCAAGGCGTAAGGCGTGTCCGTATTTTGCCCTGTGCGCGCCGACCCAAGGCTTCAAGGGGTCGCCTGCGGCACAAATACCGGCACAAACACCGGTAGGGATGCGGCGCGGGTGGTCAGCTCGATTTGCCCAGTGCCCACGGCCAAGGGGGTGTCTGTGGCGCTGCCTTGGCTTGCGCTTGTGGGCCGCCAAGTCACGGTGACTTGCAGTGCTTGTAACTGGGCATAAGCGGTGGGGCTGACGGTGGCGCGCACGGTGTATTGCGTGCCCTGAAGCGTGCTGCTGCTCTCGCCTTGTCCGTTGGCGCTCCAAGCGGCTGAAGCCGTGCACAGGGCAGGGCCGCTGCGCCAGCATTCCACCGCCGAATTGGCCAAGCGCAGTGCGGTGACTTGCTGTTGGCTGGCGGCGCTGGCTAGCAGGCTGTGCATGGCCAGCTGGGTCACGCCCAGCATGCCCAGGCCGAGCACAGCCGCTGCGATCAATGCCTCGATCAAGGTGAAGCCCCGTGTGTTTTTCATTGGGGACTTTCAAAAGCCGCTCTTCCAGCTACCGCGCACGCGCTGCACTCGGCTGGCGTCAATGCCCGTGGGCCAAGGCCAGTCAAAAGCTTGGCGGTGCTGGCTCAGCCATTGCATTTGACTGCCTGCTTGCAGCTGGGGCAAGCCCGAGGCCACCGCCACCTGACCCGAGACCGCGCCGCTGTGCCAGTTGGCAACGCGGTTGTCGTTGCACTGGCTGTCGAGAAAAACCGTGCCCACAATTTTCGCGCTGGCGCTGATGCGCGGGCATTGGCTGGCGCAGGCCGTGGCCGAAAACACCAACAGCACCGGCGCGCTGGCGCTGCCCACGCTTTGCGCCCAATCGCTCGCGCTGTCGATCCAGTACACCGTGCGGGCGGGGGTGGTGCTGGCGCTCAAGCCTTTCAATGCTTGGGCTTGTGAAATGGCTTGGATTTGCGCGGGTGTGAGCGCGCCAAAAACCCGGCTCCACGCACCGGAATCGCACTGGGCTGGATTGGGCGCGGGCAGTGCCGTGCTGGGGGTGACTGTGGAGCCGCCTTGCAGGCTGGTGGGGCTCAGATTCAAACAACTTTGTTGTTCAGCCGCAGAGATCAACCCATTGCCATCGGTATCGGGCGCATACAGGCTCTGGATCGCCGTGCCCACATTTTGGCCCGAGCCACTGCAACTGCCGGTGTTGGCATTGGGCGCGCAAAAACGGGTACTGCCTAAAGTGGCTTCGCTGACACAGCCTTGGGTGAGCAAGGTCGAGGCGATGCTGGCCGTCATGAGCGGCGAAGCCGTGGGCATGTAGACGCTTTGCTGCACCTGGGCCATGGTGCGATTGGCGGCGTGCCTGGCCGTGGCGCGCACCACCGCCACGTGCGGGGCGCGCACCACGTCGCGCATGAGCTGCACTTGCCAGGTGTGGCCGTGGCTGTCGGCGTCCACAGCCAGGCTGCGGCATTGCCATTCGGTGCCGGTGTATCCGCTGGCGCAGTGCGCAGGCTCGTGCATGGTCCACAAGGTGGGGGCAGGTTCGGACAATGCGGCTTCTAACACCACCAATGCGGTTTCCAAGGCCGCCTCCGCGCTGAGCTGGGCTTGCACCGCCCACACGCTGTGGTTGCTGGCCAGGCGCTGCGTCCACACGGAGCGCGCGGTGAACAGTCCCACCATGCTGGCCAACAGGACCAACAGCGTCACCATCAATAAAGTGATGGCGCCTTTCGGACGTTGAAGTTCAAGGTGGCTGTGTTGCATGACGGAGGTCAGCTGCACAACGCCGTTGATTTGGCCAAGGTGCTGACGGGTTGGGCATTGCGCAGGTACACGCTGACTTGGTGGGTGATCGTGTTGGTTGGCTCGCTGGGCAATGCGGCGCTCAGTTGGATGTCGATGTAACGTTGCAGCGAACCGTTCGCCCAGGCACAGTGCGGGGTGAACTGCAGCACACTGACCTTGACGTTTTGCGCGTGGCTGATGACTTGCCATTGACCCGAGGTGCAGTTGGTTTTGATGCGCAATTCACCTTCTCGGAGCTGAAAGCCGCTGCATTCGGTGGTGTCTTTCACGCCGTTGTCGTTGCGATCCCAGCTGAATTCAATTTGACTGTCGCTGACGCTGAAGTCTTCGGGCAAACCGCAAAAGGCGTCTTTGCAATCCGTGGCCGTGCGCTTTTGCCAGGCGGGGTTCAGATACTGCGCGTTGCGCAGCTCCTGCGCCATCCAGTCCAGAGCAGCGTGCAAGTCTTGGTGCAAGTGTGTTTCTTGCAGGGCGCTGCGCTGCGCCTTGAGGGTCACCATCCACAAGTGGATGCCGCCAGTCAGAACACCCAGGCCCAGTGCCAAGCCGACCAACAGGGCGATCAGGCTTTCACCGCGCACGCGCCGCTTGGGGGTCCGGTCAGGGCCGCGCATGCGCAGTGGCGGGGTCATTGCTTCCAGCAGCGCGCAGCATCGTTTTGTGCGCTGGCCCCGCTGCTCATGTTCAGATTGGCGCTGCTGTCTAAGCGCAGTTGCATTTGTCTGCATTCGCTGTCCAGGGCCTGATCACCCTGTGCCGTGGCCACAGCCATGAATCCGTCACTGCTGGCCTGCGCGAGACTGAGTTGGTAATAAGCCTGTGCAGACAGGTCTGTGCGCCAACCCAAATCCGTCAAGCTGCTGGCATAACTGTCGTGCTGGGTACGCCATCGCGTTTGCTCCAACACAATTTTTTGCAAACTTGTTTGCGCGTCATTGCGCCGTGCTTTGCGCATCTGGTTTTGATAGGCAGGCAAGGCGATGGCCGCCAGTGTGGCTGTGATCGCCAGCGCCATCATCAACTCCACCAATGTGAAGCCTTTCAGCCGTGGCCAGCGGCGCAAGCCCAAGCCTGCAGGACTGCGTTGAGTCGGCATGGCGGTCTCCCTGTCTCTTTTTAGGGATTCATTTTGCGTGGTGATTTTCGGCTTGGCAAGTACGTTTCTCAGGTGCTTAATAAACCCTGGAAAAAAGCGGCGAGTCAAGTGGTCTGTGCCTGGGGAGGCTGAGGTGAATCTTCCAAATGTTCGCAATGGGCTTGAGCCTCGCAGCTTGTGTGCAGGTTGGACTTTGCTGGAATTGATGCTCACGCTCATGCTCTTGGGTATCTTGCTCACCCTGGGTGCTGGCACGATGGCTTCGTTGCGTCAGAAATACCAATTGCAAGCACAGGCCGAGGACCTGTTGTCGACGGTGCATTTGGCGCACAGCGCCGCACTGCAGCGCGGCGTGCGGGTGACGGCTTGCGTCTCCAGCGATGGCCTGCAATGTGCCGCCAGCGGCGACTGGTCCCAAGGCTGGTTGCTGTTTGAAGACGCCGATGGCAATGCCTTGCGCGACGCTGCCGAGCCCTTGATGAGCGTGCACGCTGCGCTACCCGAAGGTTTGCAGGCGACGGGCAATGGCTCGATGGCGCGCTATGTATCCTATGGCCCGAGCGGTCGCAGCTTGACGGTCACCGGCGCGTTTCAATCGGGCACCATCACGCTGTGCCGAACATCAGCCCGAAGCAACGCGGGGTGGCGCTTGGTGATCAACGCGGTGGGCAAAGCCCGTCTGGAAGCGGCCACGCTGGCCAGTTGCAGCTGACGGCGCGCTTATTTGTTCACTTCGTCCACCAGCAGCTTGAAGTCGTCAATGTCTTCAAAGCTGCGGTAGACACTGGCAAAGCGCACATAAGCGACTTTGTCGAGTTTTTTCAACTCGCGCATCACCAACTCACCGAGCCGATTGGAGGCGATTTCGCGTTGGGCAAAACCGAGCAGTTTTTCTTCAATGCGTTCGATCGCCGAATCCACCTGCTCGGTGCTCACGGGCCGCTTGCGCAGGGCCAGGTTCATGCTGGCGCGCAGCTTTATGCGCTCGTATTCGATCCGGCGACCGTCTTTTTTGACGATGGTCGGAAAGTTCACCTCCGGGCGCTCGTAGGTGGTGAAGCGTTTTTCGCAACTGCCGCACTGGCGGCGGCGGCGAATCAAGTCCCCGTCTTCGGCCAAACGGGTCTCCACCACTTGGGTGTCGTTATGGCCGCAGAAGGGACATTTCATCGCGCAGGCTCCGCGTGCAGCGCCGCGCAGCGGTGGAGCGTGGGAGCTTTCATTTGTAAACCGGGAAGCGAGCGGTCAAAGCATTGACCTTGGCGCGAACGGCTGCCAAGTTGGCTTCGTCCAGAGGATTGTCCAGCACGTCGGCAATCAGGTGTGCGGTGATCCGGGCTTCTACGTCCTTGAAACCCCGGGTGGTCATGGCGGGGGTACCGATGCGCACGCCACTGGTCACGAACGGCTTTTCAGGGTCATTGGGGATGGCGTTTTTGTTGATCGTCATGTGGGCGCTGCCCAAGGCGGCTTCCGCCACCTTGCCGGTGATGCCCTTGGCGCGCAGGTCGACCAGCATCACATGGCTTTGGGTGCCACCGCTGACGATGCGCAGGCCGCGCTCGGTCAGTGTCTCGGCGATGATGCGGGCGTTGGTCAGCACCTGTTGTTGGTAGGCTTTGAACTCTGGGGCCAGCGCTTCTTTGAAGGCCACGGCCTTGGCGGCAATCAT
>CANFMK010000132.1 GCA_947448325.1 Comamonadaceae bacterium
GGGCAGTCCACGTGCGCGTAGTGACGGTTCTCAGTCTCGTACTCGACGTGGGCGGTGTTGATCGTGATACCACGCGCTTTTTCTTCAGGCGCCGCGTCGATCTGATCGTACGCCTTGGCTGCGCCGCCAAACTTGGCTGCCAACACGGTCGTGATGGCCGCTGTCAGCGTGGTTTTACCGTGGTCAACGTGACCGATGGTGCCCACGTTCACGTGCGGCTTGGTCCGTTCAAATTTCTCTTTTCCCATTTTTTCGACTCCGAAAAAAACAAGTTAAACAATCGAAACATCAAGCGCGCAAAACAAACCGCTTGGCAGTCTGCGCACCAGAATATGGTGCCCTTTGCGGGAATCGGACCCGCGACCTCTCCCTTACCAAGGGAGTGCTCTACCACTGAGCCAAAAGGGCAATCTCTTTACCTGACGAATCAACAACTGGAGCGGGAGACGGGAATCGAACCCGTGTCATTAGCTTGGAAGGCTAAGGTTCTACCATTAAACTACACCCGCAATCGCATTGAATTCCAAAGATCTCTTTTAAGCTCTATGAAACCGCTGCTTGATGCACGGAATTCCGTTCCAAACACTCGCCGTTGAAGGCAGGGTCAAATTTTTGCTGGTGGAGGAGACTGGATTCGAACCAGTGTAGGCGTAAGCCAACAGATTTACAGTCTGCCCCCTTTAGCCACTCGGGCACCCCTCCTCAGCGAATCCAAGATTATGCCACTTTTTTGGGTTGGCTTGCAAGCCAAAGGCTCTTTTTTCACCAGTCGATAGGTGTTTGCTGCGTTTTTCGCAAAAAATCATTGGCCATCCTGAAATGCCCACAACCGATAAACGGCATTGGCGCACGCAAGGCGGACAAGGGTGACGGGTGATTGGCTTGCAACACCAAGTGACGTCGATCGACATCGACTGCCGAGATGAAGGCTTGCTTGGCTTGCGCATGCGCGCCCCACAACATGAACACCACGGGCCGAACGCTTTGCGCGACGGCGCTGATTGCACCCTCCGTCAAAGCCTCCCAACCCCAGCGGGCATGACAGGCGGGCTGCCCCTCCTCCACGGTCAAGGCGGTGTTCAGGAGAAGCACGCCTTGCGACACCCAGCGCCCTAAGTGACCACTGGTGGGCAAACGCCCGGGTGATTCACGCTGAATTTCTTTGAAAATGTTGCGCAGGCTGGGCGGCATTTTGATGCGGTCCGGCACTGAAAAAGAAAACCCTTCGGCTTGACCCAGCCCGTGATACGGATCTTGACCCAAGATCACCACACGAACCTCACTTAAAGCGAGGGTGCGAAAAATCCGCAAGGGGTCTGGTGGAAAAATCCGCGCGCCAGCTTCTAAGCGCTCAGCGATCCGGGCGAAGAGGGATTGCCCCTGCTCGCTCAAGGCAAAAGATTGCCAAAGCGGCTGCCAATCCGCAGCCAGGCTGCTCGCATCTGGGGGCCACGTGGCCAAAGACATTGGAGCCAGGTCCAAAGCCCCCTCACGACCGAAATCGAAATTCGATTGCATGCCCTGGCGCCAAGCCGCTCGGTTCAGGCGAACAATGTCGACAAGGCCTCACCCGGATCGGCTGCGCGCATAAAGGCCTCGCCGACCAAATAGGCGTGGACATCGGCATCACGCATGCGTTTGACATCGTGCGGCGAGACAATGCCGCTTTCTGTGACCAACAAACGGTCTGCAGGCACCTCTTTGAGCAGACTCAGCGTCGTGTCCAGCGACACTTCAAATGTGTGCAAATTGCGGTTGTTGATGCCGACCAACGGCGTTTTGAGTTGGAGTGCCCGGTCCAGTTCAGCGCGGTCATGCACCTCCACCAGCACAGCCATGTCCAGGCTGTGGGCGATGGCTTCCAGATCGGCCATCTGCGCATCATCCAAGCACGCTGCAATCAGCAAAATGCAATCCGCCCCGACCACACGCGACTCGTAAATTTGGTAGGCGTCGACCATGAAGTCTTTGCGCAGCACAGGCAAATCGCAGCTGGCGCGCGCTTGCTTGAGAAAGTCGTTGCAGCCCTGAAAAAATGACTGGTCGGTCAACACCGACAAACACGCAGCGCCGTGTTCGGCATAGCTTTGCGCGATGTCGGCAGGTATGAAATCAGCACGCAAAACGCCTTTGGAAGGACTGGCTTTTTTCACCTCGGCAATCACGGCAGAGCGTCCAGCAGCAATCTGCGCGCGCATCGCGCCGATAAAGTCTCTGGTTAAAACACGGCTCTCGGCATCTGCGCGCATCGCTTGCAGAGATTTGCGCTGCAGACCTGCGGCCACTTCTTCGCGTTTGACAGCAACGATTTTGTTCAGGATATCGCTCATGCGGCCGCACTTTCTTGTTGGGTAAATGCAATCAATTGCGCCAGCTTGGTCTGCGCTGCGCCCGAAGCAATGGCTTGGCGCGCCATGGCCACGCCTTCTTTCATGGTCGGGGCCACATTGGCCGCATACAGCGCCACACCCGCATTCAACAACACGATGTCTTTGGCAGCGCCGTCCTCATTGGCCAACACCCCTTTGAGCATGGCCATGGACTGCTCGGGTGTTTCCACGCGCAAGGCGCGGTTGCTGGCCATGGCCATGCCGAAATCTTCGGGGTGAATTTCATACTCGGTGATGTGGCCGTTTTTCAACTCGCCCACCAGTGTGGAAGCCCCCAGGCTGACCTCGTCCATGCCGTCGCGACCGTAGACCACCACCGCGTGCTCAGCGCCCAAACGTTGCAGGGCACGGATCTGGATGCCGACCAAGTCGGGGTGAAACACCCCCATCAAAATATTCGGCGCGCTGGCCGGATTGGTCAGAGGACCCAAGATGTTGAAGATGGTTCGGATGCCCAACTCTTTGCGCACCGGGGCGACATTTTTCATCGCCGGATGGTGGTTCGGCGCAAACATAAAACCGATGCCTACTTGCGCAATCGATTGGGCAATGCGCTCAGGCGAGAGGTTGATGTTGACCCCCAAACTCTCCAGTACATCGGCGCTGCCTGATTTGCTGCTCACGCTGCGGCCGCCGTGCTTGGCGGTTTTGGCGCCCGCTGCAGCCGCCACGAACATGGCGCAGGTGGAAATATTGAAGGTGTGCGAACCGTCTCCGCCAGTGCCCACAATGTCCACCAGATGCTCCGGATTGGCCACATGCACTTTGGTCGAAAACTCACGCATCACTTGCGCGGCCGCCGTAATTTCACCGATGGTTTCTTTTTTAACCCGCAGTCCCGTGATCAAGGCCGCCGTCATGACCGGCGAGAGTTCGCCCTGCATGATCATGCGCATGATTTTGAGCATTTCGTCGTGAAAAATTTCACGGTGCTCGATGGTGCGTTGCAATGCTTCTTGAGGCGTGATGGGCATGAAAGTTCCTTGCTCAAATGGCGGCGACCCCCTTTTCAGGGTCGCACCAGAAAGTTTTTCAGCATGGCATGGCCATGCTCCGTCAAAATCGATTCAGGGTGAAACTGGACACCCTCGATATCCAGCTCGGTATGCCGCACGCCCATGATTTCACCATCATCGGTCCAAGCGGTCACTTTCAGTTGCAGCGGGCAACTGGACTTTTCAATCGCCAAGGAGTGGTAACGGTTGACCGTGAATTGGCTTGGCAAGTTGGCAAAGACACCTTCTTGCGTGGTGGTGATGACACTGGTTTTGCCATGCATGAGTTCTTGCGCGCGAACGATCTGTCCGCCAAATGCCGCGCCAATGCTTTGATGCCCTAAGCAGACGCCCAAAATCGGCAATTGACCTGCAAAGTGCTGGATCGCAGCCACCGAGATCCCCGCCTGCGCGGGCGAACAGGGGCCAGGCGAAATCACCAACCGGTCTGGCGCGCGCTCAGCGATGCCTGCGAGTGTGATTTCATCGTTGCGAAAAACCTCAACCTCAGCGCCCAACTCGCCAAAGTACTGCACGATGTTGAAAGTGAATGAGTCGTAGTTGTCGACCATGAGGAGTTTGATTTTTTTCGACATGCTCACTCCAAGCCTTCTTCCACCAACTCACAGGCACGCAGCAGGGCGCGGGCTTTGTGTTCGGTTTCGCGCCACTCCATCTCAGGCACCGAATCGGCAACGACACCTGCGGCCGCTTGCACGTAGAGCATCTGGTCTTTGATCACCGCCGTGCGAATGGCGATGGCCACATCCATATCCCCGGCATAGCTCAAATACCCACATGCACCGCCATACAGGCCGCGCTTGGTGGGTTCGAGTTGGTCGATCAACTCCATGGCATGCACCTTGGGTGCGCCCGTCAAAGTGCCCGCAGGGAAGGTGGCTTTGAGCACATCCATATTGGTCATGCCCTCGTTCAACAGGCCCTCGACGTTGCTGACGATGTGCATCACATGGCTGTAGCGCTCCACCACAAAGGCTTCGGTGACTTTGACCGAGCCGATTTGCGCAATCCGGCCAATGTCGTTGCGCGCCAAGTCGATCAGCATCACATGCTCTGCACGCTCTTTGGGGTCGTTGATCAACTCCTGCTCAGCGGCCTTGTCCTTCTCAGGTGTGGCACCGCGTGGCCGCGTCCCCGCCAACGGCCGGATGGTGACCTTGGTGCCCTCTTCGGTGCGCTCTTGGCGCACCAAAATCTCCGGGCTCGCGCCCACCACATGAAAGTCGCCAAAGTTGTAGAAATACATGTACGGACTGGGGTTGAGCGAACGCAGCGCCCGGTACAAAGAGAGCGGGCTTTCGGTGTAGCGCTTCTTGATGCGCTGGCCTACCTGCACCTGCATGAAGTCGCCCGCCGCGATCAGCTCTTTGGCGTGAACCACAGCCGCCAAATAATCTTCTTTGGCGAAATCCCGCTCAGCAGGGTAGGCCTGGGTCGCTTTGACGACTGGCGCACTGACCGAGTACTTGAGCTGCTCTTTCAAATCACGCAGCCGCTTTTTGGCTTTGGCATAGGCCTCAGGAGCTTGGGGGTCCGCGTAAACAATCAAATACAGCTTGCCCGAAAGGTTGTCGATCACCGCCAACTCTTCGCACTGCAACAGCAATATATCGGGCGTGCCCAAGGTGTCGGGGGGGCAAGAATTTTCGAGTTTTTTCTCGATGTAGCGCACCGCGTCATAGCCGAAGTAACCCGCCAAACCACCGCAAAAACGCGGCAAGCCAGGGCGCAAAGCCACCTTGAATCGCTGTTGGTACTGCTCAATGAAGTCCAGTGGATTGCCAGTGACGGTCTCGATGACCACGCCATCTTTCACCACCTCGGATTGGGCTTGTGCACCGAATCCTGAAGCGCGGATGAACGTGCGGGCAGGCAAGCCGATGAAGCTGTAGCGGCCAAAGCGCTCACCGCCCACCACGGACTCCAGCAAGAAGCTGTTGGCCCCACCGCCATCGCTGTGCGCCAGCTTGAGGTACAGAGACAAAGGGGTTTCCAGATCGGCAAAAGCTTCCAGCATCAGTGGGATGCGGTTGAAGCCCTGACTGGTCAGGCTTTTAAATTCCAATTCGGTGATCACGGCTATCGCCTCCGTTGCGCTGTGCATCAACCCCTCGGCGTGCCACAGCTGTCATTCCATCCAAATACCCGCCATTGTGGAGGGCGCTGACTGCGGCCAAAGGACCGCGTTGCGAATCAAAAGACTGGCTTACGCCAGGGCCAGGCTCCCCGGCCCGATGGGCCTGGCTGGCTGTAGATTCGCAAGAGGGAATGCAAGAACATAGTGGCTCCAGTGTACCAAACGATGAAGGGGCGTTGGGCGGCGACTTTAAGCCGCCAGCCACGTCCGGTACCAGGATGGCCACTGGGTCAAATCGTCCAAATGGCCATCGGCCGCCACCGCATCCACGGATTGGCCATGGTTATAGCCGTAGCGCAGCAAAATGACCGGACACCCCGCCGCTTGGGCCGCCAGGGCGTCATTGCTGGAGTCGCCCACCATCAAGGTCTGTGCAGGGTTGACGCCCAATGCTTCGCAGGTTTTGAGTACCGGCATGGGGTCGGGCTTTTTCCGTTCAAAGCTGTCGCCGCCAAAAACATGTTCAAAAAAAACGTGCAGGCCCTTGCGCGCCAACAAGGTTCGGGCAAAGGACACCGGCTTGTTGGTCAAACACGCCAGTCTTAAACCGTCTTCGCGCATTTTCGCCAGGCCCTCGGTGACGCCAGGATAGACATCGGCAAACTGGCCATTGATGGCCAAGTAATGGTGCTGGTAGCGTTGCCAGGCCGCTTCGTACAAAGACTGGGCGCTGCGCCCGGCACAAGCGCCGACCTCTGGCAAGGCCAATTGATGCTGCAGCACAGACACAATCAAATGCTCTGAACCTTTGCCCACAGTGCGCTCCACCAGGGCGCGGCTGACCCGGGGCAAATCCAAATCAGCCAAGGTGCGGTTCAAGGCCACCTCAAAATCGCCCAAGGTGTCCACCATCGTGCCGTCCAAGTCGACGATGGCCGCGGTCAAACGCATGGGGCGATCAAGCTTCAAGCCAAAGCCACTCGCATTTGGTCGATCACCGCCTTGTAATCGGGCTTGCCAAAAATGGCGCTGCCCGCGACAAAAGTGTCGGCGCCCGCGTCGGCCACGCGGCGAATATTGTCGGCCTTGATGCCGCCGTCGACTTCGAGTCGAATGTCGCGCCCACTGCGTTCGATCCATTGCCGTGCCTGCTCGACCTTGCGCAAAGCAGAGTCGATGAAACTTTGGCCGCCAAAACCAGGGTTGACGCTCATGATCAAAATCAGATCAATCTCGTCAATCGTCCACTCCAACACATCCAGCGATTCCGCCGGATTGAAGACCAAGCCGGCTTTGACGCCTTTGCTTTTGATGGCCTGCACGCTGCGGTGCACATGCGCGCTGGCGTCGGGGTGGAAACTGATCAAGTCGGCACCCGCCTCGGCAAATGAAGCCGCCAGGGCGTCGACCGGCGAGATCATCAAATGCACATCGATCGGCACCGCCACGCCAGCGGCCGTGCGGGCATGGGGCTTTAAGGCCTGGCAAATCATGGGGCCGAACGTCAGGTTAGGCACATAGTGGTTGTCCATCACATCGAAGTGAATCCAATCCGCGCCTGCGGCAATGACGCTGCGAACCTCTTCACCCAAACGGGCGAAATCAGCCGACAAAATAGAAGGGGCAATTCTGTAAGTGGTGCTCATGCCGATATTGTCGCAGTTACCATGCAGGCATGCCGACCTACCAATTCCACATTGAAGCCACGCCCACCTACCTGTCTTGCACCGAAGAAGCCGGGCAAAGTGTTTACCAATTCGCCTACGCCGTGACCTTCACCAACACGGGTTCGGTTCCTGCGCAATTGATTTCCCGGCACTGGATCATCAACGATGCCCAAGGCCACACGGATGAAGTCAAAGGGCTGGGGGTGATCGGCCAACAACCGCTGCTCAACCCTGGCGAGTCGTTTCAGTACAGCAGCGGTTCTCGTCTGCTCACACCGCACGGGACCATGCACGGCAGTTTCTTTTTTGTGGCAGCGGACGGGCACCGGTTTGACGTTCCTGTGCCCCTCTTCGTTTTAGAAGCACGCGGCCAAACCACGACCTCTCGCACCCTGCACTGAGCCGAGTTTGCGCGAAACTTTGCGGTTAAGCTTGGGCCATGGGTGAGTTTGATCTGATCGCACGTTACTTTAAGCGTCCTGCGCGCCATGCCGTTTTAGGGGTGGGTGACGACTGTGCGTTGTTGAACGCTGCGCCTGGTATGCACATGGCTTTCTCGACAGATTCGCTGGTCGAGGGCCGTCACTTTCTCTCAACAGTGAGCCCCGTTGACTTGGGCCACAAAGCCTTGGCGGTGAATCTGAGTGATTTGGCCGCTTGCGGCGCCAAGCCTCGGGCCTTCTTGTTGTCCTTGACGCTGCCGCGCGTGGACGAGGTCTGGTTGTCTGGCTTTGCGCAAGGACTGTGGGCTTTGGCGGACACTTTTGATTGTGAGCTGATTGGTGGCGACACCACGCAAGGGCCGCTGAACATCAACATCACCGTGATGGGCGAGGTGCCTGCGGGTCAAGCGCTGTTGCGCTCCAATGCGCAGGTCGGTGACGATATTTACGTCAGTGGCACGCTGGGCGATGCGCGCGTGGCACTGGAAGTATTTCGCGGCCGGTTATCAGTGCCTGAAGCGGTGTTCTCAGCCACCCGATCGCGCATGGAGCGGCCTTCGCCCCGCGTCGCTCTGGGCACGGCTTTGCGGGGTGTGGCCTCGGCTGCGGCGGACATCAGCGACGGCCTGCTGGGCGACTTGGGGCATATCCTCACCGCAAGTCGCGTAGGCGCAGACCTTCAAGCCGAATGGGCGTTGCCGCTCCTGGCTTGTGGGCCACAGTTGAATCTGCCAAGCGCTGCGCAGCTTGAGTTTGTCTTGACCGGTGGCGATGACTATGAGTTGGTGTTCACCGCGCCACCGCAGCACAGTGCGGCGGTGAAGGAGGCCGCCCATGCCAGCCAAACACCGGTCACCCGCATCGGCAC
>CANFMK010000133.1 GCA_947448325.1 Comamonadaceae bacterium
ATGCCATTGAAAGTGACGGCTGTGGGTGCCGCGCAGCCGGTGCAGGGTGCGGACCAGCACCTCAAAGACGCGGATGGCCACCTGCGCCAACGCTACGGCATACCCGCCAACGGCGGCGCTTACCTGCTGCGCCCGGACCAGCACATCTGCGCGCGCTGGCTGACCCTGGACGCCAAGCGCTTGCAAGCCGCTTTGCACACCGCCTTACCGCAATGACCGCCCACACCATGACCACCACGCCCCACGCCCTGACCATCGACGGCCTCGAAACCGTGTACGACGCGCTCGCCACCGCCATTGATCAAGCCGGCCCCGACAAAGCCCAGTTGTTCCTGGTCAAACTGGCTTTGCTACAGGCCAATGCTTTGGCCGATGCCACGCTGGTGCAAACGCAGATTGAGGCCGCGCTGCAAGACCTTTAAATCGGCTCAACGCCGCCCAAAAATCGCGGTGCCCACACGCACCATGGTGCTGCCCTCTTGCACCGCCGCTTCCAGATCGGCGGTCATGCCCATGGACAAAGTGTCCAGGTTCAGGCCCTGCGATTTCAACTGCAGCCACAGCGCATGGGCTTGTGCATGCACAGCCCGCGTGTGCTCAGGGTCTTCATAAGGCTCCGGAATGGTCATGATGCCGCGCAGTTGCAAGCGAGGCAGCGCGGCCACCGCTTGTGCCAAGGCCAAGGCTTCACCCGGCAAGACACCCGACTTGTTGTCGCCGCCATCGATATTGACCTGAATGCAAATCTGCAGTGGCGCAAGCTCCGGCGGGCGTTGCGCGGACAGTCGCTCGGCGGTTTTCAACCGGTCCACCGAATGCACCCAATCAAAATGCGCGGCCACCAAGCGGGTTTTATTGCTTTGTATGGGGCCGATGCAATGCCACTCCAATGGCAAGTCTTGCAAAGCCAAAATTTTATCCACGCCCTCTTGAATGTAGTTTTCGCCGAATGCCGTTTGCCCTGCCGCATGCGCTTGGCGCACCGCTTCAGCGCCAAAGGTTTTCGACACAGCCAGCAAACGCACGCCCGCCGGATCGCGGTCATTGGCTTGGCAAACCGCTTGGATGCGCGCTTGCACGCGGTGGAGATTTTCAGCAATGGCAGACATAATCTTTGCAAGGGTACCAAATTCACAGAGTCACCCCAGGCGCACATCAGGGAGACAACATGACGATCACACAAGAGTGGGCGGTACTCGCACGCCAAACGCTGGCGCTGGGCGCTTCGGACCTGCACCTTTCGGCAGGCCTGCCGCCCATGGTCAGGGTCCACGGTGTGCTGCGGGCTTTGAATACGCCATCACCGGCATGGTGCAACGGCCAAATTCAACAGGTGCTGCAGCAACTCATGACGGCTGAGCGCTGGAACGCTTTTGCCACGCGCCTGGAAGACGACTTTGCCTTTGCCCACCCCGACTGGGGCCGATGGCGGGTCAATGCCTTTCAGCAACACCGTGGCACAGCCATCGTGATGCGCGCCATTCCCGACAAGGTGCCGCGCTTGGTCGATTTACAAGCACCTGCGTTGCTGAACACATTGGCGCTGAAATCGAGCGGTTTGATTTTGGTCACCGGCCCCACCGGTTGCGGCAAATCCACCTTGCTCGCGGCCTTGCTGGACCATGCCAACCGCTCGCTTCAAGGGCATTTGCTGACCATCGAAGACCCGATCGAATTTGTCCACCGCCCACACCAATGCGTGATCAACCAGCGCGAGGTGGGCCTGCACACGCACAGCTTTGAAGCGGCTTTGCGCTCCGCTCTGCGCGAAGACCCTGACGTGATTTTGATTGGCGAATTGCGTGATTTGGCAACCATCCGGCTGGCTTTGACAGCAGCAGAAACCGGTCACTTGGTGCTGGCCTCGTTGCACACCGCCAGCGCCCCGCAAGCGGTGGACCGGATGGTGGACGTGTTTGCAGCCGAAGAAAAAGACCTGGTGCGCACCTTGCTTGCCGATGCTTTGCTGGCGGTGGTGGCGCAAACCCTGTGCCCACGCCAAGACGGCGCAGGCCGTGTCGCGGCGCACGAGGTGATGGTCGCCACACCCGCTGTGCGCAACCTGATTCGCGAAGGCAAAACAGCGCAGCTGTATTCGGTCCTGCAAACGGGCGCGCAAGCGGGCATGCAAACCCTGGACCAAAGTCTGCAAGGGCTGCGCCAAAGCGGCCAGATTTCGGCGCACACGGCGCGCAGCCTGGCTCGATTTCCGGCGCTTTGATCGCCCTGAGCGCCGACTTGGGTCTGCGCAATGGGGTGCCACCTGCTAAATTACAGGCTTCGCATTTTCAACCCAATCTTCCGAGGCCACTTTATGAGCAGCTTGAACACCAAAAACTACGAACCCACGCCTGCCCGCCGTGTTGCCTTTTTGGGCCTGGGCGTGATGGGTTTCCCCATGGCCGGCCATTTGGCGCGCGCTGGCCATCAGGTCACGGTTTACAACCGTACTGCCGCCAAAGCACAGGCCTGGTGTACCGAGTTTGCCGATGCCCCTGGCGGTGCCCACCATGCAGCCACCCCACGCGAGGCCGTAGCCCAAGCCGAAATCGTTTTTTGTTGCGTTGGCAATGACGACGATTTGCGCGGCGTGGTGCTCGGCGCAGATGGGGCTTTTGCCGGTATGGCGAAAGGTGCCATTTTTGTCGACCACACCACGGCCTCAGCCAGCGTAGCCCGCGAACTCAGCGCCACCGCTCAAAGCCTGGGCCTGGCCTTTATCGATGCCCCCGTCTCCGGCGGCCAGGCGGGTGCGCAAAACGGCATGCTCACCGTGATGTGTGGCGGCGAAGCCGCACACTTCGAGCAGGTGAAACCTGTAGGCATGGCGTTTTCGCGCGCCTTCACCTTGCTGGGTGATGCAGGGGCAGGTCAGTTGGCCAAAATGGTGAATCAAATTTGCATCGCCGGACTGGTGCAAGGCTTGTCTGAAGCGATTGCTTTTGGGCAGCACGCGGGCCTGGACATGAACGCCGTCTTGGACGTGATCAGCAAAGGCGCGGCGCAAAGCTGGCAAATGGAAAACCGGGGCAAAACCATGGTGGCCGACCAGTTTGAATTTGGCTTTGCCGTGGACTGGATGCGCAAAGATCTGGGCTTGGTGATGGACGAAGCCAAACGCAATGGCGCGCGCTTGCCCGTCACCGCACTGGTGGACCAGTTTTACGCCGATGTGCAGCAACTGGGTGGGCGCCGCTGGGACACCTCCAGTTTGATCAAGCGCTTGCGCTGAACGCAAAATGCCTGCTTCAAAGCAGGCATTTTTTCAGGGCAAAGCAAGTGCTTTGCCCAAGGCTGAACGCTTATTTGGCGGAGGTCTGTGCGCTCAAGCGCTTGAGCTCTTCTTCAGAAATCACGTCCAGCACGCGCACGACTTTGGTCACGCCGCTGACGCTGCGGGCGATGTCGGTGGCGCGTTGTGCTTCGCGGCTGGTCACTCGGCCCATCAAAAAGACCACACTGTTCTCGGTCACAACTTTGAAGGCAGTGGACTGAAGGTCTTTGGCATCCACAAACAAAGCCTTGATCTGCCCGGTGATGATCGCGTCTTTGGAGCGTTGCGTCAGGGAACTGGCGGCTTGCACCGTCAATTCATTGGCAACCGCTTTGACGTTTTCTTGGCTTTGCGCCAATTTGTCAGCCAGCTCTTTTTGCGCCGCAGTGGCCACTTCGCCGGTCAACAACACTTGGCGGTTGTAGCTGGTCACATTGACATGCGCGCTCTCACCCAAGTTCTGCCGCAGGCCTTGTGCCGTGCGCAGCTCGATGCCCTCGTCTTCCAGCTGAATACCTGAAGTGCGGCGGTCCACCGCCACCATGCCGGTCATGACCGCACCACCCATCATCAAAGGGGCGCAAGCCGACAAACCCGACAACAGGGCGGCGGCGCTCAAAGTTGAGGCCATGACATTTTGAAAAGATTTGCTCATTCACTTAACTCCTGTTCACCTAATAACTGGGCATCGACCCCGTCGCATAAACAATGCAACACCAGTTGATGCACTTCTCGAATTCGCGCCGCACGCTCGTGGGGCACACACACATGCACATCTGTCTCGCGCAGCAACTTGGCCAATGCCCCGCCGCCTTTACCGGTCAAGGCCATCACGGTCATATCGCGCTGATGCGCTGCTTGCACCGCTTGCTGCAACACCTTCTCGTCACCCGTGCAGGTCAAGACCATCAGCACATCGCCCATATGACCCAGTGCGCGCACTTGGCGTGCCAAGACCTGCTCGTCAACCAAGGCGGCCCCCTCGGCGGACAAAGCCAACGCAGCCAACTCGGGCCGCTCACGCTCAAAGCCGCCGACAAACAAGCTGGCGAAATAAGGCGCCGAAGCGGCTGTGCCGCCCCAGCCGGCCACCAAAACCTTGCCTCCGCTGGTGACGCAGGCCATCAAGGCTTGCACACCGGCCTCTACCGGCTTGGCCAAAGGCTCTGCCGCTTGGTACTGCAAATCGGCGCTGTCGATGAAATGCTGCTGAATGCGAAGGTCTAACATGGCCCCGGATGATAACCCGTCCCTGTGTCACTGCCGGCCGTCGTTCAGACACCACCCCCGTCAAAAGCCGCTTGCAACCACTGCAAGCCCTCGGCTTCGACGACCACCACGTCAAAGCGGGCAGGTGGCAAGCGACGCCAGCGCATCAAATACTGGCGCGCCGCAAAAACAATGCGCCGCTGCTTGACGGCTCCCACGCTGGCGGCCGCCCCACCAAAAGACCGACTGGCGCGTTTTCGAACCTCGACAAACACCACGGTGCCGTCTGGCGATTGCATGATCAAATCAATTTCGCCGCCGCCCCGCCCAGGCGTCCGATAATTGCGCTGTAACAAACGCAAGCCATGCTCCTGCAGATAAGCCAAGGCCGCCTCTTCGGCGGCATCTCCTTTGGACTTGGTGGTTTGCGTTGTATTGAGGAATTCCATTGACTTTGCCTCCCTTGACTGATTCTGCTCAGACCGCTGCCCCAGCGCCATCGCCCACTTCAAGCTCAGGGGTAAACGCGTGGTCACGGGCCTTGCTTGCCGCGCACGACACCAGCGCGCACCAACATCACCCCACACACACACTGTATGTGGTGGCCACCCCCATTGGCAACCTTTCAGACATCACCTTGCGCGCCTTGCACGTCCTGCAACTGTGTGATGTGATTGCCTGCGAGGACACGCGTCACACACAGCAACTGCTGCGCGCCTATGGTTTGGACCGCAGCCATGCCCAACTGCTGGCGCTGCATCAACACAACGAACACGAAGCGGCGCAAAGCGTGGTTGATCGCTTGGCCCAAGGCCAGCGGGTGGCGTATGTGAGCGATGCCGGTACGCCCGCCATCAGCGATCCCGGCGCGCGCTTGGTGGAGGCAGTGCGCAGCGCTGGCTTTCGGGTCTTGCCTCTGCCCGGTGCCAGCAGCATCACCACCGCCTTGAGTGCCTCTGGCATGACCGGCGACCAGGGTTTTGTGTTTGTCGGCTTTTTGCCCAGCAAAGCCGCCGAGCGCCAACATGCGGTGCAGACATTGGCCAGCCAATCCCGTGCCATCGTGCTGCTGGAGGCGCCGCACCGCATCGAAGCGCTGGCTCAAGCCTTGAGCGTCTTGGGGCCGCGACGCGTCACGGTGGGGCGCGAGCTGACCAAGCAGTTTGAAAACATTGACACCCTGGCAGCGTCAGAATTGCCAGCATGGCTGGCGGCCAAACCCGAGCGCCAACGCGGCGAGTTTGTGCTGGTGATTCACGATGCGCCTGCTGCCACGGCGCAGGGTGATGGACTGCGGGTGCTGCAACTGTTGCTGCCTGAATTGCCCTTGAAGACCGCCGTCAAACTGGCCGCAGAAATCAGCGGTGAATCGAAAAACACCCTGTACGACCAGGCCCTGCAACTGAAGAACGCGAGTGCCGATTAAGCCCCAATGCCTTGTGCTTAACGCTTGCGCAGTCCCAGCCACATCACCGCAGCCACCACCAGCAACGCACCGGCCACTTGGATCGGCGCAATCGCCTGGTCCAGCAGCGCCCAGGCCAACACCAGCGCGAACACAGGTTCGACATTCATGATGGCCGAATTGCCCACCACACCCAAACGAGGCAACACGGTGAACATGATGGTGAAGGCGGTCCCGTACAAGAACGTCAGCAGGCCCAAACCCCACCACCCTGGCATGGCTGTGGGCCAATGGAAACCACCCTGCGACAATGCGCCAGAGATGGCAAACACCGCCACCAAGCCCATGGTGGAGAAGGTGCGCAGTCGACCATCCAAGCCCCCCACCTCATGCTGGGTCAGGACCATGGCCAAGCCAAAAGTGGCCGAAGCCGCCAGCGCAAAAGCAATGCCCGCTCCAATTTGACTCCAGTGGGCCGCCGCCCCCAAACCGGAAGCCGCGCCCAGCACGTCCAGCGCCATCGCCAAACCGATCAACATCACAGGCATCGCCAAAATCACCGCTCGCTCAGCCCGGTGTCCATACAAAATCCGCGCCCACAAAGCGGTAGCCAAGGGATAAGTGTTGAAAGCCAACAGCGCCAAGGCCACGGGCAAACGGGCCACCGCCGAATACAAACACACGCTTTGCACCGCAATGAGTGCCCCAATGAACAGCAAGAATTTTTTGTCGCGCGTGCTCGTCGCCCAAGATGCTTTTTGCCGCCACAACAACACGCCCACCACGAAAGCGGTGATCGCGCTGCGGCAACTCACGGCGGTGACCACGTCCACACCGTTGTTGAACGCAAAACGGGCCGCGACATGATTCGCCCCCATCATGAAGGCGACCAACAGCAAGGTGGCAAAAGCGGTTGCTGTCAGGGCTTTGCGTTCAGAAGTCATGCGGTCATTGTGCCGGGTACAGTCCCCGCACCCTGGCATGCAAGCGACTCAAGCCCAGCAAAGCATCGGTGAACGGCGTGGCCACTTGGGTCAATTGCCCGAGCTCGCGCACGGCGCTGACCAATGCGTCGAGTTCAATGCCTTTGCCCGCTTCCACATCTTGCAGCATGGACGTTTTGAATGCCCCCAATTTGCGCGTGACGGCATGCCGGTCTTCGGGTTGCTGATCGATGGCAATGCCCAGCTGCTCGCCAATGGCTTTGGCCTCCAGCATCACGCTGGAGATGAAGCCGCGCACCAAGTCGTCATTCAAGATCAGGTCGGTGGTAGCGCCGGTGATGCCGCTGATGGGGTTCACCGTCATATTGCCCCACAGCTTGAACCAAATGTCTTTTTGAATGTGCGGCGACAGCGTGGCGGCGAACCCGGCACGGGTCAAAGCGTCCACCCAGGCTTGCGCGCGCGCTGTGGTGTGACCAGAAGGCTCGCCCACGATCAAGCCATGGCCAAAGTGATGTCGTATCACCCCCGGCGCATCGACCGCGCAACTGGCATGCACCACACCGCCCAACACCTGGGCCGCGGGGATGCCTTGCGCAATGGCTTCGTCCGGATCGATGGTGTGCAAGCGCGTACCAGCCACCTTGCCGCCAAAGCCATGCAAAAACCACCAGGGCACACCGTTCATGGCGGTAAAGACCACCGTCTCGGGGCCCAACAACGGGGCCATCTGCGCCGCCACTTGGGCCAAGGCCGGTGCTTTGACGGCGATGATCACCACATCTTGCACCCCCAAGTCGGCGGGTCGATCAGACGCTTGCACCGGTACCGTGTGCGTTGCACCCCCTTGATGCAGCGTCAGGCCTTGACTGCGCAAAGCCTGCAAAGTGGCCCCGCGCGCCACCGCGCTGACCGTGCAACCGGCTTGTCCCAAATGCACACCCAGCCAACCGCCAATGGCGCCCACGCCGTAAATGCAAACTTTCATGTGTTGTAGCTTCCATCGACACGGTGCACTTGGCGCACCAAGGCATCGAACACATCACGGCCCGCGCCATGGTTGGGGTTGAACTGCAGCGCATCGCGCGTACATTGGGCCGCCACCGCTTCGGACACGGGAATCGCCGCGCCCATGCTGAAGGTGGCCAGTTGGATTTCACACGCGCGCTGCAGGGTCCACAAAATCGCAAACGTTTGCGGCAAGCTCTGACCCCAGGCCAAAAGACCGTGGTTGCGCAAAATCAAAGCGGGTTTTTGGCCCATGCTGCGCAGCAGGCGCGGCGCTTCGTCGGCATGGATGGTGATGCCTTCAAAGTCGTGGTACGCGACCATGTCATGCAGCTGTGCGGAGTAAAAATTGGTTTGCTGCAAGCCGCCTTGCAAACAGGCCACAGCGACACCTGCGGTGGTGTGGGTGTGCATCACGCAATGCGCATCGGGCACACCCTCGTGGATGGCGGCATGCACGGTGAAACCTGCAGGGTTGACCGGGTAGGGCGAGCCATCGAGCACCTCGCCTTGCAAATTGATTTTGACCAAATTGCTGGCAGTGACCTCGCTGTAATGCAAGCCAAACGGGTTGATGAGAAATTGCTTTTCA
>CANFMK010000134.1 GCA_947448325.1 Comamonadaceae bacterium
CGCCATGGCCATGGGCCTGCGCGTTGAGGGCAACCGCGAATGGAACTACACCACCAACTTGCACACCCCCGGGGGCATGAGCGAGCGCGATCTGCTGGCCGCCGCCGACTTGGCTTGCCAGCGCCAGGTCTGGGACCGCTGCATCAACACCAGCGACCGCACCCCAGTGGCGATCGACATGGAGCAGCGCTTTCCCACCCCGCTGCGCGACACCGTGGTGCGCAAAGCCAAAGCGGTGGGGCTGGACCCGGCGTATGTGTACGGGCTGATCCGCCAAGAAAGCCGTTTTGTGAGCGATGCACGCTCCGGCGTGGGCGCCGCCGGCCTCATGCAGGTGATGCCCGCCACCGCCAAATGGACCGCCAAGAAAATCGGTTTGACGGGCTTTGCAGTGGAGCAACTCAACGACCATGAAGTCAACGTCGCCATCGGCACCGGCTACCTCAAACTGGTACTGGATGACTTTGGCGGCTCCATGCCCATGGCCGCTGCGGCCTACAACGCCGGTCCCAGCCGCCCGCGCAGTTGGCGCAACGGCCCCGTGCTCGAGGGCGCGGCCTGGGCCGAGAACATTCCGTTTCAGGAAACCCGGGACTACGTCAAGAAAGTGCTGTCCAACACCACCAACTACGCCGCCGTGCTGACAGGGCAACCCCAATCGCTCAAAGCGCGTTTGGGCAGCGTGGGTCCCAAGGCCGCCAACGCGGTAGAAAACTACCCAGACTTGCCTTGAAGCTTGAAGCGAGGTCACGCTTTCAGCGCAAACTGGCCAAGGCCTCGTCCAAGTTGCGGTTGATTTTCTCGGCCATTTGGTTTTTGTAGGCGCGCAGCAAAAAACCCAGCGTGATCTGCAGCTCAAACTGCACCGCATCCACACGCAGCACGCCTTGCGCGCCGGGGCGCTCAAAAGTGAGGCGGTCTTGGGTCTCACCGGGGGTATGGGTGCAGGTCATGCCCCAATCGCTTTCAGCTTGCGCTCGCCATGACTGGGCCAAAGCCTGTGCGCCGGCCCAGTCCAGGCCGTGGTTGCGCTGAATTTCAATGTCCGCCATGGTTCAATTCAGTTCCAGTTCATTGAGCTCTGCAATTGAGCCCGTTCTCATCCCAGACGGGCCACCTGCACTGCGCAGTCATAAAACACAGGGGCGCGGCCCATGTCGGTCAGGTGCTGGCTGGTGAGTTCGTTCACATTGGTGCCGTTCAAGCCGAATTTGCGCCACCAAATGCCCAAGCCGTGCACCACGCCGGGCCTTGCGCGCTCACTGACCTGGGCTTTGCAGTGGTACTCGCCTCGGTCATTGAAGACTTTGACGACTTCACCGTTGGCGATGCCCCGGACCTGGGCGTCCTGCGCATGGATTTCGAGCAGCGGCTCCACCTCGACCGCGCGCAAGCTGGTGACGTTGACGAAGCTGGAGTTCAAAAAGTTGCGCGCCGGTGGCGAAATCATGGCCAGCGGATAACGGTCGCCGCCTGCGGGCACCTCGTAATTGGGCAGGTGGTCAGGCAGGCCATCTTGCCCTTGCGCTGCCAAACGCGCGCTGAAAAACTCGCAGCGCCCCGACGCCGTGGGAAATCCGCCTTGGGCAAATGGTGCATCGGGCACAGGCAGGGAAGCAAAGCCCTGGTCCAGCAGTTGCGCAAAGTCAACCTGATCGCCCAACGCAGTGCGGCACAGCGCCAGGTCGTCGTCGGCAAAACAGGGCTCGTCAAAACCCATGCGCGCGGCCAGCGCCCGAAAGATGTCGGTGTTGCTGCGGACCTGGCCGACCGGGGCGATGGCGGGGCGGTTCAGCAGCACATCGGTGTGGCCGTAGCTGGTGTGAATGTCCCAATGCTCCAGCTGGGTGGTGGCGGGCAAGATGTAGTCGGCGTAGTCAGCCGTGTCGGTCTGGAAATGCTCCAGCACCACGGTGAACAGGTCTTCGCGGGCAAAGCCCTGCACCACCTTGCCCGACTCGGGGGCCACCGCCACCGGGTTGCTGTTGTAGACCACCAGCGCTTGAATCGCTGGTCCAAAGGCCGCTGAGGACGGCCGCAGCAAGTCGTCGCCGATCGTGCTCATATTGACGGTGCGGGGTTGGCGCGCGCCGAGTAAATCGGGGCGCTGCAAAGCCGCCCGCTGCACCGGAAAATGGCCGGAGCTGCTGAGCAGCACGCCGCCTGCGCGGTGCCGCCAAGCTCCCGTGAGCGCGGGCAAACAGGCAATGGCACGCACCGCATTACCGCCGCCGCGCACCCGCTGCATGCCGTAGTTCAAACGAATGGCCGCGGGCTTTGTGTTACCCCAGTCACGCGCCAGGTCGGTGATCTGTGCCACGTCCAGGCCGCAGACCTGGGCTGCGCGTTCGGGTGGCCATTGCAAAGCGCGCTCGCGCAGCGCGTCCCAGCCGCTGGTGTATTGGGCAATGTAGTCGTGGTCCAGCCAGTCGTGCACGATCAACTCGTGCATCAAGGCCAGGGCCAGCGCCGCATCGGTGCCCGGGCGCAGCGCCAGGTGCACCTGGCATTTGTCGGCGGTTTCGCTTTTGCGTGGGTCGATGCACACCAGCTTGGCGCCATGGCGCTTGGCCTCTTGGGCCAGCCGCCAAAAATGCAAATTGGACCCAATGGAATTGCTGCCCCAGATGAGGATGAGTTTGGACTCGGCAAAAAATTCCACCTTCATGCCCACCTTGTTGCCCAGGGTTTGCGTCAACGCCTCGGCGCCAGCGGATGCACAAATGGTGCGGTCCAGCAAAGACGCGCCCAAGCGGTGGAAAAACCGCCCCGCCATGGCCTCGCCCTGCACCTGCCCCATGGTGCCGGCGTAGCTGTAGGGCAGCACCGCTTCAGGGTGGTCTTTCGCGATCGATGTGAGTTTGGCGGCGATGTCGTCCAAAGCCTCGTCCCAGCTCACCGGTACAAACTGACCCGCGCCTTTGGGGCCGTTGCGCTTCAAGGGGGTCAGCAGGCGCTCAGGGTGGTAGGTGCGCTCGGCATAGCGCGAAACCTTGGTGCACAGCACGCCATCGGTGGGGCGGTGCGCCGGATTGCCTTGCACCCGGGTGGCGCGGCCGTTCTCCACCGTGGTCAGCAGGGCGCAGGTGTCGGGGCAGTCGTGCGGACAAGCACCGCGCACAGTGGCCGTTCCCGAGGAATCCAACAAGGCCGTTTCCGCCATCAATTCGGTCATGGTGCGCCACCTGAAAGCAATGATTGATCGCGCATTTTCGGTCATTTTCAAGACTTCTTTGCGCGCCCCAAGGACATGCCAACCCGAATGTCCCCTACGCGCAAGAGGGAGATGGCAACTTGGCAGGACTCTGGCTAGACTGTAGCCATGAAACTCAACGACTCCATCCTCGCCGACGCCGCTGGCATTGCGGCCATTCGCAAAGACATCCACGCCCACCCCGAGCTGTGCTTTGAAGAAGTGCGCACCGCCGACGTGGTGGCCAAGCAGTTGACCGATTGGGGCATCCCGATCCACCGGGGCATGGGCACCACCGGCGTGGTCGGCATCATCCACGGGCGCGATGGTGGGGCCTGCGGCCGGGGTGTGGGCCTGCGCGCCGACATCGACGCCTTGCCGATGCAGGAGTTCAACACCTTCGCCCACGCCAGCCAACACCAGGGCAAGATGCACGCCTGCGGCCACGACGGCCACACCGCCATGCTGCTGGCCGCCGCGCAGCACCTGGCCAAGCACCGCGACTTTGACGGCACGGTGTACGCCATCTTCCAACCCGCCGAAGAAGGCGGAGGCGGCGCCCGCGAGATGATCAAAGACGGCTTGTTTGAGCAATTCAAAATGGAAGCTGTGTTTGGCATGCACAACTGGCCCGGCGGCGAAGTCGGCACTTTCGCAGTCAGCGCAGGCCCCGTCATGGCTTCGAGCAACGAATTCAAAATCACCTTGCGGGGCAAAGGCGGTCACGCCGCCATGCCGCACACCGGGGTGGACCCGGTGCCAGTGGCCTGCCAAATGGTGCAGGGCTTTCAGACCATCATCACCCGCAACAAAAAGCCGGTGGACGCGGGCGTGATCTCGGTGACCATGATCCACGCCGGCGAAGCCACCAACGTGATCCCCGACTCCTGCGAATTGCAAGGCACGGTGCGCACCTTCAGCATCGAGGTGCTCGATTTGATCGAAACCCGCATGCGCCAAATCGCCAAGAACATTTGCGAAGCCTTTGACACCGAATGCGAATTCGAGTTCGAGCGCAATTACCCACCCACCATCAACAGCCCGGCCGAAGCCGACTTTGCTCGGCGCGTGATGCAGGGCATCGTGGGCGAGGCCAACGTCTTGCCGCAAGAACCCACCATGGGCGCCGAAGATTTTTCCTACATGCTGCAAGCCAAGCCCGGGGCCTACGTGTTCATCTCCAACGGCGACGGCACCCATCGCCACATGGGCCACGGCGGCGGCCCTTGCACCTTGCACAACCCCAGCTACGACTTCAACGACGACTTGATTCCTTTGGGCGGCACCTACTGGGTCGAGTTGGCGACGCAGTGGTTGGCCGCGTCGCACAAAGCCTGAAGCGGTCACGCTCGCATGAGTTCCCCATTTTCCAGCAGCTACGCCCAAGCGCGTGAAAAATTCTTGCAAGCCGCTGAGGCAGCTGGTTTGCACGTCGAGTCTCACATACACCCCCTGCTTGGGCGCGACGGCGAAACCATGGCCATGGACGTGGCGTTGGACGGCCCGGCAGATGCCAAGCACCTTTTGATTGTCTCCAGTGCCTGCCATGGCGTGGAAGGCTATTGCGGCAGCGGCGTCCAAGTGAACGCGCTGCAAGACAGCACCTGGCGCACTGCCGCCCGGGCGCACAAAGTGGCGGTGCTGTACATCCATGCCCTCAACCCCTTTGGGTTTTCGCATGTACGCCGCGTGACCCACGAAAACGTGGACCTGAACCGCAATTTCCAAGACTTCAGCAAGCCCCTGCCTTTGAATGAGGCTTATGGCCAGGTCGAGCCCTTGCTGTTGCCTCAGGTCTGGCCGCCCAATGCCGCTAACCAACAAGCCACCTTGGATTACATCGCCCAGCATGGCATGGTGGGTCTGCAGGCGGCGGTGACGCGCGGCCAACACCAGTACCCTGACGGTCTGTTCTTTGGCGGCACTGAGCCCACCTGGAGCAACCAGACCCTGCGCCAAGTGCTGCGCCAACACGGCCAGCAGGCCCAGCGCTTGGCCTGGATCGACCTGCACACCGGCTTGGGTCCAAGCGGCGTGGGGGAACGCATTTTCGCCTGCGCCGATGACGCGGCCGCCCTGCAGCGCGCCCGTGCGTGGTGGGGGCCGAACGTCACGTCCATTTACGACGGCAGCTCCACCTCGGCGTTTCTGACGGGGCTGATGTGGAGTTCGGCCTACCAAGAATGCCCCCAAGCCGAGTACACCGGCTTGGCCATGGAGTACGGCACCCAGCCGATGGAGCAGGTCATGATGGCGCTGCGCGCCGACCACTGGCTGCACCAGCACCCCGAAGCCCCGGCGGCGCAAAAAGCGCAAATCAAGCAAGATTTGATGGACGCTTTCTACACCGACACCGACGCTTGGCGCAGCCAAATCCTTGCGCAAGCGCAAGAAGCCATGCATCAAGCGGTACAGGGTTTGAGCGCTCACTGAGCACGGCACGCCGAACCACCGCCAAGCGGTGGCCAAGGACGTATCATCCCTGCATGGTTTTCCTCAAGGCTGGTACATGAACATCTCACGCGTTTTGATTTTGGGCGGCTCCGGCTTTGTGGGTCGCCATGTGTGTGAGCACCTGGCCCGCTTGGGTGTGCACATGACCGTGCCCACACGCCGCGCAGTCAATGCCGCCGCGGTGCAAAGCCTGCCCCGACTGACGGTGGTGGAAGCCAACATCCATGACCCCGCACAACTGCAACAACTGATGCAGGGCCACGACGCGGTGGTCAACTTGGTGGCCATCTTGCACGGCAGCGCGGCGGCCTTTCAGCACGCCCATGTGCAATTGGCACGCACCATCGCGCGCGCCTGCAGCCACGCCGGGGTGCACCGCTTGGTGCACATCAGCGCTTTGGGCGCCGCCAGCGATGGCCCATCGCTCTACCAGCGCAGCAAAGCCGGCGGCGAATCGGTGTTGCACAGCGCAGGGCTGGACTTGACCGTGCTGCGGCCCAGCGTGATCTTTGGCTCGGAAGACAAATTCATGAACGTCTTTGCCCAACTGCAAGCGGTGTTCCCCGTGATGCCGTTGGCGGGCGCGGACACCCGCTTTCAACCCGTGTGGGTGGGCGATGTGGCGCAGGCGGTGGTGCATTGCCTGCAAGACTTTCACACGGTGGACCAAACCTACGAAATTTGCGGCCCCGAGGTGTTCACCTTGGCGCAGTTGGTGCAAAGCGCCGGGCGCTGGGCCGGTGTGAACCAGGGCCAAGGGCGCCCGGTCTTTGGCATCCCCTATGCCCTGGGCTGGTTGCAAGCGGCGCTGATGGAACTGGCTCCCGGCCAACCCCTGATGAGCCGCGACAACCTGCGCTCCATGCAAGTGGACAACGTGGCCACGCCACAGCAACCGGGCCTGTCAGCCCTGGGCATACAGCCCGCATCCTTGGCCGGTGTGGCGCCGGGCTATTTGGGCGCCAAGGGTCCGCGCAGCAAACTCAGCCGGATGCGACAAACCTCGGGGCGCTGAACCTCGGCGCCCTCACCTGCACACCGCTTTATCATGTACTGTCTTCAGGGAAAGGACAGCACATGATCCAGCTTTACATCGGCAACAAAAACTATTCTTCGTGGTCCATGCGGCCTGGGGTGCTGCTGCGCCAAGCGGGCATTGCGTTTGAAGAAGTCATGCTGCGGTTTGACAGCTTTGACAGCACCTCCACCTTCAAAGCCGGGTTGAAAGACATCACCCCCGTGGGCAAGGTGCCGGTACTGGTGCACGACGGTTTGGCGGTGTGGGACACCTTGGCCATCGCCGAGTATGTGGCTGAAACCTTTCCCGAAAAAAAGCTGTGGCCCGCCCACGCACCAGCGCGTGCCCGCGCCCGCAGCGTCTGCGCAGAAATGCACAGCGGCTTTGGCGGCCTGCGCAGCGCTTGCCCAATGAACATCGAAGCGCACCTGCCCGAGGTGGGCGCACTGGCTCTGCGCGACAAACCCGCCGTGCGTGCCGATCTGCAGCGCATCACCGCCCTATGGAGCGGCCTGTTGGCCGAACATGGCGGCCCGATGTTGTTTGGCGATTTCAGCATCGCCGACGCTTACTTTGCCCCGGTGGTGATGCGCCTGAAAACCTACGCCCTGCCGGTGCCCGCCGATGTGCAGGCTTACATGGACCGCGTCTGCGCCCTGCCCGGCGTGAAGGCTTGGATCGACGGGGCTTTGGCAGAAAAAGACTTCATTGACTTTGAAGAGCCGTTTCGGCTGCACCCTTAAGCCGCCCTGTGTCTGCGCATGACTGAACAGATCTTTGCCGTCGGCGGCGCCCTTCGCGATGCTTTGCTGGGCTTGCCCGTCCAGGACCGCGACTGGGTGGTGGTGGGCAGCACACCCGAGGGCATGGTGGCGCAGGGCTTTTTGCCGGTCGGCAAAGACTTTCCGGTGTTTTTGCATCCGGTCACACGGGAAGAATATGCCCTGGCCCGCACCGAACGCAAAACCGCGCGCGGCTACAAAGGCTTTGCGGTACAGGCTTCGCCCGAAGTCACCCTCGAAGAAGACCTGGCCCGGCGCGACCTGACCATCAACGCCATGGCCGTGGCTGCCGAGTGGATGCAGGACGCCCCTTCAGCCCAGCTGATTCAAGCGCATCTGCAAGACCCCCATGGCGGCCTGCAAGACTTGCAGCGCAAAGTGCTGCGCCACGTGACGCCGGCGTTCAGAGAAGACCCGGTGCGCATTTTGCGCGTCGCGCGATTTGCGGCGCGTTTCTCTGACTTCACGCTCGCCCCCGAAACCCTGGCCTTGATGTGCGAGATGGTGCACAGCGGCGAAGTGGACCACCTGGTGCCCGAGCGGGTCTGGCAAGAGTTGGCGCGCGGCCTGATGAGTGAAAAGCCCTCGCGCATGTTCGAAGTGCTGCGCGCCTGCGGCGCGCTGAAGGTGCTGCTCCCTGAAGTGGATCGCCTGTGGGGCGTGCCCCAGCGCCCCGAATACCACCCCGAGGTCGACACCGGCGTGCACCTGATGATGGTGCTGGACATGAGCGCGCAACTGCAGCAACCCTTGGCGGTGCGCGTGGCCTGCCTGTGCCACGACCTGGGCAAAGGCACCACGCCGGTGGCCGAGCTGCCGCGTCACATCGGCCACGAGCAGCGCAGCGTGCGCTTGCTGCACCACTTGGCCCAACGCCTGCGCATGCCGGTGGACTGCCGCGAACTGGCCGAGGTGGTGGCACGCGAACACGGCAACATCCACCGCAGCGGCGAGCTCAACCCCGCCGCCACA
>CANFMK010000135.1 GCA_947448325.1 Comamonadaceae bacterium
GCAGGGGCCAAGAACAAGACCCAGGTGGAGCCTTCCATCGCAGGGCCTCCGGCCTCCACCACCGTGGGGACTTCGGAAGCGCCCAAGACCCGTTTATTGGCAAAGACGGCGATCGGCTTGACCTTGCCGCTGCGCACATGGGGCATCATGGCACTGGCGGTGTCGGTCAACACCTGCAGGCTGCCGCCCATCAAGTCACTCAATGCGGGGGCTGTGCCTTTGTAGGGCACGTGCACCATGTCGGCGCCGGTCACTTGCTTCAACAATTCTTGCGTCAAATGGGCTGCAGCGCCCACCCCAGAAGATCCAAAAGCCACTTTGCCTGGGTTGGCTTTGGAATAAGCCACCAGCTCCTTCACATCTTTGAAGGGCAAATTGTTGTTCGCCACCATGACCAGAGGGGCAATGCCCACCAGCGAGACTGGTGCAAAGCTTTTCACCACGTCATAGGGGAGCCGGCCCGCATACAAGGTGGCGTTGGCCGCGTGCGCGCCGATCACGGTCAAAAAGGTATAGCCGTCCGGCGCGGCCCGCGCCGCCAAGTCGGCGCCCAAGATCGAGTTGGCACCGGGTTTGTTCTCCACCACGATGTTCCAGCCGGTTTGCTCCTGCACCTTTTGCACCACCATGCGGGTGGCGTTGTCAGTGATGCCGCCCGGCGTATAGGGAATGATCCATTTGATGGGCTTGGAGGGCCAAGCCTGCGCCTGACTGAATGGAGACCATGACACGGCCAAGGCCACGAGCAAACATTGGAGAAGTCGAGATGTACGCATAGAAAATCCTTGAGGCGATCGATTCAATTCAGGTCAATGGTCTGTGCACGTCAGAGCACATGCGGCGTGATCAGGTACTTGCTGCCGGTGGCGCGCTGGGTGTACGCGGCCATCACGTCCAGGTCCAAAGCCTGGGTCAAGGTGATGTGTTGGGTGTAATGGCTGGCAAAAGTGGTTTTCAGCTCGGCAGACACGCGGTTGCGCAGTTTTTGGGCGTCGGCTTCGCCGATGCGCTGCAAGAAGGGAAACAGCAACCAGCCGCCCATGCCCCAAGCAAAGCCAAAATTGCGGTTGAACTCGGTGGGACGCACTTCCAAGCCGCCATAGATGTACACCTGTTTGTGGGTGGTGGAGCCGTAACGGCTGTAGACCGTGGCCGTGCGGTTCAGTGCGGCTTCCATGCAAGTCAAAATCTGGCCAGCCAAGGTGCCGCCGCCTGTGGCATCAAAGGCGATGGTGGCCCCCGTGTCCACCAACGCCTGGGTCAGATCGGCCATGAACGTGGCTTGCGAGGTGTCGCACACATAGCGTGCGCCCATGGTCTTGAGCAGTTCAGCTTGCTCAGGTTTGCGCACGATGTTGACCAAGGCAATGCCATCTTTTTGGCAAATGCGGTTGAGCATCTGGCCCAGGTTGGAGGCTGCGGCCGTGTGCACCAAGGCCTTGTGGCCCTCGCGGCGCATGGTTTCGACCATGCCCAACGCGGTGAGGGGATTGACAAAGGAGGACGCACCATCGGCAGCCGTGGCGTCAGGCGCCAAGGCAATGCAACTGCCCACATCCAGGCAGCGGTATTGGGCGTACATGCCGCCGCCGATCATGGCCACGGTTTTGCCCAGCAAAGCCTGCGCGGCAGCCGAAGACCCCGCAGCCACCACCGTGCCCGCCCCTTCGTTGCCCACGGGCAAGGACTGGTCCAAGCGGCCCTGCATGCTCTTCATCAAGCGCTCGGGTATGTGCATCGTCACGACCGGGTGGCTCGCCGTGCCCAAAGCCGCACGTGTGCCAACATCCGCAGCACCAAAGAGCAAGCCGATGTCTGAGGGGTTGATGGGCGTGGCCTCGACCCGCACCACGACTTCGTTCGCTGAAGGGGTGGGTACGGGCTCATCGATCAAGCGCAGTTCAAGCTCACCGCTGGCTTTGACGAGGGAGCGCAACTGCAATCCCGTGGTGGTTGGTGTCATCGTTTTTTCCGTTCAAAAAGGAGGATGGGTGCCCGTCTTCACACGATGCGCGTCTTGTGTCCGGCCCAATAGGCGTCGCGCAACACGCGCTTGTAAAGTTTGCCGGTGGGCAGTCGGGGTAACTGGTCGGTGAAATCGATCGATTTAGGGCATTTCATGTGGGCCAGATTCTGCGCACAGAAAGCCATCAGCTCCTGGGCCAACTCGGGGCTGGGCGTGACGCCCGCCACAGGTTCGATCACGGCTTTGACCTCTTCTCCAAAGTCTTCGTTGGGAATCCCAAAGACCGCCGCATCGGCCACCTTGGGGTGTGTCACCAACAGGTTCTCGCACTCTTGCGGGTAAATATTGACGCCGCCCGAGATGATCATGAAGGTCGAGCGGTCGGTGAGGTGCAGAAAGCCGTCATCGTCGACATAGCCCATGTCGCCCACGGTGCACATTGAACCATCCTCCGAACGGGATTCGGCCGTGCGGGCGGGGTCATTGAAATACTCAAAGGCCGCGCCCGCTTTGAACCAGATTTCACCGGACTGGCCTTTGGGCACAGGCTGCATCTGCTCATCGAGCACATGCAACTCGCCAAACAAGACCTTGCCCACCGTGCCGCGATGGGCTTGCCACTCGGGCGTGTCACAGGCCGCAAAGCCCAGCCCTTCGGTCGCGCCGTAATACTCGTGAATGATGGGTCCCCACCAGGCGATCATTTGTTCTTTCACCTGTGCAGGGCATGGGGCCGCCGCATGGATCGCGATTTTCAGCGACGACAGATCAAAGGCCAGTCGCTCGGCATCAGGCAGCTTGAGCATGCGACTGAACATGGTGGGCACCAGTTGCGAATGCGTGACCCGGTATTTTGCGATCAGCGACAAATACTGCTTGGGATCGAAGTGCTCCATGATGATGGCCGTGCCCCCAGCGCGAATCACCATACTCACATTGGCCAAAGGCGCTGAGTGGTAAAGCGGCGCGGGCGAGAGGTAAATCATGCCCTCTTCGCATTGCCAAAGCTTGTTCAAGAACGCAAAAAGCGGCATCACATGGCTGGGCGGCTGCACTTCCAGCGGCCGCAAAACGCCCTTGGGTCGCCCGGTGGTGCCAGATGAATAGAGCATGGCGGTACCGACAAATTCGTCCGAAACCGGTGTGATCGGAAAGTCAGCAAGGGCTTGTGCAAAGTCGCGCCAGACCAAGCCACCGTGGCTGTCGCTGGGTGGCAAAGATGAACCCGCATCCACCACCAAACACATCTTGACTTTGGGGCACTGCAACAAAGCTTCGCGCGCCACAGCCAAGCGCGAAACCGACGTCACCATCACTTGGGCCTCGCTGTTGTTGACGATGTAAGCCACCTCCTGCGCCGTCAAGAAGGAGTTGATGCAGGTGTAATACAAGCCGGTGCGCTCACCGGCGACACAGCTTTCAATAAAACGGTTGTTGTTCTCCATGAACACCGCGTAGTGGTCCAAGCGCTGCAGGCCCTGGGCGCGAAGCAGGTGCGCCAGCCGGTTGCTGCGTTGCTCCAATTCACCGTAAGTGACGCTCTCCCCCGTGGATGCCATGATGAAGGCCGGCTTGCTTGAATGGAGAACGGCTTGACGCGATGGGTACATGGTCTGACCTCAGATGAGCGTTTGACAAAGTTTGCTGGCACCAATGTAGCCCCAAGTAGCGCGCTTGCCTCTTGGGATAAACGCGCGCGTTGTAAACCTTGCGACAGCGCCCAACTCAGGGGTCTGCCCCTGTCTCCGGCTGGACTGATCCGCCCCCTTTTTACCGGTTAATGTCGGCTTGCCCTCTTGGGGTCAAAATTTTTGTAAAAATTTGCGCGAAAGACTCTTGCCTTGAACTTCTTTCCTTGCCCGTCCTTTCAACGTCTCAAGCACCTCAGATGATGCACATCTTGGTCACTGGCGCTTGCGGATTCATAGCCCGACACCTGCTGCAACGCCATCTCTTGCCCTGGGTGGACCAGGGTCTGTGCCGCCTGACCCTGACCGACCTGACCTTGCCCAGGGTCTCCCTGCCCGATGGTGACTTGGCCTCTAGGCGCGCTCTGAATGTTCGCTGCATTCAAGGTGACTTGTCGAATCCGCAAACTTGGGCCACGCTGATGGCCGAGCCAGTGGACAGAGTCTTTCATTTGGCCGCCATCGTCAGCGGCGCTGCAGAGCAGAACTATGAGGCTGGCTTGCGCCTGAATCTCCATGGCAGCTTGACCGGATTGGAGCTGTGCCGCCAACAGCACGCGCGGGGTGGCGCGATGGTGCGATTCATCTACGCCAGCTCGATTGCGGTATTTGGCCCGCCCTTGCCCGATCGCATCGACGACACCACGCCCCTTCACCCGCGTCTGAGCTACGGCGCACACAAACGCATGATCGAGGTAATGATCGACGACATGTCCCGGCGCGAATGCCTGGATGGTCGGGGCCTGCGCTTGTCGGGCGTTGTGGTCAGGCCGCGAGCGCCCAATGGCGCACTGTCGGGCTTTAACAGTGACCTGCTGCGTGAGCCATTGAACGGAAATACGCTCATTTGTCCCGTCCTTCCCAGCGCCTGCCTGTGGTTGAGCAGTGCCGAAGTGGCCGTGGATCAGCTCTGGCAGCTCAGTCAAATCCCGCAAGACGCATGGACGCGTGCGGGTCGATCCCACGGCGCGTGCGTGCTCAATGCCCCAGCCTGGCCGCTGCGGGTGAGCCGCTTGGTTGTGGCCTTGGGCGAAATCGACTCCCAAGCCCCCTCTCGGGTGCAGTATGACCCGGCCGCGCCCTTGCAAGCGCAGTTTGGCGATTGGCCTGAGTCCGCCGAATTCGCCTCGGCCCAAGCATGGGACTTGCCCAGTGACCAGGCGCGTTTTGCGGGCGATGTGCAGGCTTTCGTGCGCGCCAGCCTGCAGGCCAGCCTGCTATAAAGTCTCAACCTTTTTTTTCAAAGCCCCCATGACCAGCGCTCCTAAACCTTCCGCCAACCCTGCATCGCCCTTGAAATCCGCCCGTATTGTGGAGGGCATGGACCGCACACCCCACCGCGCTTTTTTGCGCGCTATGGGCATGGCCGAGTCCGATTTTGGTAAACCCCTGGTCGGCATCGTCAGCCAACATGGCGAAACCACGCCTTGTTCCATGTCGCTAGGACCGCAGGCCGATGCGGCACGTTTGGGCGTGGCCAGCGAACAGGCCGTGCCGATCTCCTTCACCACGGTGTCGGTGTCTGATGGCTTGTCCATGAACCACAAAGGCATGCGTATGAGCCTGGTCTCCCGCGAATTGGTGGCCGATTCGATCGAAGCCGTCATGGTGGCCCATGCCTATGACGGCTTGGTTGGTTTTGCAGGCTGCGACAAAACCCTGCCCGGCGTGCTCATGGCCATGGCCCGTCTCAACTGCCCCAGCGTGTTTGTCTACGGAGGTGCCATGCTGCCGGGTCAATGGAAAGGCAAAGACGTCACCATCTTGACCGCCTACGAAGGCGTAGGCAGCGTACTGGCGGGTCAAATGTCCGAAGCCGATCTGAAAGAATTGGAGCGCAGCTGCGCCCCCACCGTGGGCTCCTGCCCGGGTCAGTTCACGGCCAACACCATGGCCATGGTGGCCGAAACCCTGGGCCTGGCCATTCCGGGCTCGGCCATGATGCCGGCGGTCTACAGCGAACGACTGGCCATGGCCCGTGAAGCCGGCCGGCGCGTGACCCAGATCATTCGCCAAGGTGGCCCCTTGCCCCGGGATCTGATCACCCGCAAGTCCTTGGAAAACGCTGCTGCGGCTGTGGCCGCCACCGGCGGCTCCACCAACGCCGGTCTGCACCTGCCCGCCATTGCCCACGAGGTGGGCATTGTGTTCACCTTGGACGATGTGGCCCAAGTGTTTGCACGCACCCCATTGATTGCCGATTTGCAACCGGGCGGCAAGTACCTGGCCCTGGATTTGCACCGCGCCGGCGGCACCCGTGTGGTGTTGAAGGCACTGCTCGACGGTGGTTATTTGCACGGCGATGTGCTGACGATATCGGGGCGAACTCTGGCCGAGGAACTGGCCGATGTGGCCTTGCCCGATGGCCAAGTGGTTTACCCGACCGACCGAGCCCTGATGCCGACTGGCGGTGTGGTGGTACTCAAAGGCAATTTGGCACCCGAGGGCGCTTTGATCAAAGTGGCTGGGCTCAAGCAACTGGTATTTGAGGGACCGGCGCGGGTGTTTGAATCCGAAGAAGACGCCTTTGAAGCCGTGTCACGGCGTGACTACCAAGCGGGCGAAGTGCTGGTAATCCGCAACGAAGGTCCGCGCGGCGGGCCTGGCATGCGCGAGATGTTGGGCGTCACCGCCCTGGTGTATGGCCAAGGCATGGGTGAAAAAGTGGCGCTTTTGACGGACGGCCGATTCTCGGGTGCCACGCGCGGCATGATGGTCGGTTACATCGGACCGGAAGCGGCTTTGCTCGGCCCGATAGCTTATTTGCAAAACGGTGACACGATCACCCTGGACGCGGTGGCGGGTACCTTGTCGGTGAAAGTCGACGAAGCCACTTGGGCGCAGCGGGTGAAAACCCATGTGCCTGCAACCCATGAACGGCTGCATGGCGTGCTGGAAAAATACGCGCGACTGGTCTCCCCCGCCCGCTTGGGCGCTGTGACCCACAGCGGCGGCTGAGTCCACGATGGTCACCCCGATGACACTGGGATTTTGCGGCCTGGGCCTCATGGGCTCGGCCATGGTGCAACGTCTATTGGCGAGCGGTCACCAGGTGAAAGTCTGGAACCGTACCCCCGACAAAGCCAAGGCATTGATTGAACAAGGTGCGCTCTGGTGTGACACCCCGGCCCAAGCGGCCCAAGGGGTGGATGGCGTTTTGATGTGCCTGATGAACGCCGAATCAGTCGAATCGGTGGTGTTTGGCCCACGAGGCATCGCCCAAGCCACCGACCTGCAGTGGTTGGTAGACCACGCCAGCATTGCTCCTCAGATCACCCGTCAGCTGGCCGCGCGGCTGCGCGACACCTGCCAAGCCGACTGGCTGGACGCCCCGGTGTCCGGCGGGGTGGCGGGGGTACAGGCGGGCAGCTTGGCGGTCATGGTCGGCGGTGCGCCCACCCATTTGGCGACTGTGCGCCAAGCGGTCAGCGCGTATGCGGGGCGGGTCACGCACATGGGCGAGAGCGGTGCGGGCCAAGCCACCAAATTGTGCAATCAAATCATTGTGGCCAGCACAGTGGCAGCGATCGCCGAGGCCGTCAGTTTTGCCGAGCGCAACCACATTGATACCAGGCAACTGGCCTCCGCACTGACCGGCGGCTGGGCCGATTCCAAGCCGTTTCAGGTATTTGTGCCGCGCATGTTGCAGGCGCAAAGCCCTGGCATCGGCGCCTTGTCGACCATGCTCAAAGATGTGGACACCATCATGCAGACAGCGCAGGAGACTCAAGCTGCGCTGCCGGTCACGTCCAGCGTGCAGCAATGGCTGCGTACCGCGCAGGCCATGGGCCTGGGCCAGGCCGAGTTGTCGGCCATGATCAGCGTGCTGCAACCCGAGCGACAAGCCGAGTTTTTGGCGTCCGGCCAGGCGTTGTAAAGTCGAGTGGTTTTTTTTCAGGAGTGACAGATGTCTTTCAAACACAACTTGGCGCAGATGGTCTTGGCCGTGACCGCGCTGTGCAGCGGAGCCGCACAAGCGGACACGACGGTCAAATTGTTGGTGGGCTTTCCACCCGGCGGCGGCACCGATGCGATTGCCCGTGTCATGGCCGACAAACTCAAAGATGTGCTGGGTGCCAATGTGGTGGTTGACAACAAAGCGGGTGCGGGCGGGCAAATTGCAGCCCAAGCCCTCAAGGCCGCGCCTGCAGACGGCAGTGTTTTCTTTTTCTCGCATGACCACACGATTTCCATTTTGCCTTTGGTGGTGAAAAATCCGGGCTTTGCCCCAGCCACCGACTTCGTTCCTGTGGTCGGTATTGCCACCTTTGCCAACGGCTTGGCGTTGTCCAGCGGCACGCCGGCCAAGTCCTTCAATGAGTACATTCAGTGGGTGCGCACCCAAGGCAATGGCAAAGGCACGGTCGGCATACCTGCCCCTGCCTCGATCCCAGAATTTTTGGTCAAGGTCATCGGCGACAAATTCAAGTTGGACCTGCAGTCCGTTCCCTACCGCGGCGGCGCGCCTTTGATGGCGGACATGCTGGGCAACCAGGTGCCTGCCGGTTTGGCTGGTGTCAATGATTTCTTGGAGAACCACAAGGCCGGCAAGTTCCGCATGGTGGCGGTGATCGGCGACAAGCGCCAAGCGGTGATGCCCGAAGTGCCCACGTTCGCCGAGTTGGGTTTGTCGGGGTTTGAAGAGCTGGCCTATTACGGATTTTTTGCTCCTGCGGGCACGCCTCAGGCCGTGATCGATCGGTTTTCGGAAGCCGTGGCCAAAATCATCGCGCAACCC
>CANFMK010000136.1 GCA_947448325.1 Comamonadaceae bacterium
GGGGCCGTGGACGTAATGGACGGCGTCTTGTTGCGCGAGGTTGAGGCCGGTGGTGAAGTCAGACATGGGCGGCCATCATAGCCTCAGCCCGCTGCGCCCTCGGGCTTGAATGGCGAAAAAGGGGCTCCTTCTCAGGCACGCAGACGGTTTGTCAGGCCTGAGACCCTGACCGGCGCTGAACTGGTCGACAATGACGGTCATGTTGGATGTATTGCAAGTCACCTTTCCCTTTTTCGCCTTGGTGCTGGCCGGTTATGTGGCCGCCCGTCGCGGCCTGTTGCCCTTGGAGGCCATTCCCGGCCTGAACGGTTTTGTGCTGTATTTCGCCTTGCCTTGCATGTTGTTTCGCTTTGGTTCGGGCTTGCCTGTGGCGCAATTGTTGGATGCTGGGGCGTTCTTCACCTATTTGCTGTGTGCCTTGTTGATGGTGGCTTTTGGCTTGGCCATCAGTTTGGGCCGGCGCATTGGCTGGAACGATGCGGCCTTTGGCGCCTTGGTCGGTGCCTTTCCCAACACCGGCTTCATGGGGGTGCCGCTGTTGGTGGCTTTGCTCGGCGCGGCAGCGGCGGGGCCCGCCATCGTCACCATCTTGGTCGACATGGTGATCACCACTTCGCTGTGCATTGCCTTGTCGCGACTGGACTCAGCGGGTGAACACGGCGCTTCGATGGCGGCGCGCAAAGCGCTGGCCGGTGTGGTGCGCAACCCTTTGCCCTGGGCGATTTTGGGCGGCGCGGTGTTCTCGTGGCAGCAATGGGTGTGGTGGGCACCGGTGGGCAAAACCATCGGCCTGTTGGGTGACTCGGCCTCACCGGTGGCTTTGTTCACCATCGGTGCGGTGCTGGCGCGCTCGCGCATGCAAGCCCATGCCCGCCCGCACGGCCCCTTGCGCTGGGGCGATGTGCTGCCCATGGCCTTGACCAAATTGCTGCTTCACCCCGTGCTGGTGGGCAGTATGGCGCTGGCGGCGGTGTCGCTGGGTGTGCCGATCGACCCCTTTGCCCTCAAGGTGATGGTGTTGGTGGCGGCCCTGCCCAGCGCCAGCAATGTGGCCATGCTGGCCGAGCGCTTTGGCGCGGACAACGGCCGTGTGGCGATGATCATTTTGGTGTCCACCTCGGTGGCCTTCTTGACCTTTTCAGGCGCGGTGACGCTGCTGCATTGACGCTGGCAACAACGCCCGCCCGCGACGACAAAGCCACTTTAGCAGCCCCTGCGGGCGTGCCGCGTTAAATCGCCAGCGGGTCCACGTCCACCAACCAGCGGATCAGGCCTTTGTGCTGCGGCTCTGCGCGCTGGGCGTGCAGCACCGGTTGCAGTTCGGCCAGCACTTTTTGCAAGGCCATGCGCGAGGGGCTTTCGATCAGCATCTGCGCCCGCTCCACATTGGCCACCCGCTGAATGCTCATGGGCACGGCCGGGTAGAGGCTCACTTGGGTCAGCATGTCTGCGAAGGCAGGGTCTTCGTCGCCTTGGGTTTGCAGCGCCTGGCGTGCGGCATTCAAAAAGGCCTGGGCCACTTCTTGGCTGCGGGCATCGGCCCGCAGCAGAGCCTGAAAACTCCAAGGCGGCAATCCGGCCTGTTCGCGCTCGGTTAACTGGCTGGCGGCAAAAGCGGGGTAGTCGTGCTTTTTCAATGCCGCAAACACATCGTGTTGGGGGTGAAAGGTTTGCACCCACATTTCGCTTTGCGCGCTTTGCGCCGCATCGCGCCCTGCGCGGCCGCCCGCTTGCATGAGCAAGGCAAACAAACGCTCGGGGGCGCGAAAGTCGCTGGAAAACAAGGCGTTGTCGGGATTGATCGCGGCCACTAAGGTGATGCGCCGAAAGTCGTGGCCCTTGGCGATCATTTGCGTCCCGACCAGGACATCGACTTCGCCCGAATGAACCTGCGCCAGTTGACGCTCCAAAGCGCCCTTGTGTTGCGTGCTGTCGGCGTCAATGCGCAAAATTTTGACCGCTTGACCGTCTGGACGCCGCACGGCGATCAACAGTTCAGCCAAATGCTCTTCGAGCTGCTCGGTGCCACGGCCCAGGGCCGCGATGTCGGCATTGCCGCAGGCCGGGCAGGCGCGCGGCACCCGCTCGGTGAAGCCGCAATGGTGGCAGCGCAGGGTGCGGTCGAGTTTGTGGAACACGCGAAACGCGCTGCAATGGCTGCACTCGCTTTTCCAGCCGCAATCGGCGCAGTGCAACACAGGGGCATAGCCCCGGCGGTTGAGCAGCAGCATGCACTGCTCACCCCGCTCTACCCGGGCCTGAATGGCCGCCAGCAATGGCGCTGACAGCACGGTTTTGCGCGGCTGGTTGTTCATGTCGACCCGGCGCACCAAGGGCAACTGGCCCGCGCCCACCCGCTCGGGCATCAGCAGCCGCTGATAGCGCCCACCTTCGGCCGCAGGGCGGCTGTGGTGCCAGCTTTCCAAGGACGGTGTGGCCGAGCCCAAAATGACTTTGGCCCCTTCCAGGCGACCCCGGTAGATGGCCAGGTCGCGTGCCGAGTAGCGCGCGCCTTCTTGTTGTTTGTAGCTGGGGTCGTGCTCTTCGTCGACCACGATCAATTTCAGGTGCGGCATGGAGGCAAAGACCGCCATGCGGGTGCCCAACACAATGCGCGCACGGCCTGTGTGCGCGGCCAGCCAACTGTTCAAGCGTTGGGCTGGCGTCATGCCGCTGTGCATGGAGACCACGCGATCAGCACCGAAGCGCGCGATCACGCGCGCCTCCAGTTGCGGCGTCAAGTTGATCTCGGGCACCATCAACAAGGCTTGGGCCTGCGGGTTGGCTTCAAGGCGGCGTTGCACAGCTTGCAAATAGACCTCGGTTTTGCCACTGCCGGTCGCGCCAAAAACCAAGAACGGACCGGCTTGGGCCTCGATGGCGACCAAAGTCTCTGATTGTTGTGCGGACAAAGCCAGACCCGCTGCAACGCCTGCAGCCTCGGTGGGATGGAGGCTTTGCTTTTTCAAGCGCCTGGCCAATTGGGCGGCGTTCAAATCGCGCAGTTGGGGCGGCAAAGCGGCCATGGCCACCTCGCCGATCGAGCGCTGGTAGTACTGGGCGGCAAATTGCACCAGTTGCCGCCAAGCGACGGGCAGGGGAGGCAAGCCCTCGAGGACGCCGGCCACATCGCGCACGCGGGTCTCTTTCAGTCCTTCGGGGGGGGTGTTGTGGATCGCCCACACCACGCCCAGCAGGTCGCGTGAGCCCAGGGGCACGCGCACCAATGCCCCCTCGGTCAAATGGCTGTTGATTTCAGGGGCAGGGACATGCCGGTACGTCAGCAAACCACCCACTTGGCTGTGAGCTGGCGTTTGGACGGCGATATCGAGCCACTGGATCATCTGATGGATTTAACGAATTTGACGAATTTTTTCTTTATGATAATTCTTGAAAGCGCGGGTAAGTCATTGATTTTTCATGGATTTGGCGTCGATCCCAATAAACTGTGGATAACTTTGTTGATAACTGCCCTTGGGCCTTGCGGAAGGCTTGATTTTCAAGCCTTCCGCTGGTTTGCCCATCAACTGAGCAGAAGGTTAAATCCCAATAAAAACAATGACTTAGATTCGGGCTTCAGAATATGGCCGGAGGTCTGGAGCGTCTCATATGCACAGCCATCCTGTTTTGCATTTTGTGCATAAGTCAAGAGAAAAATTTAAAAAAATGCAAAAAAAACTCTGTCAGGTGCGCAAATTTTGTGCTAACCGCCTGGGGCCACGTCCACGTCCAAGTGTGGGTCATGGGGTGGCGCTGGCCCGCAGTGCGCGGGAGTGGCTGTGAACCGCATGGACCAAGGCCGCCACATGCTCGGGCGGCGTGAATTGGCTGATACCGTGGCCCAGGTTGAAGATGTGCGTGGGGCCGCTTTGGGTGGTGTCGGTGTGCGGCTGGCCAAAACTGTCCAGCACACGGCGCACCTCGTGCTCGATTTGTGCGGGCGGCGCAAACAAGATGTTGGGGTCGATATTGCCTTGCAGGGCTTTACCGGTGCCACCGACGGCGCCGCCCACCAGGGCGCGTGCTTTAGCCAAATTGACGGTCCAGTCCAGGCCGAGGACTTCGCAGTCCAGGCCCCCCATCTCGTCCAGCCACAGCCCGCCGCCTTTGGTGAAGACCAAGCGGGGAATGGTCTGGCCGTTGTGTGAGGTTTTGAGCTGTGCCAGCACTTGGCGGGTGTAGGCCAAGCTGAAGTCTTGAAACGCCCCATCGGCCAACACACCGCCCCAGCTGTCAAAAATCATGACCGCCTGGGCCCCGGCTTCGATCTGGGTGTTCAGGTACAGCGCCACCGCATCGGCGTTGACTTTCAAGATGCGGTGCATCAGGTCGGGGCGGCTGTACATCAGGGTTTTGACATGGCGGTAGTCGTCTGAGCCTTGGCCCTCGACCATGTAGCAGGCCAGCGTCCAGGGGCTGCCCGAAAAACCGATCAAAGGCACTTTGCCGTTCAGGGCGCGGCGAATGGAGGTGACGGCGTCAAACACGTAGCGCAGCTTGGCCATGTCGGGCACGGCCAGTTCGGCTACAGCGGCTTCATCGCGCACGTTTTTGGCGAAGCGCGGACCTTCGCCCATGGCAAAGGACAGGCCCAGGCCCATGGCGTCGGGTACGGTGAGGATGTCGCTGAACAAGATGGCCGCGTCCAGCGGGTAGCGCTCCAGGGGCTGAAGGGTGACCTCGGTGGCAAAGTCCACGTTGGTGGCCAAGCCCATGAAGCTGCCGGCTTTGGCGCGGGTGGCGCAGTACTCGGGCAGGTAGCGCCCGGCTTGGCGCATCAGCCACACGGGGGTGTGGTCGGTGGCTTGGCGCAGACAGGCGCGTAAAAAGGTGTCGTTGTGCAGAGGGGCGAAAGAGGTGGGTTGTGCAGTGCTCATGACCCTTATTGTCGCAGGGCCTCTTCGATCTCGGCCACGCTGGGCAATTCAGACAACACCACAGGCGCGCGGCCCGGTGCGTACACGGCGTATACCGGCACGCCGCTGCGCCCCAAGGCATTCAGGGCCTGGGTGATGGCGGGATCTTGCCGCGTCCAGTCGGCGCGCAGTAAAGCCACGTTGCGGCTTTGAACTGTCTGCAGTAAGCCAGGGTCCGACAAGGTGGTTTTCTTGTTGTATTGGCAAGTCACGCACCAGGCCGCTGTGAAGTCGACGAACACCGTGCGCCCTGCATCCAGTTGCGCTTGCAGTGCGCTGGGCGACCAGGCTTGCCAAGTGCCGGACTGGGCGTCCGAAGGCGTGGCCTCGCTGCTGGTGAGCATGTTCGTGGGGCTTTGTGGCGCAGGCAGGCGCAAGTTGTGCACCACCCAACTGCCTAGCCACAGTGTCAGTGCGGCGCCCAGCGCCACCAGCGCCCAACGGGCGCGGCCACGCAGTCCCCAGGCCCAGATCAACAAGGACAAAGCCAATAAGGTGCTGAGCAAACCCATGGCGCCGTCGATGCCGGTTTGCTGGCCCAGCACCCACAACAACCACACCACGGTGGCAAACATCGGGAAAGCCAGCAAATGCCGCATCACGATCATCCACGGACCGGGCTTGGGCAGGGCCCTGGCCACAGCCGGCCACAGACTCGCGGCCAAATAAGGCAGGGCCAACCCCAGGCCCATGGCCGCGAAAATCGGCAAGGCTTGCCAAGCCGGCAGGCCAATGGCCAGACCCAAGGAGGCGCCCATGAAAGGTGCGGTGCAGGGTGAGGCCACCACCACGGCCAACACCCCAGACCAAGCGGCATCGACGGCCGGGTGGTGATGTTGCAGCGCGGCCAGGCGACTTGGTACAAATTGGCCGAACTCAAACCCACCGGACAGGTTCAAGCCCAAGAGGGTGAACAACACCGCCAAGCTGGCGACCACGCCGGGCGACTGCAGCTGAAACCCCCAGCCCAGTTGACTGCCACCGGCGCGCAAGGCCAGCATCAAACCGCCCAGCAGCATGAATGAAAGGATGACACCGGCGGTGTAAGACCATCCCGACCTGCGGTGCTCAGTACGGGTGTGCCCCGGCTTGGCAAAGCCCAGCACCTTGATGGCCAGAACGGGAAAGACGCAGGGCATCAAATTGAGCAGCAAACCGCCCAAGAAGGCGCCCAGCAATGCGCCCAGCCACAGCGTCATGGCCATGCGGGCGGGGGCGAGGGGGGGCAAGGCGCTGTTGATCGACGCTGGCGCAGCGCCCCCCGCATTGGCTTTCAGGGCTTGTGAGAGGGCTGCAGGCACGGGTGCGCTGGGCGCTGCAGGCCAGGTGCCGCGTACCAGGGTGCTGACTTCAAAGCTGGCCCCCTGGCTGGCCGCTGGATCGTCCAGGGTCAGCAGCCACCGCAGTTGCTTGGGGCTGTCCATGCGGTCACTGGACACGGGCCACGGCATCCGCCACACACCGGCCGTCCACTGCTGCGCCGCCACTTGCTCGGCGCTCAAGGTGTTCACAACGATCTCGGGCGTGATGGGCAGCAGGGTCAGATGACGCCCGCGCCAGGGCTCTGGCAGTCCTGCGATTTCCACTGTCAGGCTGGAGCCTGAGGCGTTCAAGGTCGCGGTAGCGGTTTGGCGGTGGGCTTCGGGCAAGGCTTGCGGCTGGGCCTTGAGGGCGGCTTCAAAGGCCGCACTCAGGGGTGCCGTGCCGCCTTGGGTGGGCAAGCTCAATGCGAAAGTGCCTTCTTGCGGAATGCACTCTTGGCGGCAGACCAGCCACTGGGCTTTCAGTTGAACTTGGATCGCTGCCGTGGTTTTGAAATCCGCCGCCACCCGAACCGGCACCACCAAAAGGGCCTTGTCTTCGAAGCCGTAATTGGTCAGGCTGCCGATGGCGATTTTTTTCGGCTGGGGCCAGAGGATGTCTTGGGCGTGGAGTCCGGCGGGCAAGGTCCATGTCAATTGGGTGGGCAGACCGGAGTCGCCGGGATTGCGCCAATAGGTGTGCCAGTGCGCTTGGTGCTGCAGCTCTAAACCCAGCCAAAAGGTCTGCCCGGCCACCACACCTTGTGGCGCGTGCGCCCACAACTGAGCCCGGACTTGGGGCGTTTGTACGACGCTCGCGGCGGCCGTGGCCACAGCGGCATCAGGCAAGGCCGCCGTTTTTGAAGTGGCTGCGCTGGGAAAGAGTTGGGCACTCGCCGGCAGGAGAGCTGCGGCTATCCACAAGAGCAGGCTGCGGGCCAAGGCGTGTTGAAAGGAATGCCACTTCACGCGCGCGCGCGGTGCAGTCAAGGGGGCCAAAAACGGGGTCAAACGCATAGTTTCAGACTGTACACCGCCGCCGCAGGCCCGCGCCTTGTGTGCAGCGCATTCCCGTGCACAGGCCTGTCTATTAAGATGCGGCCATGAACTCCACTCCTCGATTCTGGGCCGATCTGAGCACCGCCGATTTTGCGCAACGCGATATGTCGCGCACCGTGGCGGTGCTGCCCGTCGCAGCGACCGAGCAACACGGCCCGCATTTGCCCTTGTCCGTGGACACGGATCTGGTCAACGGCGTGGTCCAAGCCAGTTTGGCGCATCTGGGCGCCGATCTGCCGGTGTTGTTTTTGCCGACCCAAACCGTGGGCTTGAGTCCTGAGCATGCGCGCTTTGCCGGCACCTTGACCTTGCGCGCTGAAACCGTGATCCGTTTGTGGACCGAGATGGGTGAGTCGGTGGCCGCCAGCGGGGTGAAGAAATTGGTGTTGCTCAATGCCCACGGCGGTCAGGTGAGCGTGATGGACATCGTCGCGCGTGACCTGCGAGCGCGTTGTGGCCTGTTGGTGTACAGCGTGAGCTGGTTCAATCTGCCCTTGCTGGACCCCCAAGGCCTGGACGTGAATGCCCAATTCAGCGCGCAAGAACACCGTTTTGGCGTGCATGCTGGCGAGGTGGAGACGTCGATGATGCTGGCGCTGACACCCGATCGGGTGCGCATGGACAAAGCGCAGAACTTCCACTCGACCTCGGCGGATCGGGCCGCCGCTTACCCGGTGCTGGGCAATGGGCGCAGTGCCAAATTGGGCTGGCAAATGCAGGACTACAACCCTTTGGGCGCGGCAGGCAACGCCGCCGCAGCTTCAGCGGCCAAGGGCCATGCGTTGCTGGACGCCGCAGGCCGAAGCTTGGCGCAACTGTTGACCGAAGTGCATGCTTTGCCCGCCCACACGCTGAGCGATCAGACCGGGCCGTTTTAAGCTCGGTCCATTCGGCGCAGGCCGTCAAGCGTAAGTGATCCAGTCCGCATGGGCCGCGCTGTCCAAGTGGGGCAGCGTGTTGTAGGTCACCAGCATGTGGCGCTTGGGCGTGAACGCAAACTCGGTGAGCGAGGTGTTGCGGATGCGCAGATTCAA
>CANFMK010000137.1 GCA_947448325.1 Comamonadaceae bacterium
ACAAAGAGTTCTTTCACGAGCTGGAATTTTGGAGCGTGATGTTTTTCACGGTCGAATACGTCCTGCGCGTCTGGTCCCTAGGCGCTCGCTACACACCTGAAGAAGGTGGCGCTTGGAAGGGACGAAGAGGCTATGTCTTCAGTGCTTTTGGCCTGGTTGACTTTTTTGCCACCGCACCGCATTACGTGCACATGTTTTTCCCGGGTTTGGACTTGCGTATTTTGCGGGTCTTGCGCCTGCTGCGAATCTTGAAACTCTCCAAATACAACACCGCGCTGCAAGACTTGTTTCAAGCCGTTTATGCCGAGCGCCGGGCCTTTGGCTCTGCCGCCTTTTTATTGCTGATCTCCACGGTGGTCTCCGCGTCTTTGATGCACTTTGCAGAAGGCCATGAGCAGCCCGAATTTTTTGGCTCCATACCGCATGCGATTTATTGGTCCATCGTGACCATCACTTCAGGCTATGGCAACGTCGAACCGGTGACCAAAGCAGGTGAAGTGATCGCCTTGCTGACCGGCTTCTTGGGCGTCTGTATGGCCGCGATCATGACCGGTATCGTGGCCTCTGCTTTTGCCACTCAACTGTCACGCAAAAAATCAGCCTACCTGATGCAACTGCGCAAGGTTTTGGAGGACGGCGTGGTCAGTGATGCAGAACGCAACACCCTCAAACATTTGCAGACGCAATACCGCTTGTCGGATGCGGATGTGCAAAAAATGGTCGATGAAATCAACGCCGAAAAAGTAGCGAAGTCATGAGCGAAGTCTCCACCAGCACTGTGCAAAGAATCAAGCGCAGAACCTACGAAATTTTAGAAGGCGCCGTGGTTGACCGCGCCAGCCATGCCTGCGAAATCGTCATCGCCAGTTTGGTCGTTGCCAACGTGATTGCCATCATTTTGGAATCGGTTCATTCGATCCACGAAGCCTACGAAGCTTACTTTCACATCTTTGACCTGGTCAGCGTGATGGTGTTCTCACTGGAGTACGTGCTGCGTGTTTGGTCTTACAGCGAAAAGCACACCGGGCCGGGCGACAGTCCGTGGCAAGGCCGCAAAGAATATGTGTTCAGCATGTTCGGCTTGGTTGATTTTTTCAGTACAGTGCCGTTTTATTTGCAGCTGATTTTCCCAGGCGCTGACTTGCGCGTGCTGCGGATGTTCCGTCTTTTGCGAATTTTCAAACTGTCACGCTACAACAGCGCGATGGAAGACATGCTCGAAGCCATCAAGGCAGAGAAAGACTCTTTCTCTTCGGCCATGTTTTTGCTGTTCATCAGCTGCTTGTTGTTCTCTTCGCTGATCTACATCATCGAAGGTCACGACCAGCCTGAAATTTTCCCGTCCATTCCCGCCGCCATGCATTGGTTTGTGTTGACCATCATTTCGGGCTGGGGCAACGTCGACCCGGTCACTTATTTGGGCACGGTGCTGGTCATCGTGACTCAGATTCTGGCCATTGCGCTGGCCGCGATCTTGACCGGTGTGGTAGCCACCGCTTACACCGCGCAGGTGCAACGGCGTGAATCCATCTACGAGATGGAAGTGCGTGAAGTGCTGGCCGATGGTGTGGTCACCGAAGAAGAGAAAGGCAAGCTCAAAGCCTTGCAAGCCAAATATGGCATGTCGGACGAACAGGTCGACGCCATTGCCAACCAAGTCAAGGCCGAGCAAAGCAACGGCTAAGAATCAAGGCGCACCGATGCGCTTTCAGCGGTGGACTTCGGCTTCACCGTGCCGCACAAGCAACTCCATCAGCTTCTTGCGGATCAACATTCCCGGACGGTCGGAGTCCATCGAAAACTCCACCCCGCGCCGGCGCTGATCGATCACCGCATCGGGATCGGTGGACTCCAAAATGTCTTTGTCTTCCCGGGTGATGTCATGGTCAAAATCGATCAGCATCTGCGCGGGGCAATCGGCTTCGGTGTCGTTCCTGAACAGCCACTGGCATAACTGAATATGGCCGTCATCGATCGGCGTGAAACAGTTGATGATGATGTGCCGGATCCCGCTGGGGTATTCAATATCCAGGCGCCTTGAAAACGGCAGGTAGTACGCATTGCGCATGTGCCGCGTGGTCAAGGGGTCTTGCACACCACTGATGCGACGAAACTTCTCTGGGTTCGCGGCCTCAATCACCGTCTCGGCATGAAAACCTGTCTCGCTGTCTATCAGTTCATAGCGGCTCGGCTTCGGGCTGGCAGCCACACCAAAAGTGGCGCGGTGCACAAAGCTGAAATGCGCGTTGTCAAACGAATTCTCCAACGCCCGCACCGGGCTGGTGGCCCAGGTTTCGTAGAACTGAAAAATGGTTCGGAAACTTGGATCACTGAATTCAGGGACTTCAAAAATATCTGCAATCGGCTCCTCCAAAGCCACCCAGGCATAGCCATAACGCGCCACACAGGCATAGGCCGGGGTGCGGTAGTCTGGGGGTATTTCACGCTCGGGAGCGTATTGCGGAATCACCACCACCTGCCCTGCGCGGTTGTACTGCCAGCCGTGGTAGCCGCATTGCAAATGGCCGTTGTGGCAAGCCCCTTTGCTGAGTTTGGCAGTGCGGTGGCAACAGCGGTCTTTCAAGGCCGCCGGTTGGCCTTGACCATCCAAAAACAAAACAATGTCTTCGCCCAGCAATTTGAATGGCTGGGGTCCCGCTTGCAACGCGGTCATGGGCATGACGGCGTGCCAGAATTTGCGAAAAATGGCTTGTTGCGTGACCAGCATGAAGCGTTCCTTTTGAAAAGAAAATGGACCAGAGCAATTTCCGACCGAACCTTTCCCAATTCAGGCTGAACGCTTCTACTCTGCGCACTCAGTTTAACAAGACTGCCCTCTAAAATAGACGCATGACTTGGCATGCAGCACTTTCACTTGACTACCTGGTGGAAGACCGCCGCACGGTGGCGCGTTATCTGCACAAGGGGCCGCTGCGCATTCTGAAAAGCCTCTACCCTGAAGGCGACACCATCTGCCACAACGTGCTGGTGCATCCGCCAGGCGGCTTGGTCGGTGGTGACACCTTGGACATGACCGTCAGCGTGGGCGCGGGATCACACGGTTTGGTGACAACCCCCGGGGCCACGCGGTTTTACCGCTCCGATGCCGGTTTGGCCACGCAGCAATTGCATGCACGCATTGCTGACGGCGCGCGGCTGGAGTGGTTGCCGCTGGAAGCGATTGCCTACAACCAATGCGATGCGCTGAACCGCGCCGTGTTCGAGTTGGCGCCCACTGCCGAACTCATGACCTGGGACATCACGGCCCTGGGTTTACCGGCCACCGACCAGCCTTTCGTGCAAGGCACTTTCCGGCAGCACTTGGAGATCCCTGGCGTGTGGCTGGAGCGCGGCACCCTGAACGGCGCAGACACCCGCCTGCTCAACAGCCCCATGGGCCTGGCTGGTCAACGCTGCATGGCCACCTTGGTATTTGCCTGTGGCGCACCGATCACGCCGGACCGTTTGGCGCAGGGTTTAGGGGCTGCACGCGAATGCCTGGAAGCACATGATCTGCGCTGGCAGGCAGGGGTCACGGCGCCGAATCCGCAAGTGATGGTGCTGCGCGTGCTGGCACCGGTCACCGAGCCTGCGGTGCAGTTGCTGAAACAGGTGTGGGTGGCCTGGCGCCAAGCCATGTGGCAGCTCAGCGGCACGCCCCCCCGGTTGTGGAATTTGTAGAAGCAGCACGATCGGGCCTGGGTTGGCCCTGACCTGTTAAATCGCCACCAACTGCTGGATGCTTTTGGCCTTCATTTCACTGCCCGGGCCTTGTGCGATCACCTCACCGCGCTCCATCACCAGGTACTGGTCGGCGAGTTCTTCGGCAAAATCGTAGTACTGCTCGCACAGCAGCACCGCCATGCGCTGGCCTTGCATGCCCACATCAGCCAAGCGGCGAATCACGCGCCCAATGTCTTTGATGATGCTGGGTTGAATGCCTTCGGTCGGCTCGTCCAGAATCAACAAACGGGGCCGTGCCGCCAAGGCACGGGCAATCGCCAGTTGCTGCTGTTGGCCGCCAGACAGGTCGCCGCCTCGGCGGTGCAGCATTTGTTTCAGCACCGGAAAAAGCTCAAACAATTCGGGCGGAATGGGGATGCCACCGGGCTGTGTGGCCAGGCCCATGCGCAAATTGTCTTCCACCGTCAAACGGGCAAAGATTTCACGCCCTTGCGGCACATAGCCAATGCCGGCGGCGGCACGTTCGTAGGGTTTGGCGTTGCTCAGGTTGCGCCCGTCGAGCTCGACGCTGCCGCTCTTGATCGGCACCAAGCCCATGAGGGATTTGAGCAATGTGGTTTTGCCCACACCGTTGCGCCCAAGCAAGACCGTGACCTGGCCTTGCGCAGCGCTCAAGCTGACGTCGCGCAAGATGTGCGAGCCGCTGTAGTACTGGTGAATGTTTTGAACGGTCAGCATGACAGGGTTACTCTCGAAAATGTGCTCATCGTGAATGCGTGGCCTGGCCGAGATGAACCGGATGGCAGTGCGTAAACCATCGCCGCGAGGGCGCGGCTCCCACATGAAAGGGGGTGATCAGCGGCCAAGGTACACCTCAATCACACGCTCGTCGGCTTGTACCTGATCGAGCGTGCCTTGGGCCAGCACCGCACCATCGCACAGCACGGTGACGATGTCGGAGATGGTGCGGATGAAACTCATGTCATGCTCCACCACCATCAAGGAGTGTTTGCCCTTCAGGCTCAAAAACAATTCCGCGGTGCGCTCGGTTTCGTGATCGGTCATACCCGCCACGGGTTCGTCCAACAGCAACAGTTGCGGGTCTTGCATCAGCAGCATGCCGATCTCCAGCCATTGCTTTTGCCCGTGACTCAAGGTGCCCGCTGGCACCCGAACGCTGTCCTGCAAATGGATGGTGTGCAGCACTTCGGCCAAACGGTCACTCTGGCGTGAATCGAGTTTGAAGAACATCGAGGCTTTCACGCCCTTCGGGGTTTTCAGCGCCAACTCCAAGTTTTCAAACACGCTCAAGTGCTCGAACACGGTGGGCTTTTGGAACTTGCGACCGATGCCCAATTGCGCGATTTCGGGCTCGTTGTGGCGTAACAAATCGATCGTGCTGCCAAAGAACACCGAGCCTTCATCGGGTCGCGTCTTGCCGGTGATGATGTCCATCATCGTGGTCTTGCCCGCACCGTTGGGGCCAATGATGCAGCGCAGCTCACCGGGTGCAATATCGAGCGACAATTTGTTGATCGCTTTGAAACCGTCAAAGCTCACGCTCACGTCTTCCAGGTACAAGATGCGGCCATGGGTCACGTCCACTTGACCCGGCTTGGCGATGCGGCCGTATGAGGTTTCCCGGCCACCGGACTCGGTTTTCTGGGCGGTTTGTTTCGCGCGCTCCGCTACGCGGCGGGCACCTTGTTGGAGCAGATCGGGGGTCATGCGCGGCGTCCTTTCCATTTTTGAATCAAGCTTTGACTCAAGCCTAAGACACCATTGGGCAAATACAGAGTGACCGCAATAAACAGCGCGCCAAGGAAATACAACCAAAATTCAGGCGCCGTGACGGTCAACCAGCTCTTGGCCCCGTTGACCAAAAACGCACCCAAGATAGGACCTACCAAAGTGGCACGACCACCGACAGCCGCCCACACCGCAATCTCGATCGAGTTGGCTGGGCTCATTTCACCGGGGTTGATGATGCCCACTTGCGGCACATACAAAGCCCCGGCCACCGCGCACATGACGGCTGAGATGACCCAGATGCTGAGCTTGTAGGGCAAGGGCGAGTAGCCTGAAAACATGACGCGGGTTTCGGCATCGCGAATCGCTTGCAACACACGGCCGTATTTGCTGCGCACCAACCAGCGGGCGAACACATAAAAAGCCAGCAAGGTGCAACCGGTCATGACAAACAAAGTCATGCGCATGTTGGGCGTGGCGATCGGCAAGTTCAAGATGCGCTTGAAGTCGGTGAAACCATTGTTGCCCCCAAAGCCGGTTTCATTGCGGAAAAACAGCAACATGGCCGCATAAGTCATGGCTTGGGTGATGATGGAGAAATACACGCCCTTGATGCGTGAGCGAAAGGCAAAATAACCAAACACAAAGGCCACCACCGCCGGCGCCACGACGATCAAGACCAAGGTGGCAGCAAAGCTGTCTGACAGCAGCCAATGCCATGGCAGGGTCTTCCAATCCAAAAAGACCATGAAGTCGGGCAAAGTACTTTTGTAGTTGCCGTCGGTGCCAATTTGCCGCATCAAGTACATGCCCATGACATAGCCGCCCAAGGCAAAGAACAGACCGTGGCCCAAAGACAAGATGCCGGTGTAGCCCCAGATCAAGTCCATGGCCAGCGCGCAAATGGCGTAGCACATGATCTTGCCCAAAAGGGCGACCGCATAGTCACTCATGTGGAACACACTGTCTGCGGGCGCCACCAAATTGAGCAGCGGCGCCAGCGCGCAGACCGCCAACAAAGCCAGCATAAAGCTAAGACCACCGGCGCGGCTGAACAAAGGCGCAACCGGGGGCAAAGAGAATGGGGTAGGTTTCATATCAGGCCTCCGCACTGCGGCCTTTCATGGCAAAAATACCTTGCGGCCGTTTCTGGATGAAGATGATGATGAACACCAACACACAGATTTTGGCCAACACTGCGCCCGTCCAGCCTTCAAGGATTTTGTTGATCAAGCCCAAGCCGAGGGCGGCATACACGGTTCCGGCCAACTGGCCCACACCACCCAACACCACCACCATGAACGAGTCCACGATGTAGCTCTGGCCCAAGTCCGGCCCCACGTTGCCGACCTGGCTCAGAGCGCAACCGGCCAAGCCGGCAATGCCCGAACCCAGCGCAAACGCGTAGGTGTCAATGCGCGCGGTGTTCACGCCCATGCAAGACGCCATGGGCCGGTTTTGCGTCACGCCCCGCACAAACAAGCCCAGCCGGGTCTTGCCAATCAAGAGGGCCATGCCCAACAGGACCAAGCCTGCAAAGGCGATGATGACCAAGCGGTTGTAGGGCAAGGTGAGGTTGGACATGACTTGCACGCCACCGCTCATCCAGCTGGGGTTTTCAACGCCCACGTTTTGCGCACCAAACAGGGATCGCACGCCTTGCATCAACACCAGGCTGATGCCCCAGGTGGCGAGCAAAGTCTCTAAAGGTCGGCCATACAGGTGGCGCAAGATGCTGCGTTCCAGCACCGCGCCCACCAGCGCCGAGGTCAAAAAGGCCAAGGGCACGGCCAGTACCAAATAAAAATCAAAAAAGTCGGGCAGGTATTTGCGAAACAGGGCTTGCACCACATAGGTGGCATAGGCGCCGATCATCATCAACTCGCCGTGCGCCATGTTGATCACGCCCATCAAGCCGTAAGTGATGGCCAAGCCCAAAGCCACCAGCAACAAAATGGAGCCCAAGCTGGCCCCTGTGAACAAGGCACCCAGACGCTCGCCCCAATGCAAAGCGCCCTCGATGTCGCGCAAAGACGCCAACAATTGTGCTTTGACTTGCGGGTCGGTTTCTTGCCCCAGGCGTTGGTTCAGTTGCAGCTGGGTTTCAGGGGTTTTGCTTTGCGCCAGCGCTTTGGCCGCTTGCATGCGGATGGCCACATCTTCGCTGCCCAGTTGGGCCGCTGCTTGAGCCAAGCGAATCCAAGCCGAAATCTGCGCGTCTTTTTCTTGCGCCAAGGCCTTGTCCAGCAGGGGCAGCTTGGCGGCGTCGGGTTCTTTCAGCAAAGCCAACACCGCCGCTTTGCGCAGCACGGCATCAGGGCTGAACAATTTCAATGCAGCCAAAGCGGTGTCGATCTCACCGCGAAAGCGGTTGTTGCTGACCACATCCTGCGCGGTATCGGGCAAGGGCTTGGTTTGGCCCGTGAGAAGATCCAAGCCTTCTGAGCCTTTGAGAACCAGGACTTGCTCGCCCACCACTTTGACGGCATCGTCCGCCAAAGCTTGTAAAAATAAAACGGTTTTCTCGTCGGCTTGCACCACGGCTTTGCCGAGGGCTTCGATGCGGGAATCGGTTTCGCCATCCACCATCGCGCGCATTTCTTGCGCCGTCAATGCGTGCGTTTGACTGGCCCCGGCCAGCAACATCAAACTCACAAGGGCGCGTCGCAGCCCTGTCTTCCATCGCTTCATCTTGATTTCCTGTCCTCAGCGCCAGGCCGCTCGCGGA
>CANFMK010000138.1 GCA_947448325.1 Comamonadaceae bacterium
GAGCCGCAATCGGCATTGTCGCAACGCCCGCAAGCACCTTGCGCGCGCTGCCGAGCGCGCCAGCGCTGGACTAAAAAGGTACAAGCCCAGCCCACAATCAAGGCGACAGCGAGAAGATCGAGCCAAGGCATTCAAGCACTCCAATTCAGGGTGATTCGGTAGGTTGCCCAAGAAGCAGCATACGCCATGCCGAACAAATACACCGCCATCAAGGCCGGGGCGCGCCAACCGCCCAACTCGCGGCGCACCGTGGCCAGCGTGGCCATGCATTGCGGCGCAAACACATACCAAACCAGCAATGACAAACCCGTGGCCAAAGACCATTGCGACGCGATGATCGGTGCCAAAGCCTCACCCACCGCATCGCTGGTTTGCGACAGGGCATAGACCGTGCCCAAAGCGCTGACGGCCACTTCACGCGCCGCCAAACCAGGGATCAAGGCCACGGCAATTTGCCAATTGAAACCAATCGGCTCAAACACCACGGCCAAAAGTTTGCCGATGCGCCCTGCCAGGCTGTATTCAATCGGCGAGCCGGTAAAAGCCTCAGGGGCCACCGGAAAGCTGGACAACACCCACAGCACCACCGTCAGCGCCAAAATGATGCCGCCCACGTTGCGCAAAAAAATCTGCGCGCGTTGCCACAAACCCAGCGCCACATCCATCGGCCTGGGCCAGTGGTAGTCGGGCAACTCCATCATCAGCTGCGCCGCCGGGCCGCTGCCGCGCCACAGCTTGATGACGCTGGCCACGGCAATCGCCGAGACGATGCCCAGGAGGTACAAGCCCAGCAATACCAAGCCCTGCAATTGAAAGCCTGGGCCGACCGTAACAGCGGGAATGAAGGCGCCAATCAGCAAGGCATACACCGGCAGCCGCGCCGAGCAGGTCATCAAAGGCGCAATCATGATGGTCACCCAACGATCACGCCGGTTGGCAATCGTGCGGGTCGCCATGATGCCGGGAATGGCGCAGGCAAAACTGGAAAGCAGTGGAATGAACGAGCGGCCTGAAAGCCCAATGGAGCCCATCATCCGGTCCAGCAGCAAAGCGGCGCGCGGCAAATAGCCCGACTCTTCCAGCACCAAGATGAAGAAAAACAAGATCAATATCTGCGGCAAAAACACCAACACACTGCCCAAGCCGGCCAAGATGCCGTCAATCAACAGGCTTCTGAGCAAACCGTCTGGCAGGACTTGGGTCAGCCACTGCGACAGCCAGAGCACGCAGGCCTTGATCGCATCCATGGGCGCCTGGGCACCGGCAAACACCGCCTGGAAAATCAAAAACAGCAAGGTCACCAAGGTGAGGCTGCCCCACAGCGGATGCAGCAACACGCGGTCCAATTGAAGGGACCACGCGTCCACCGGCTCTTCAGATTCCAAACCCGCCTGGGCCATCCAGGCTTGCGCTTGTTCGTCGTCGTTGAGGGCCAAGCTGCCGCCCTGCTCTGCGCGCCAGACCCGCGCATCGTCGAGCAAGTTTTTGAATTCGTCCATGCCTTGCGCTTGGACCGCCACCGTGGCCAACAGGGGCAAGCCCAACACCTGCGCCAGCCGGGGCACGTCCACCTGCAGGCCATGCGACCTGGCACTGTCGATGCGGTTGAGCAACACCACCATGGGCAAGCCCAAGCGACGCAAGGAGGCCAACAAACGCAAACTGCGACGCAAACGGGTGGCGTCGAGCACGGCCACCACCAAATCGGGCGCCGGCTCTTGCAAACTTTGACCGCGCACCACTTGGCAGGCCACGGCTTCGTCTTCGGCACCAGGATTCAGGCTGTAGGTGCCTGGCAGGTCGAGCAAGGTGATGCTTTTGCCTTGTGCGGTTTTCATCAATCCGCGTTTGAGTTCGACCGTCACGCCGGCGTAGTTGGCGACCTTTTGCTGACTGCCCGTCAGGCGGTTGAACAAGGACGATTTACCGCAGTTGGGATTGCCCACCAAGGCCACGCGGCGCTGCGCCATGCGGCTCAGGTCAACACTTTGGCTGCTCATGGCACCAACTCAATGCAAGCGGCTTCGCTGTGGCGCAGCGCAAAAGTGGCATTGCCCACCTGCACCACCAACGCACCTTTTTTCCACCACGAGCGGCGCAGCACGCAGACCCGCTCTTGCGGCACAAAGCCCAGATCGGCCAAGCGCTGGGCCACTTCAGACAAGCCCGGGCCCTCGGTCTTCAAACTGAGAATACGCTGCCAAACGCGCAGCGGGGTGTCATTCAAGGAGAGGTGGGGCATGGGTTCCAAATGAGAACGATTCTCATTGTAGGGCATCTTGACTGCCGCACATGGACAGCTGTCAGGCCCTGATTCATAATTGACGTTTACGTTAACGTCAATCAGCGGAGTTTCTCATGGACATTCAAGGCAAGGTATTCATCGTCACCGGCGGCGCTTCGGGATTGGGTGAAGGCACAGCGCGGATGCTGGCGGCCAACGGCGCCAAAGTGGTGATCGCCGACATGCAAGTTGAAAAAGGCCAAGCCATCGCCAAGGAGCTGGGCGGCGCTTTCGTCCAGTGCGATGTGAGCAACGAAGCCGACGGTCAGGCCGTGGTGGCGCAGGCCGTGTCCATGGGCAAGCTGATGGGTCTGATCAACTGCGCAGGCATTGCCCCGGCAGAGAAAACTGTGGGCAAAAACGGCGCTCACAGCCTGAGCGTGTACACCAAGACCATCATGGTCAACCTGGTGGGCAGCTTCAACATGATCCGCTTGGCGGCGGACGCCATGTGCCACAACGAACCCGAAGCCACCGGCGAGCGCGGCGTTTTAATCTCGACCGCCAGCGTCGCTGCTTACGACGGTCAAATTGGCCAAGCCGCTTACGCCGCCTCCAAAGGCGGTGTGGTGGGCATGACCTTGCCGATTGCCCGCGACCTGGCGCGCAACGGCATCCGCAACATGACGATTGCCCCCGGCATCTTTGGTACGCCCATGGTGTTTGGCATGCCGCAAGCGGTGCAAGACGCCTTGGGTGCCAGCGTGCCCTTCCCCAGTCGCCTCGGCACCCCGCAAGACTACGCCAAGCTGGCCAAGCACATCATCGAAAACGACATGCTCAACGGCGAAGTAATCCGTTTGGACGGCGCGATCCGCCTGGCGCCGAAATAAATTCTGTGGCAGGTCATGCGCCCTCACATGCCTTAAGCTGGTTGGGCGCCCGCCCTGCTGGCGATGCAGCGCTTGCAACACTCTCGTCATCAGCCCTTAGGGAGGCCCTCTTTGCATCGCACTGCCCTTCACCTGATCGCCCTGTCAACCCTGGCGCTGCTCTCGGCCTGCACCGCGCTGCATCAGCCCGTCAGCAGCGCTCGCAACTCCTCTGCTGAACAGCCCGAAGCGGCCACCGGCCTGACCGAGAAACCCGGCTGGGCATACCCGCGCCAAGCGATCGCGGCGGCCCATCCGCTGGCCGCCGCAGCAGGACTGCAGATGCTGCAAGCTGGCGGCTCGGCGCTGGATGCGGCGATTGCGGCGCAGATGGTGTTGGGGCTGGTCGAGCCGCAATCGAGCGGCATTGGCGGCGGTGCCTTGTTGATGCACTTTGATGGTCACCAGGTCGCAGCCTATGACGGGCGCGAGACCGCCCCTGCGGGCGCTGGCCCCACACTCTTTGTGGCGGACAACGGCAAACCCTTCACACTGGAGGAAGCGGTGCGCAGTGGCCGCTCTGTGGGCGTGCCGGGCGCGGTGCGCATGCTGGAATTGGCGCACCGGCAACACGGCGTCTTGCCCTGGGCGCGTTTGTTCGAACCCGCCATCGCGCTGGCCGAAAAGGGCTTTGCCGTTAGCCCACGTTTGCACACCCTGCTGCAGTCTGACCCGCATTTGCGCAAAGATCCGTTGGCGGCGCGCTTTTTCTACGATGCCCAAGGCCAGGCATGGCCAGTCAACCATCTGCTGCGCAACCCAGAATACGCCCATGTGCTGCGCCGCTTGGCCGATGAGGGCAGTTCGGCCTTGCATGAGGGACAGGTCGCGCAAGCCATCGTGCAGCGAACGCAAGCTGCGCCGCTGCCCGGCAGCCTGAACCTGCAAGATGTTCGCGATTACCAAGCCCGCCAGCGCGAGCCCCTGTGCTGGGACCACCCCACCCCCACACGCACTTACCGAGTTTGCGGCTTTCCGCCGCCCTCCTCCGGCGCCATTGCCATCGGCCAAATACTGGGCTTGCTGGCCCACACCACCGCGCACCAGCCTGAACGGTTAGGCGGCCTGCCCTCCCCCGACTTTGTGCACCGCTACACCGAGGCCTCGCGCTTGGCATTCGCGGACCGCGCCCAGTACGTGGCCGACCCCGACTTTGTAGCGCCGCCTGCGGGCCGCTGGAGCAGCCTGCTCGACCCCAACTACCTCGAGCGTCGCAGCCAACTGATCGGCCATCTGGCCATGAAATCCGCCCCCCCCGGTCAGCCCTCGGGCACGACTGCGCAATGGAGCCCCATGCCGGATCAGGTCGAATTCGGCACCAGCCACATCAGTGTGATCGACGCCCAAGGACGTGCGGTGGCTTTGACAACCACCATCGAAGCGGCCTTCGGCGCGCGCCGCATGGTGACCACCGATGCCGCGCGGCCCGGTGGTTTTTTGCTGAACAACCAACTCACCGACTTCAGCTTCACACCCACCGATGCGCAAGGCCGCCCGGTGGCCAACCGGGTAGAAGGCGGTAAACGGCCGCGCTCGTCCATGTCCCCCACCCTGGTTTTCGACAAAGCCACAGGCCAACTGCTGATGAGCGGCGGCAGCCCCGGGGGGGCGGTGATCATCCACTACACCGCCAAGCTGCTGCAAGGCACATTGAACTGGGGGCTGAATGTGCAGCAGGCCATTGACCTGCCTAACTTTGGCGCGGTCTTTGGCCCGGTGCTGCTGGAACGACAACGCTTTCCCCTGCGCACTCGGCAAGACCTGGAGGCACGCGGCCACGAGGTCATGGAGGTGGATTTGACCAGCGGCTTGCAGGCCATTGAGAAAACACCCTCAGGCTGGTTCGGCGGCGCCGATCCCCGGCGCGAAGGCGTGGTGCGGGGCGACTGATCGCCCAAAAAAACGGCAGCCTGCGCTGCCGTGAAGCTGCCTTTCAGGGGGCATGGTCCGCCGAAAGGATCGCGGGCACAGCCCGCCCAAGTTCAGTACGCCTGACCCAGCTGGCTCAAGATGCCTGGGTTTTCCAAAGTCGAGATGTCTTGCGTGATCTCTTCGCCTTTGGCCAGCGAGCGCAGCAGGCGGCGCATGATTTTGCCGGAACGGGTCTTGGGCAAGTTCTCACCAAAGCGGATGTCTTTGGGCTTGGCGATCGGGCCAATTTCTTTGGCAATGTGGTCGCGCAACTGTTTGGCGATCGCTTTGCCTTCTTCGGTGTTGGGCAGTGCGCGCTTGAGCACCACAAAGGCGCAAATCGCTTCTCCGGTGGTGTCGTCCGGGCGGCCCACCACGGCGGCTTCGGCCACCAGCTCGGTGCAGCTGACCAAGGCCGACTCGATTTCCATCGTGCCCATGCGGTGGCCCGAGACGTTCAGCACATCGTCGATGCGGCCGGTGATGGTGAAGTAGCCGGTCTCGGCATCACGGATCGCGCCGTCGCCTGCCAGATAGTACTTGCCCTTGAAGTCGTCAGGGTAGTAGCTTTTCTTAAAGCGCTCAGGGTCACCCCAGATGTTGCGGATCATGGAGGGCCATGGGCGCTTGACCACCAAAATGCCACCTTGGCCATTGGGCATGTCATCGCCGGTTTCACTGACGATGGCCGCCTGGATGCCAGGGAACGGCAGTGTGCAGGAGCCGGGCACCATGGGCGTCACGCCGGGCAGTGGGGTGATCATGTGACCACCGGTCTCGGTCTGCCAGAAGGTGTCCACGATCGGGCAGCGGCCACCGCCCACGTGTTGGTGGTACCACTCCCAAGCGGCCGGGTTGATCGGCTCGCCCACCGAACCCAGCAAACGCAGGCTCGACAGGTTGTAGCTCTTGGGGTGCACCGCATCGTTGGCTTCAGCGGCCTTGATGAGGGAGCGGATGGCGGTGGGCGCGGTGTAGAAGATCGAGACCTTGTGGTCTTGGATCATCTTCCAGAAGCGGCCGGCGTCAGGGTAAGTGGGCACGCCCTCGAACACGATCTCGGTGCCGCCCAGGGCCAAGGGGCCGTAGGTGATGTAGGTGTGGCCGGTGACCCAACCGATGTCGGCGGTGCACCAGAACACATCGTCCTGCTTCAGGTCAAAGGTCCACTTCGTGGTCAGTGCGGCATGCAGCAAGTAACCGCCGGTGCTGTGCTGCACGCCCTTGGGTTTGCCGGTGGAGCCCGAGGTGTAGAGCAAAAACAAAGGATGCTCTGCGCTGACCCACTCGGGCTCGCAGGTGGTGGCCTGCTTGTCGGCCAGCTCTTGCATCCACAGGTCGCGGCCGGCGGTCATGGCAACAGCAGCGCCCGAGCGCTTGACGACCAAGACATTTCGAATCGAGTCGCAACCGCCCAAAGCCAGTGCTTCGTCGACGATGGATTTGAGGGGCAGTTGCTTGCCGCCGCGCACCTGGTGGTCGGCGGTGATCACGGCCACGGCGCCAGTGTCTTCAATACGGTCACGCAGCGACTGGGCCGAGAAACCGCCGAACACCACCGAGTGGGTGGCGCCAATGCGGGCGCAGGCTTGCATGGCAGCCACGCCGTCAATCGACATGGAGATATAGATGACCACGCGGTCACCTTTTTGGATGCCCAAGGATTTGAGCGCGTTGGCGTATTGGCAGGTTTTGGCCAGCAACTGGCTGTAAGTGACTTTGGTCACTTCGCCGCCATCGGCTTCGAAAATCAGGGCCGTCTTGTCGCCCAGGCCTTTTTCAATGTTGCGGTCCAGGCAGTTGTAAGAAGCGTTCAGGGTGCCGTCCTCGAACCACTTGAAGAAAGGCGCATTGGACTCGTCCAGCACTTTGGTGAAAGGGATCTTCCAAGTAATGAACTCTTTGGCCAAGCGGCCCCAGTAACCTTGGTAATCGGTCTCGGCCTCTTTGCACAGCGCCTCGTAGGCGGGCATGCCCGAAATGTGTGCGTTTTGCACAAAAGTAGCACTGGGGTGGTAAATGGCGCTCATGATGTTGTCTCCTGAAAAGCGAATCCGTGAATTTGGGGTCAAATGTCGGCGCTGGCTCTTACAAAGCACTGACTGACATCAAGCTTGCATTCCAAGCGTCAGTCCAGCCTCTAGAATCAGTCCTGCCAACTTTTGAGGGGTTGGCCCCATATTGGACACCCACCATGCCCCATCCACTGCCGCCCAAGCCCCCCGTCTTGCGCCCACTGCCCAGTCTGATTTTTGCCAGTCGCTGGTTGCAGCTGCCGCTGTACCTGGGACTGATTGCCGCACAAGCCGTCTATGTGTACCACTTTTGGGTGGAATTGGTGCACTTGCTCGAAGCGGCTTTTGGCAATGCGCAGGCCCTGCAAGCCCTGGTCACCAGCATCGGCTACAAATCGGGCGCGAGCGTCAGCCAGCTCAATGAAACCATCATCATGCTGGTGGTGTTGGCCTTGATCGATGTGGTGATGATCTCCAACCTCTTGATCATGGTGATCGTGGGCGGCTACGAGACCTTTATTTCCCGCATGAACCTGGAAGGCCACCCGGACCAGCCTGAGTGGTTAGACCACGTCAACGCCTCGGTGCTCAAAGTGAAACTGGGCACGGCCATCATCGGCATCAGCTCGATCCACCTGCTCAAGACCTTCATCAATGCGGCCAACTACGAAGAAAAAGTACTGCTGTGGCAGACCGTGATTCACATCACCTTTTTGCTCAGCGCCATGGCCATTGCTTACACAGACCGGCTGATGTCACACCACCAAGGCGCGGACAAGCACTGAATGACATTTTGATTTTTTGTTTTTAACTTGGACTTTTCCCCATGACCACCCTCATCCAACAAGAAGACCTGATTGAATCGGTTGCGGCCTCGCTGCAGTACATCAGCTACTACCATCCGGCCGACTTTATTTCGCACCTGGCCAGCGCCTACGCCCGCGAGCAAAGCCCTGCCGCCAAAGACGCGATTGCGCAAATTTTGACCAACAGCA
>CANFMK010000139.1 GCA_947448325.1 Comamonadaceae bacterium
GTTGTCTGGACGCATGATGGGTTTGCGTGCCGACACCACACCGCAAGTGGCCCGTATCGATGCGCATTTGCTCAACCGTTCTGGTGTGACCCGTCTGTGTTACTGCGGCCCGGTGTTGCACACTCAACCCGATCGTCCCTATGCGACGAGGGAGCCTTTGCAACTGGGCGCTGAAATCTATGGTCATGCGGGTTTGGAAGCCGATTTGGAAATCCTGCAATTGGCGCTAGACCAGTTGAAAGTTGCGCAGGTGGAGAATCCGCAAGTGGATTTGGCCGATGCCCGAATCGTGGCCAGTTTGCTCGATGGCTTGCAATTGCCCGATGAAGACCGTTTACTCATCCACAGCGCATTGGCTTGCAAAAACAGCAGCGAGCTGCGGCATTTGACACGCGGTTTCGATGCCACCATTCAAAGCGCACTCATGGCTTTGGTGGATTTGTATGGCGATGCCGCCGTCTTGGACCAAGCGGCCCAATGCCTTCCGGCAACCCCCGCCATCACGCAAGCTTTGTCCCAGTTGCGCTGGTTGGCCAGCCATATCTCGCACGTGAAAGTCAGTTTCGATTTGGCTGACGCCCGCGGTTATGCGTACTACAGTGGCCTTCGGTTTGCGATTTACGCTTCAGCGTCATCGGATGCTTTGGTGCGTGGTGGTCGCTACGATGGGGTGGGCGCTGTCTTTGGTCACCACATTGATCGGGAGCGTCCAGCCGTGGGCTTCAGTTTGGATTTGAAACAGTGGGTGACCGCCGTGCCCGCCTTGCCTTTGCGCGCTGCGATTCGGGCACCTTGGAGTGATGCAGCCGATTTGCATGCTGCCATTGCCGGTTGGCGCGCTCAAGGCGAAACCGTGGTTTGCGTTTTGCCAGGCCACGAAAGTGAAGTAGATGAATTCCATTGCGACCGCACACTTGTCAAAGTGGCCGGGCAGTGGGTGGTACAAGCTCTTTGATACAGATAGATCAGCATGAACATGACTAAAGGACGCAATGTCGTCGTCGTCGGCACTCAATGGGGTGATGAAGGCAAAGGAAAATTGGTCGACTGGCTCACCGAAAGCGCTCAAGGCGTGGTGCGCTTCCAGGGGGGCCACAATGCCGGACACACCTTGGTGATCAATGGCGTGAAAACCGCTTTGCATTTGATTCCCAGTGGCATCATGCGCCCCGGCGTGAAGTGCTACATCGGCAACGGTGTGGTGTTGTCGGCAGGCAAATTGTTTGAAGAGATTGAAGGTCTCGAAAAAGCCGGCGTGGAAGTGCGTTCTCGGTTGCGCATCAGCGAAGCATGCCCCTTGATTTTGCCGTTTCACGCCGCCTTGGACGTGGCACGTGAAGCGGCCCGTGAGCAGGGCGGTACCGAAAAAATTGGCACCACCGGGCGCGGCATTGGCCCGGCTTACGAAGACAAAATTGCCCGCCGTGCCCTGCGTGTACAGGACCTGAAATACCCGGAGCGCTTTGCGCACAAGTTGCGTGAGCTGCTGGATTTGCACAACCATGTGTTGACCACTTTTTTGGGGTCAGCTCAATTCAATTTCGGTCCGGTGTTGTCGCCTTACATTGTGGATGGCCAGGTTCAATTTGACGCGGTTTATACCGAGGCGATGCGCCATGCCGAATTGCTCAAACCCATGATGGCCGATGTTTCACGGGAGCTCAATGACGCCCATCGCGATGGCGCCAACCTCTTGTTTGAAGGCGCTCAAGGCACATTGTTGGACGTGGACCACGGCACCTACCCCTATGTCACATCCAGCAATTGCGTGGCCGGTAATGCATCCGCGGGTGCCGGTGTAGGCCCAGGCATGTTGCATTACGTCTTGGGCATCACCAAAGCCTATTGCACGCGCGTGGGCGGTGGGCCATTTCCTACCGAGTTGGATTGGGAAAAAGAAGGCACCCCCGGCTGGCACATGAGCACTGTGGGTGCTGAAAAAGGCGTGACCACAGGGCGCAGCCGACGTTGTGGCTGGTTTGATGCCGCTTTGCTCAAACGCAGTGCGCAGGTCAACGGTTTGACCGGCTTGTGCATCACCAAACTTGACGTCCTTGACGGCCTGAAGGAGTTGTTGCTGTGCACTGGCTACGAATTAGATGGCGAAACCGTGGACATATTGCCCATGGGCGCTGACGACATTGCACGATGCAAACCGATTTACGAAACCATCGAAGGCTGGACGGACACCACCGTGGGCGTGACCGATTACGACAAATTGCCTGTCAACGCCCGCTTGTATTTGCAGCGCATTGAGCAAGTCACTGGTGTGCCCATCCATGTGGTCTCGACCAGCCCAGATCGTGATCACACCATCATGATGCGCCACCCATTTTTAGCTGACTGAGACTTCAGTCTTTCAGACCCACTCACTGCGACCTGACCGATCGCATTTTTCAAATTTTGGAGATCACCCCATGTTGACTGAAGACGGCAAACACCTGTATGTGAGCTATGACGAGTACCACAATCTGGTTGAAAAACTCGCCATCAAAATTCACCAATCAGGCTGGCAGTTCGACACCATTTTGTGTTTGGCCCGTGGCGGCATGCGGCCTGGCGACATTTTGTCGCGTATTTTTGACAAGCCTTTGGCCATCATGTCCACCAGTTCCTACCGCGCCGATGCGGGTACGGTTCAAGGTCATTTGGACATTGCCCGCTTCATCACCACACCCAAAGGTGAAATCGCTGGGCGCGTTTTGTTGGTCGATGATTTGGCAGATACAGGGCACACCCTCAAGGCCGTTGTCAACATGCTCAAAACCAATTACGCCCCGATCACCGAGTTGCGCACAGCTGTGTTGTGGACCAAGGGTGTGTCGGATTTCAAGGCGGACTACTCGGTCGACTTTTTGCCGACCAACCCTTGGATTCACCAGCCCTTTGAAGGGTACGACTCCACTCGTCCCGAAAAATTGCTGGAGAAGTGGAAGGTCTGACGCTACGATGGCAGCATGAAAAAAGATTCTGCTGCGCCTGACGTCACGGGGCTGATCCATCACCCCTACACACCGCCTTCTGGTTTTGAAGCCCCGCAACCCGGAGTCTTCAAAGCTTCTACGGTGTATTTCCCCAATGTGGCCGCCATGCGTCAGCGTGAGTGGAAAGACAAGTCGGGTTATACCTACGGCTTGCACGGCACGCCGACCACCTATGTATTGGAAGAACGCTTGTGCGCCCTTGAAGGGGGGGCGCAATGTGTTTTAGTGCCCAGCGGTTTGGCGGCCTTGTCGACGGTGGCCTTGGCCTTATTGAAGACCGGCGATGAAGTGCTCTTGCCTGACAACGCTTATGGCCCCAACAAAGCTTTGGCTGAAGGCGAACTCCAAGCCTTTGGCATCGGCCACCAGCTCTACGACCCTTTGAATCCTGCCGATCTGGCCGCGCGAATCAACCCGCGCACCCGTTTGGTTTGGCTGGAAGCGCCGGGTTCGGTGAGCATGGAGTTCCCAGATTTAATCAGCCTCATCAAGATTTGTCGCGAACACAAAGTTCTGTGCGCGCTCGACAACACGTGGGGAGCCGGTTTGGCCTTTCAGCCCTTTGACCTGCTGGGCGACGGTCAGTTCAGCGTGGACATCAGTGCGCACGCATTGACCAAATACCCCAGCGGCGGCGGCGACGTGTTGATGGGCAGCATCACAACACGTGACCCCGCTTTGCACCTGAAAATCAAGTTGTGTCACATGCGCTTGGGCCTGGGCGTTGGCGCCAACGATGTGGAAACAGTACTTCGCGCCTTGCCCAGCATGGGTATTCGCTACCAAGCGCAAGACGATACGGCCCGTCATTTGGCACATTGGTTTTCCGCGCAACCGCAGTGCGCGCAGGTTTTACATCCTGCATTTGCCTCTTCCCCGGGGCACGCCCATTGGCAAGCGATTTGTGCCCCTCAGGGTCGACCCGGCTGTGCCGCAGGTTTGTTCAGTGTCATGATTGCAGCGCGCTATTCTTCAGACCAAGTCGACGCATTTTGTGACCAATTGAAGCTGTTCAAAATTGGCTACAGCTGGGGCGGCCCCGTCTCTTTGGTAGTGCCCTACCAACTCCATGCCATGCGCCAAGCCTGGCCTGCGCATTTGGCAGCAGGGACGTTGGTGCGATTTTCGATGGGTTTGGAATCAGTGCAAGCACTCCAAGATGACTTGCAACAAGCCTTGCAGAGGGCTTTGCCGGTCTGAACAGTTTTAAAAAGGGGAGACCGTTGGAATCAGAGAAAACAGGCCATTCACCGCCAGTGACCCACGCGCCTGACGAGCCCTCACCAGACAGCGGGTTTCGGCCTGAAATACCGGTGCTGGCTTGGTATGCCCCTTTGATTTGGCTGCGCAAAGGTTGGCGTGACATGCGCAGTCACCCAGGTATTGCCGCTTTTTATGGCATCAGTTTCATGTTGATGGCTCAAATTTTGGCTGCGGTTTTTCATCGAGCGCCAGAGTACACCTTGACCTTGGTTTCTGGTTGCCTGCTGGTGGGCCCCTTCATGGCGATGGGCTTGTACGAAGTCAGTCGGCGGCAAGAGCAGGGCGGCGAGTGTGATCTGAGCCACTCGCTGACCTGCTGGGAGAGTCATTTGCGCAGCATGGCCATGTTGATTTTGGTTCTGATGGTCCTTGAATTGCTGTGGGGGCGAGCGTCACTGGTGGTTTTTGCGGTGTTTTTCAATACCGGCATGCCTTCGACCACGGGGGTGGTCGAAGCCGTTTTCAATCCTGAAAATTGGGAGTTTGTCTTTGTTTACATGACCATTGGAAGTGTTTTTGCCGGTTTGGTCTACGCTTTGGCCGTGGTCTCTATCCCCATGATTCTGGACCGAGATACCGATGCCATCACCGCCGCCATCACCAGTGTCGCCGTGGTGTATGCCAATCCCATGGTCATGCTGTTTTGGGGCGTATTGATTTGTTTGTGGGTGGCTTTGGCACTGTGGCCAGGGGCTTGGGGGTTGCTGGTCGTCGGTCCTTGGCTGGGTCATGCCAGTTGGCATGCCTACCGAGAATCTGTGCATTGGCCGGATGCTTTGGCAAGCTGATACAGTCGAGTTCTTCCTAAAGAGAGAAATATTTTGGCAACACCTAACTACGGATACGAAAAACGCCAGAAAGAACTGGCGAAAAAACGTAAAAAAGAAGACAAGCTCAAAGCCAAGTCCGAACGCAAATTGGGCGAGCATGGCGAAGAGCTTGATGCCGATGGCAGCGAAGAAGCCACGCCCCATTCTGGTGATGCGTCTCCTCACCCCGAGACCCCTGTTGCCTAACCAACAGGTCTGAGCGCTCACCCCCAAACCGGCTTTCAGCCGGTTTTTTTCATGTCTGTGTCAGGGCGCAAATCATTTCAACAAGGGTTGAAGCAGTGGCCAGGTGTTTTTCAGCAACTGGGCTTGGGCAGCCGCATTGGGATGGATGCGGTCGGCTTGGAACCACTTGAGCGGATCAGGGTCGTCGCCTATGCCTTTGAGAAAAAAGGGCAGTAATTGCGCTTGGCTTTGTTGTGCTGCCTGGACAAAAGCTTTGGCAAATTGTTGCGCGTAGTCGGCGCCGTAATTGGGCGGCATCTGCATGCCCAGCAGCAGCACCTTGGCTCCAGAGGCTTTGGCGGCTTTGGACATGGTCAGCAAATTGTCTTGGGTCTGAGCCAAGGCCAAGCCGCGCAGTGCGTCGTTGCTACCCAATTCAATGATCACCACCTGGGGCTGGTGTTGTTGGAGCAATAAAGGCAAGCGTGAGCGACCACCCGAGGTGGTTTCGCCGCTCAAACTGGCATTGACTACTTGTGCTGGAATTTTTTGCGTTGCAAGTTGATCTGTGAGCAAAGACACCCAACCTTGACCGCGCTGCAAGCCGTACTCTGCACTGAGGGAGTCCCCCAGCACCAGCACCACGGGGGCTGATCGGGACATCGCCAGGGCGCAATAGCCTGTCAGACCAACGGAAACCACCATCGCGGTAAAGTGTCGACGCTTCCAAAAAGGTTTGTGCATGCCCGATTCCCTTATTTCTGTCGCCCATGTGTACAAGTCGGTCACCGACTCCAGTGGCACCTTGACCATTTTGCGTGATATCGATTTCTCCTTGGCGGCAGGGGAAACACTGGCCATTGTCGGCGCTTCGGGTTCGGGCAAAAGTACTTTGTTGTCCATCATGGCCGGTCTGGACACCCCCAGCCAGGGCCAGGTGCACCTTGCGGGACTGAATTTATTTGCACTGAGTGAAGATGATCGTGCGCAGGCGCGCGCGCAGCACATGGGTTTTGTCTTCCAAAGTTTCCAGCTGATGGCCAATTTGACGGCCCTGGAAAACGTCATGTTGCCATTGGAGCTGACGGGGGCCCAGGGCATCGTGGCCACAGCCACGGCCATGCTCCAGCGCGTGGGTCTGGGCGAGCGGCTCAAGCACTATCCCAAGGTGCTGAGCGGCGGCGAGCAGCAACGGGTGGCTTTGGCCAGAGCTTTTGTCATGAAGCCGCAAATTTTGCTGGCAGATGAACCCACCGGCAGTTTGGACCATGCGACGGGTGAGACGATTCTGAATTTAATGTTTGAACTGAACCAAGAGCTAGGCACCACGCTGGTTTTGGTGACCCACGATGCGCGTGTCGCGGCCCGATGCCAGCGCAGATTGGTGATTGAGGCCGGGCAACAAGTCGCTTTGCCCAATGAATCCGTCCTTCAGGACCGATAATCTCAGCATGTCTTCACCCAAAGTGTTATTCGGCTTTCATGCCGTGGGCGTGCGTCTCAAGACCGCGCCCCAATCCATCATCGAAATTTATTACGAAGCCACACGCCGCGATGCGCGCATGCGTCAGTTTTTAGAACGCGCCAACGAAGCCGGCGCCAGACTGATTGAGGCCGACAATCTGCGCTTGGCCAAGCTGTGTGGCAGCCATGGGCATCAAGGTGTCGCAGCCAGGGTGGAGCCCGTGGCCCAAGTCCATTCCTTGGATGATTTGTTGGATGCGGTTGTGGGTCCGCCCTTGATTTTGGTGCTCGACGGCATCACCGATCCGCATAACCTGGGCGCTTGCTTGCGTGTGGCCGACGGTGCCGGTGCCCATGCCGTGATCGCCCCCAAAGACCATGCGGCCGGTATCAACGCCACTGTGGCCAAGGTGGCCAGTGGCGCGGCCGAAACTATGCCATATTTCATGGTGACCAATTTGGCCCGAACCTTGGGTGAACTCAAGGAACGCAGCATTTGGATCACGGGGACCAGTGATGACGCGCCTAAGACCCTGTACCAAGTGGATTTGAAAGGCCCCACAGCCCTTGTTTTGGGGGCTGAAGGTGCGGGCATGCGGCAGTTGACCCGTAAAACATGCGATGAGTTGGTGAGTATCCCCATGCATGGGGCTGTTGAAAGCTTGAATGTGTCGGTGGCCAGTGGGGTGTGTTTGTACGAAGCCCTGCGTCAACGCAGTCTTTAAATTCAAAGGAGTTTGCGATGCAAATGATTTTCAAATTAACCACCGCCGTGTTGACAGTTGGGGCTTTGTTGCTGGGTGGATGCACCCAGGAGCAGCAAAACAAAATCAGTCGCGACATCCAAAACTGGACCGGCACCAATGGCGTCCTCGAAATTTATGCGGGCGATAAAGTGGTGCGCCGATTTTTGAAAGTCGACAAACTCAGCACAGCCCTGGGCACTGACGATGGCAAGCCGCGCAACTACCGCTATGGCTACGGTGTTTTGGATGAAAACTTGAATATGCAAGTCGACCCGACCGAAAAAAAGGTCTACTTTGAATTCAGTGATTACTCCAACATCGTGTTCTTTGAGAATCCGCGCTGAATATCGGACTCAAGTCAGACCCAACCCAGCGCTCCCAACAGCGCGCCTGCTGCCAGCAACCACAGCAGATGAACCCGAGTCAGCCACACCGTCAATGCGGTGACTGCAGTCAGCAGCCACAAAGGCCAGTCTTTCAAGGGTTCATTGTGCGCTGCAGTGAGTAACCAA
>CANFMK010000140.1 GCA_947448325.1 Comamonadaceae bacterium
CTGTCTTTTTCTTGGGCAATGACCGGCACCAAGCCTTTGTCGTCCCATTTGATGTTGTCGAGCCAATTCATGGGTTGAATTTACCATGCTGCCGACCAAGCCAGTGGATCACAACCTCACAGGTATCCCCCGCTCCCGCATCCTTACCTTGGCCTGCTGCACCGTGTATTCACCATAGTGAAAGATGCTCGCCGCCAGCACGGCATCAGCGCCGCCAATGCTCACGCCGTCAGCCAGGTGGTCGAGGTTGCCCACGCCGCCGGACGCGATCACGGGCACGGACACAGCGTCGCTGACTGCGCGGGTCAGTTGCAGGTCAAAGCCGCTTTTGGTGCCGTCGCGGTCCATGCTGGTGAGCAATATTTCGCCTGCGCCGAAGTCGGCCATTTGTGTGGCCCAGGCCACCGCGTCCAGGCCCACGTTTTTGCGGCCGCCGTGGCTGTAGACGTCCCAACCGGGGCCTAGGGCCAAGCCGTTGGAGCCGATGCGCTGCTCATCTTCAGGGGTGCGGCGCTTGGCGTCAATCGCCACCACGATGCACTGCGCGCCGTATTTGGCCGACGCATCGCGAATGACTTGCGGGTTGGCAATGGCTGCCGAATTGAAGCTGGTTTTGTCAGCGCCCGCATTCAAGAGGCGGCGCACATCGTCCACGGTGCGCACCCCGCCGCCAACGGTCAAGGGGATGAATACCTGCGAGGCGACAGCCTCGATGATGTGCAAGATCACGTCGCGGCCATCGCTGGTGGCGGTGATGTCCAAGAAGGTGAGCTCGTCCGCGCCTTGCTCGTTGTAACGGGCGGCAATTTCCACCGGGTCGCCGGCGTCGCGCAACTCGACAAAGTTCACGCCTTTGACGACACGGCCGCCGGTGACGTCCAAGCAAGGAATGATGCGTTTGGCCAACATAAAGAAATCCAGTGATTTAAGTCAACGCTTGCGAACGGGGGTCTTGCAGCACCGTGAGCCGTTGCCAGCCTTGCCAAGTGGCTTGGGGCGAGACCTTGACCGGCGCATCCACCTGCGCGGCTTCCACACACAGCATGTGCTGGTAACCATCGTCGGGCAGATCGGCCATGCGCGCGCTCAACGCCACGCCGGGGTTCCAGACCACGCTGTTGAACCAGGTGGGGCTTTGCTCAATCTGCAAGCGGTTGGCACCGTCTTGCAACAGCAAGGGCCGCGTGGTCGCCTCGTAGACGCGATCAAATTCCCCCTCAAAACGCAGTTCGGGGGCGCCATGGGCATGGACATCGGCCAAAGAATCCCACTCGGCTTGGCCTTGTAAACCGCGCAAAGACGCTTGGCCAATATCGTCCACCGCCAAGTAAGTGTGCAAAGCACCGGTCATCTCCAAAGGCTGGGTGTCGCGATTGACCACTTTGAGGGTCATCGTCAGACTGCGCGGCATCAGCGCGATGGTGAACTGGGCTTCAAAGGCCTGCGGCCAATGCGCGCGGGTGGCGGGGCTGTCGGTCAGCACCAAGGTCATGCTCACACCATCCGCTGTGGATTCGGTTGATTTCACATCCCAAGGCAGGTTGCGGGCAAAGCCATGTTTGGGCAAAGGCCCGCGTTGATTGAATTGCGGAAAACACACCGGCACACCACCGCGAATGGCGGCATGGCCGTCCATCACGCTGTGGGGGCTGAGGTACAAACGCTCGCGGCCTTGGGACACCCAAGACAGCACATGCGCGCCGTGCAAGGCCACCCTCAAGGTGTCACCACACGGCAAGCTGAGAGTGTGCGTGGGCAGGCCCCGGAAAGTTTCAACCATTGAGTTCGTCTGCGCGTTGCTGTGCCAAAGCAAAGTCCAAGTCGCCCGAGTACACAGCGCGGCCGCAGATCACGCCTTCCACGCCCTCGTCTTCCACTGCGCACAGCTGCTCGATGTCGGCCATGTTCGACAAGCCGCCTGAGGCGATCACCGGAATCGTCAGCGCCTGTGCCAACTTGACGGTGGCGTCGATGTTGATGCCGCTCAACATGCCGTCACGGCCAATGTCGGTGTAAATGATGGACTCCACGCCCCAGTCTTGGAATTTTTTCGCCAGGTCCACCACTTCGTGACCCGTGAGTTTGCTCCAACCATCGGTCGCCACTTTGCCGTCTTTGGCATCCAAGCCCACAATGATGTGACCGCCAAAAGCGGTGCAGGCATCGCGCAAGAAGCCCGGGTTTTTCACAGCGGCCGTGCCGATGATCACGTAGCGCAGACCGCTGTCGATGTACTTTTCAATCGTGTCCAGATCGCGAATGCCACCGCCGAGCTGCACCGGGATGTCGTCGCCCACGGCTTTGAGGATCGATTTGATCGCGCCAAAATTTTGCGGTTTGCCGGCAAACGCGCCGTTCAGGTCCACCAGGTGCAGGCGCCGTGCGCCCTTTTCCAGCCAGCTCAAGGCCATGGCGGCCGGGTCTTCACCGAAGGTGGTGGCTTGGTCCATATCGCCCTGTTTGAGGCGAACACAGTGGCCGTCTTTGAGGTCAATGGCAGGGATCAGAATCATGGCAAATCAAACACAGGTTGAACAAAAGTCACAGCTAAATACTACGGCTGCCAATGGAGGAAATTGCGGTACAGGGCCAGGCCTTGGGCCGCGCTTTTTTCAGGATGAAATTGGGTAGCAAAGATGTTATCGCGTGCCACGGCACATGCAAAGCGCCCACCGTAATCGGTTTGCGCCGCAGCATGGCTGGTTTTGGCGACTTGGGCATAAAAACTGTGCACGAAATAATACCAGCTGCCGTCTTCAATGCCCGCCCACAAAGGATGGAGCGGCGCGCTTTGCCAAACCTGGTTCCAGCCCATCTGCGGCACCTTGAAACGGGTGCCGTCCGGCTGGAGGCGGCCCGCCAGATCGAATTTGACGACATCGCCAGGGATCAAACCCAGGCCCGGCGTGTCGCCTTCAGCGCTGTGGTCCAGCAGCATCTGCATGCCGACACACACACCGAACAGGGGTTTGCTGGCTGCCGCTTCGAGCACGGCGTCCATCAAGCCTGACTCGCGCAACTCGCGCATGCAGTCGGGCATGGCGCCCTGCCCTGGCAGCACCACGCGGTGCGCGTCACGCACCACTTGCGGATCGGCGGTGACCACCACCTCGGCGTGGTCCACGCTGGAGGCGGCATGGATCACCGCTTGCGCCACCGAGCGCAAATTGCCCATGCCGTAGTCGACCACAGCAACGCGGTTGACGGTCATTTCAGAGCGAACCCTTGGTCGATGGAATCACACCTGCCGAACGCGGATCGAGCTCCAAAGCCATGCGCACTGCGCGCGCAAAGGCCTTGAAGATGGTTTCACACTGGTGGTGCGCGTTCACGCCCTTGAGGTTGTCTATGTGCAGTGTGACCAAGGCGTGGTTCACAAAGCCTTGGAAGAACTCATAGACCAGTTGGGTGTCCAGCGCACCCAACATGCCGGAGGTGAAATGCACGTCCATTTCCAAACCGGGGCGACCGGAGAAGTCGATCACCACACGGCTCAAGGCCTCGTCCAGCGGCACATAGGCGTGACCGTAGCGGCGGATGCCTTTTTTGTCGCCCACAGCCTGCGCCACCGCTTGGCCCAGGGTGATGCCAATGTCTTCCACCGTGTGGTGGCCGTCAATGTGCAGATCGCCTTCGCAGGCAATCTCCAGATCGATCAGGCCGTGGCGAGCGATCTGGTCCAGCATGTGGTCGAGAAAACCGATGCCGGTGGCGAGCTGGGATTGACCCGTACCGTCCAGATTCAGACGCACACGAATTTGGGTTTCAGCGGTCTGGCGAGTGATTTCAGCTTGACGCATGAGGCTTGTTTTGAAGTGGGTTTCAGAGGGGAGCATGATACCATCGCACCCTTGCAAGCCCGCTTGTAGATTGGGTTTTGCGCAACTGAGAAGATACCCGATGAGCCAATTTTGGAGCCCTGTTGTTCACAAGCTGACACCTTACGTGCCCGGCGAACAACCCCAACTCGACAACCTCATCAAGCTCAATACCAACGAGCATCCATGGGGGCCCTCACCCAAGGCACTGCAAGCGATTCACGACGCGGCCAATGACAGCCTGCGCCTGTACCCTGATCCCAATGCCGATGTGCTCAAGGGCGTTTTGGCAGAGCACCACGGTGTCAAGGCCTCTGAAGTTTTTGTGGGTAATGGCTCTGACGAAGTGCTGGCACACGCCTTCATGGCCTTGCTCAACCACCCCGGCGGGCTCTGGTTCCCCGACATTTCCTACAGTTTCTACCCGGTGTACTGTCAGTTGTATGGCATCACCGCGCGCACAGTGCCTTTGCGTGAAGATTTTTCTATTGGCGCTGACGACTACCTGCCCCAAGGCGGCCAGCGCGCGGGAGCGATCATTTTCCCGAACCCGAATGCGCCCACCGGTCGCCCCTTGGCCTTGGCCGAGGTGGAACGCATCGTGGCCGGCAACCCGCAAGCGGTTGTGCTGATCGACGAGGCCTATGTCGACTTTGGCGCCGAAAGCGCGGTCAAGTTGGTCGCCCAGTACCCCAATGTGTTAGTGGCCCACACCTTCTCGAAAAGCCGTTCGCTGGCGGGATTGCGTGTGGGTTATGCGGTCGGGCAAGCGCCCCTCATCGAAGCCTTGGAGCGGGTCAAGAACAGCTTCAATTCCTACCCCCTGGACCGTTTGGCCTTGGCCGGTGCAGTGGCCTCGGTGCAAGACCAGGCTTACTTTGTTGAAGGCTGCGCCAAAGTCATCGCCACACGCGAAACCTTGGTGGCCGACTTGAAAGCCTTGGGCTTTGAGGTTTTGCCGTCAGCGGCGAATTTCATTTTTGCGCAGCACCCTGCGCACGACGGCGCCCAACTGACCGCCCAACTGCGTGAACGCGCCATCATCGTGCGCCATTTCAAGCAAGAACGCATCCGCAATTTCATGCGCATCACGGTCGGTACGCCCGACCAATGCCAGGCCTTGGTTGACGCCCTCAAGCAGATGATGTGACCGGTCGGCTCAGGCCTTGGGCGCTTCGCGCAGGGCAGGCACAGGGTTTAAACGGAGTTCCGCCGCACGCGCATGGGCTTGCAGGCCTTCGCCGTAGGCCAACTCGGCCGCAATGCGACCCAAGTGTTGAGCGCCTTGCTCGCTCACCTCAATCAGGCTGGAGCGCTTTTGGAAATCGTACACGCCCAAGGGCGAGGAGAAGCGCGCTGTGCCACTGGTGGGCAGCACGTGGTTGGGGCCCGCACAGTAGTCGCCCAGTGACTCACTGGTAAAGGCCCCGAGAAAAATCGCCCCCGCATGGCGCAGCAAAGGCTCCCAGCGGTGCGGCTCGCGGCTGGAAACTTCGAGATGCTCAGGCGCGATGCGGTTGCTGATGGCGCAAGCCTCTTGCATGCTGCGCGTCAAAATCAAAGCACCGCGATCGTTCAGCGACTTGGCGATGATCTCGCGCCGTGGCATGTCGGGCAGCAGGCGGTCGATCGCAGCCTGCACCTGTGCGATGTAAGCCGCATCGGGGCAGAGCAAGATGCTTTGTGCCAACTCGTCGTGCTCGGCCTGCGAAAAGAGGTCCATCGCCACCCAGTCGGCGGGCGTGCTGCCATCGGCCAACACCAAAATTTCACTCGGGCCCGCGATCATGTCGATGCCCACCGTACCAAAAACGCGCTTTTTGGCGCTGGCCACGTAGGCGTTGCCCGGGCCGGTGATTTTGTCCACTTTGGGAATGGTGGCCGTGCCGTAGGCCAGTGCAGCCACGGCCTGGGCGCCACCGACGGTGAACGCACGGCTGACACCCGCCACGCATGCGGCGGCCAACACCAAGGGGTTGCGAACACCGCCCGGCGTGGGCACCACCATGATGATCTCTTGCACACCCGCCACATGGGCGGGGATGGCGTTCATCAGCACCGAAGACGGGTAAGCGGCTTTGCCACCGGGGACATAAATGCCCACGCGGTCTAAGGGCGTGACTTTTTGGCCCAGCAAGGTGCCGTCTTCGTCGCGGTATGACCAGCTTTCGCCAGAGGCTTTTTTCTGCGCTTCGTGGTACTGGCGCACACGGGCCGCGGCCGCTTGCAAAGCTTCGCGTTGGGCTGCAGGCAAACTGTCCAGCGCTGCTTTCAGCTCGGCTTGGGTAATCTCCAGGGCTTTCACATCCGCAGCCTGCAGGCCATCAAAGCGCTGGGTGTATTCCAGCACCGCCGCGTCGCCGCGCTGCTGCACATCGGCCAAGATGTCGGCCACGCGCTGCTCGATGGCGGCGTCGGTGTCGGCCGACCAATGCAGGCGGGCCGCAAAAGCGGCCTCAAAACCGGCGTCTGCCGTGTTCAGTTGCAAGGGTTTGGCTTGAAAACCCATGTTCAATCTTTCTTCACCGCACCGGCAAAGGCGTTGATGATGGCGCGGATGTCGGTTTGCTTGAGCTTGAGCGCCGCCTGATTGACCACCAGACGCGAGCTGATGTCCATGATGCGCTCGACCTCGATCAAATGGTTCGCCTTGAGCGTGCTGCCGGTGGAGACCAGATCGACGATGGCGTCGGCCAAGCCGGTCAATGGCGCCAATTCCATGCTGCCGTAGAGCTTGATCAAGTCCACGTGCACGCCTTTTTGCGCGAAAAATTCGCGCGCAATGCTGGTGTATTTGGTCGCCACTTTCAGGCGCGAACCCGAACGCACGGCGCTGGCATAGTCAAAATCGGCGCGCACCGCCACACTCATGCGGCATTTGGCAATGTTCAAATCCAGCGGCTGATACAGCCCCAAACCGCCGTGTTCAATCAAGGTGTCTTTGCCGGTCACGCCCAAATCGGCGCCGCCGTATTCCACATAGGTCGGCACATCGGTGGCACGCACCAACACCACCCGCACATGGGCCTGGTTGGTGGTCAAAATCAATTTGCGCGAGGTTTCAGGGTCTTCGAGCACCTCGATGCCGGCAGCTTTGAGCAGCGGCAAGGTTTCATCAAAGATCCGTCCTTTGGACAGGGCAAGCGTGATCAAATTTTTTCTCCAGCACGCGCATCAATTGAGGCGCGCATTAACCCATGCGTCATTTGACGCGCTCAATGTCAGCCCCAATGCTGCGCAGTTTCTCTTCCATGCGGTCATACCCACGGTCCAGGTGGTAAATGCGCTCCACACAGGTCTCGCCTTCGGCCACCAAGCCGGCAATCACCAGCGAGGCTGAAGCGCGCAGGTCAGTGGCCATGACCGTGGCACCCGACAGCTTGGGCACCCCTTCAATCACCGAAATCTTGCCATCGATCTGAATGTGCGCACCCAAGCGCACCAATTCGTTCACGTGCATGAATCGGTTTTCGAAAATCGTTTCCGTCACTTTGCTGGCGCCGGTGGCAATGCAGTTGAGCGCCATGAACTGCGCCTGCATATCGGTGGGAAAGCCCGGGTACTCGGTGGTGCGAAAGCTTTGCGCTTTCAAACGACCTTGCGCGCGCACGCGCAAAAAGTCATCGCCCGCCTCGATCTGCACGCCGGCATCGCGCAGTTTGTCGACCACGGCGTCCAGATGGTCTTCGCGCGCATGGCGCAGCACCACATCGCCGCCGGTGGCCGCCACGGCGCACAAAAACGTGCCCGCTTCAATCCGATCGGCGACCACTTGGTGGCTGCAACCGTGCAAACGCTCGACGCCTTGAATGCGAATTTTGCTGGTGCCATGACCCTCAATCCGAGCGCCCATCTTGATCAGCATTTCCGCCAGGTCAGGGATCTCGGGCTCTTGGGCAGCGTTTTCTAAAACGGTCTCACCCTCAGCCAGTACCGCGGCCATCAAAAAGTTTTCAGTGCCCGTCACGGTCACCATGTCGGTGGTGATGTGGGCACCGCGCAAGCGCTTCAGGCCTGGCGCCAACTGGGCCAGCATGTAACCGTGCTCGACCTTGATCTCAGCGCCCATGGCCTGCAGGCCTTTGATGTGCTGATCCACCGGACGAGAGCCAATGGCACAACC
>CANFMK010000141.1 GCA_947448325.1 Comamonadaceae bacterium
ACCTTGCGCGAACTGGGCCGCGACGCCCTGGCCGCCGCCCATGCCCTCGAGACCCACCTGCCCGCACTGGAAGCCAAAGCCATGGCCGCCTTGACCCAGCGCGGCTGGCAACCCGACTACCTCACCGTGCGCCGCCGCCATGACCTGCAAGCCCCGAAAGCGGGCGACTCATTGGTGGTCTTGGGAGCGGCGAAGCTGGGGGCGACAAGGTTGATTGATAACTTGGAGATTTGATCACCGGGCAATTACAAAGCAAAAAAGGCTGAAACAATACATACCTAATTCGCTTGTAGCGCTTTGGGAATCTTGCAAAGCATTGGCCTCAGCAGTGCTGATCGAGCCGCATCCAAGTTATTTGCGAGTTCGTAAAGTTCGCTTGCAGTAACTTCCCGCTCCGGAACATTTGGTCGACCAGATTTCAGCGTATCTTGCCGATTAAAGTTTGCGTAGATCCGACCGTGAATGACCTCATTTCGCCATTCGAAAAGTGGCTTCAAACGATCCAAATCTGCTAGAAGCTCAACCTGAGTTTCGAATTGGAGTTGACCAACGAGCCGTATGGCTTTTTTGACCTTGCTACCGATTGCCCATCTTTGCTCTGCTTCGGGGTATGCCTCCAGTTGCTGGAGCATTAACAACATTTCGTCTACTTGTTCCTCCAAGTAACCCGCGTAAAGAGCCACGAACCCAGGCCCTCGAATGATGTCGTTGTCAATAGGAATTGGCATATTTTGATTCTTGACTATTCAGCAGACTTAGAGGCGCTCTTGGTAAATAGCTCTAAAACAGACTTTGACCCTGATGAACCATCTCCTCTACTTTGTGAAAAGCCTGTTTCTTGAGGCGAGAAAATGCAAGCCGCTGCATGGGCAAGAACGATATCTTCAGTTCCTTCACCTGCGGCGGCCTCTACCAACGCGCGGTAGGTCAGCAGTGCATTTTGACGATGCTTATTGATAACTGAGTTGTGCTTGTGAGTGGCGTAGTTCTTTGCAGCCAATACAAGCAAAAAACCAAGTACTGCGAAGATCAAAACTTTACTCGTAATGAGCTGAAATGCCTCGGTTGGATTTTCGGGTCGTATCCAGGGAAGTTTGTGCAGGACCAGACTTAGCACAGCAAAACCGCCAACGGCCATAGCGAAGCGGTACGTGTACAGAAGCCACTGAGCTGCGAGGGCGTCTTGCGCTTCAGACTCCTCTTTGAAGTAGTGTGCCTCTTGTGAAACACCTTGCTCTGAAGCAGTTTTCCGGATAATAGCAAGCGCTTCATCTGCATCCTTTTTTGCCTGACCTAATTGACCTGTCAGTTTCTCTGCCTGATCTTCAATTTTTTGAATTGTTGCCCTTGCTTGTATCTCCAAGACGCTCGTGTCGTTTGCACGCGCTACTCCATAGGCAACATACTGCCAGACTGACTCGAAAAGTTGGTCTCGACGTACTTTGATTTGAGAAAGCATCGTCGAGCGAGTGTTTACTGCATCACCCGCCGCAGCATTGAAGTCAAGGATCTGTTTAAAAACACTGAAGTCCGCATTTGTTTGACTGTGTATGGCATTCAGCTGGTTGTCCGTAAAGTCTGGAAGGGAACTAAGTGGGATTCGTTTGTAGACGGCAATGATCGCCTCAGCGGGTTTAACTGCTTCGGCAAAACTCATCTGTTTACCGAGATCGTCTTCGCGACTTAGTGTGGAGGCATCAAACGTCTGAACTCGCGTTAGCGAGTCGTAACATTGATTAAGTACTGAATCGGTAGCCATAGATTTTCTCCTGTTGTTTTTAATTTTTTATTCGATGCCAGAAAGCAACTTAATGAATTCTTTTGACGTATACATTTTCCTCTCATTTGAATTTAATTTATAATTCATTTTTAATTCAAATTTTCATTCAACCCGCCCATGCCCACCCACACCGACTCCCTGCGCCTGCGCTTGGCTGCAGGCCCTAACACCGGCACGCAGATGGCCAAAGACATGGGCATCAGCCAGCCCACGGCCACGCGGGCGTTGGCGGCGATGGGGGATGAGGTGATGAAGATCGGCAAGAAAAAAGGCTCGCGTTATGTGCTGCGCGACGCAGGCCGGGGCTTTGGCGATGTGCCTGTGTTCCGGGTTGATGCTGAAGGCAAACTCGCCGAGCTGGGCGTGCTCTCGCCCGTTCGGCCCGATGGCTTTGTGTTCACGCAGGCCGATGGGCTGCAGGTACACAGCGACGGCCTGCCCTGGTGGCTGTTGGACATGCGGCCGCAAGGCTACTTGGGTCGCGCCTATGCCACGCGCTACGGCGCAGATCTGGGGCTGCCCAGCACACTGAAAGAGTGGACCGACAACCATGCCATGCGAGCACTGCTGGTGCACGGGCATGACTTGGTGGGTAACTTGCTGCTGGGGCCCATTGCCCGTGACAAGTTCATAGCTATGCCTGAGCCCGTGAGCTTGTCACACGCAGAAAAACCAACGGCTTACGCCCGGATGGCGGTAGGTGCATCGCAAGGCGAATCGCCAGGATCATCGGCGGGCGGCGAGCAACCCAAGTTCACCGCCTATGCCCACACCGCAGATGGCCCCAGACATGTGATGGTGAAGTTCAGCGAAAAGCTGGACAGTCCCGTGAGCCAGCGTTGGCGTGATTTGTTATTGGCCGAACACTTGGCCCTGAGCACGTTGCGCCAAGCGGGTGTGTCTGCAGCCACTTCGGCGGTTATCGACCATGAGGGTCAACGCTTTTTAGAGGTGCAGCGCTTTGACAGAGTGGGCACGCTGGGCCGCATGGCCGTGGTGTCTTTGTCTGCACTCGATGCAGAGTTTGTTGGCGCGGCGCACCAGCCATGGCCTTTGGTGGCCAAACAGTTGGCGGCTCAAGGCGTGGTGACAGGCGAAGCCGCCAAGACGACCGATGTGCTGTGGGCCTTTGGTGTGCTCATGGGCAATACGGACATGCACGGAGGCAATTTGTCGTTCGTGTCAGAACACGGCCGTCCGTTTCACATCGCTCCGGCTTACGACATGACGCCCATGGTCTTTGCGCCCAGCAGCAGCGGAAAACTGCCCTGCATCGTGCCTGCCGTATCGCTGCATGCCAGTGTGCACAACGACCACTGGCGTCTGGCCCAAAGCATGGCCCAGAGCTATTTGGCGGCATTGCAGGCATGCCCAGATTTCAGCGCCGACTTTGAAGTTTGTATGGCCGCATTGGCCGCCCACTTGGACAGCGCCAGCGCGCAAATTTCGCGCTTGGCTTAAACCGCTTCGCCCCGAGGCCCTCGCCCCATCAAGGCTTGCACCGCGTGTGCGGGAGTCAACTGGCCATCCAGCAAAGCGACCACGTTTTCGGTGATGGGCATGTCCACGCCCAGGCTGCGGGCGCGTTGCAGCACGGTGCGGGCGCTGTAAACGCCTTCGGCCACGTGGCCAAGTGAGGCCACGGCTTGGGCCAAGGTTTGGCCTTGTGCCAGCAGCAAACCGACTTGGCGATTGCGGCTCAGATCGCCGGTGGCGGTCAGCACCAGATCGCCCAAACCGGACAAGCCCATGAAGGTGTCAGGGCGTGCGCCCAGCGCCAGACCCAGGCGCGACATTTCGGCCAAGCCGCGCGTGATCAGGGCGGCACGGGCGTTCAGGCCAAGGTTCAGCCCATCGCACAAACCGGTGGCAATGGCGAGCACGTTTTTCACCGCACCGCCGACTTCCACACCCACCCAGTCGTCGTTGGCGTAGACGCGCAGCGAGGGGCTGTGAAAGGCGGCCACCAGGGCCTCGCGCACGCTCGCATGCGGGCTGGCGGCCACCAGCGCGGTGGGCTGGCCACGGGCTACTTCTTGGGCAAAGCTGGGGCCACTTAAGACGCCTGACATCAGACCGGGTGCCACTTGGGCGCAGACCTCGTGGGCCATCCAACCCGTGGCGCTGGCGGGTGCGCCAGAGGCCACAGCTTCGAAGCCTTTGCACAACCACGCCACGGGCGCGGCGCAACCGTTCAAGCCCGTCAAGGTGTCGCGCAAGCCCGACATCGGGGTGGCGACGATCACCAAATCTAAGGGCCGAGCCGCTTGCACCACGGCAGACAAGGAGATAGTCGCTACTTGCAAGCTGGGCGGAAACGAAAAACCCGGCAGATACCGGGTGTTTTCGCGCGCTTGGCGCATGGCTTGGGCTTGTTGCTCGTCACGGGCGCACAACAAGACCGCATGGCCCTGCTGAGCAGCGCTAACGGCCAAGGCCGTACCCCAAGCGCCGGCACCCCAAAAAGTGATGGCCATGCGCAGGGCTTTCAGTGCTTACTGAACTTGGGGCGCTGCAGCGGGCTCGCCCGCTTGGGCTTGCTGCTGCTCGTACATGGCCTGGAAGTTGATCTCGGCCAAATGCACAGGTGGGAAGCCGGCGCGGGTGACCACGTCGGCGACGTTGCCACGCAGGTAGGGATAGACGATTTGGGGGCAGGCGATGCCCATGATCGCGCCCATTTGGTCGTCGGGCAGATTGCGGATTTCAAAGATACCGGCTTGTTTGCACTCGACCAAAAACACGGTTTTGTCACCGATCTTGGTGTGCACGGTGGCGGTCACGCTGACCTCAAACACGCCTTCGGCCACAGGCAAGGACTCGACGCCCAGTTGAATGTCTACACTGGGTTGCTGCTGATCTAGCAAGATGGCCGGTGAATTGGGTTGCTCCAGCGAAGCCTCTTTGAGGTAGACGCGCTGAATTTGGAAAACGGGGTCGAGATCGGCCATGAAAAACTCTGAGTGAATTAAAAAGGAGGGCTCCAAGCAGCTGCGCCCTGGGGGCAAGCTTTTCGGATTGAACGATTATCTACGAACGCACATGGCGTTCTGAGCCAAGGCAAAGTCAAGCACCTTGCAGCAAAGGCACCAAGCCGCCCTTGGCGTCCAAGGCCATCAAATCGTCACAGCCGCCCACGTGTGTGTCGCCAATGAAAATTTGCGGCACGGTTCGGCGTTGGGTGATTTGCATCATGTGCTCGCGCTGGGCGGCGTCGGCATCGATGCGAATTTCTTCGATCTGCTCCACACCCTTGGCTTTGAGAATTTGCTTGGCCCGCACGCAATAGGGACAAACGGCGGTGGTGTACATCTTGACGTGTTGCATGGCTCAGGCTCCTTCAGGCTTTGTCGATGGGCAAACTTGCTTCGCGCCAGGCTTTGAGGCCACCGGCCAAAGGCTGGGCTTGGGTGTAACCCAGTTTTTGCGCTTGCGATGCGGCCCGCGCGGCGCGCGAGCCGGCTTGACACAGCAGCACCACCGGGGTGGTTTTGTTTTTCACCAGTTTGGGCAACTGATCTGCGAGCTGGGCCAAGGGGACGTTTTTGGCACCGGCCACATGGCCTTGGGCAAATTCTTCGGGTTCACACACATCAATCACCACCGCTTTTTCGCGGTTGATCAGCTGCACCGCTTCGGCGGTGCTCAAGCCTGAGGCGGCGCCTTGGGCCAACACGGGCCAGACCAGCGCGGCGCCCGAGGTCAACGCAATGACGACGAGCATCCAGTTATCGAGGAAAAATTTCACAAATAGCCTTTAAAAAAAGAAATAGGCAGCGCTTTGCAAGCTGAGCCTAACCTAAGGATTCTAAAATGAGCGGCTGACGACCGTTTCCACCTTGTTCTTTTAACCTTTCACCATGTACAAAATTGTCTTGATTCGCCACGGCGAATCCACCTGGAACCTGGAAAACCGCTTCACCGGTTGGACCGATGTGGATTTGACCCCCACGGGCGAAGCCCAAGCCCGCCAAGCGGGTCGCCTGCTCAAAGCCGAAGGCTATGAATTTGACATGGCCTTCACCAGTGTTCTGCGCCGCGCGATCCGCACGCTGTGGCTGGCGCTGGATGAGATGGAGCGTCACTGGCTGCCCGTGACCAACAGCTGGCGTCTGAACGAGCGCCACTATGGCGCGCTGCAGGGCCTGAACAAGGCCGAGACCGCCCAAAAATACGGTGACGACCAGGTGTTGGCTTGGCGCCGCAGCTACGACGTGCCGCCGCCGGCGCTGGAGCCGAGCGACGAGCGCTGTGAAGGCAGCGATTTGCGTTACGCCAACATGGCCCCCGCCCAACCACCGCTGACCGAATGCCTGAAAGACACCGTGGCCCGTGTCGTGCCCTATTGGAACGAGACCTTGGCACCGGCCATTCGCTCGGGTAAACGCATTGTGGTGGCCGCGCATGGCAACTCGATCCGCGCCCTGATCAAGTACCTGGACGAGGTGTCTGACGCCGATATCGTGGGGCTGAACATTCCCAATGGCATTCCGCTGGTGTATGAGCTGGACGCCAACCTCAAACCGATTCGCCATTACTACCTCGGCGACGCCGAGGCCGCAGCCCAGGCGGCAGCGGCCGTGGCCAGCCAAAGCAAGGGTTAAAAGTCAGGCTGCCGCAGGCCTGGGCGTGGGCCAAAAGGCTTGAACCCAGCAAGCCTTAAGGCCTGCAGCCAGCCTGGGTGTATATTGGTTTGAATATCGGATCGCTGAAGGTCGAGGACTATGGGACAAAAACTGAAAATTGCCGGCTGGATCGCCGTGGGTGCGATGGCCGGTGCGCTGACCACGGTGTCACTGCAAACGGCCGCGCGCGGTGCCTTTGCACCGTTGCCGCTGGAGGAGCTGCAACAGTTGGCCGCCGTGTTTGGCATGGTCAAAAGCGACTATGTCGAACCCGTGGACGAGAAAAAACTGATCACCGAAGCCATCTCTGGCATGGTGGCCAGTCTGGACCCCCATTCCCAATATTTCGACAAGAAAAGCTACAAAGAATTCAGCGAAGGCACCACCGGCAAGTTTGTCGGTGTGGGCATCGAGATCAGCCAAGAAGACGGTTTGGTCAAAGTGGTCTCCCCCATCGAGGGCTCTCCGGCAGACCGCGCGGGCCTGAAAACCAACGACCTGATCACCAAGATCGACGACACCATGGTCAAGGGCTTGACCTTGAATGAGGCGGTCAAACGCATGCGCGGCGAGCCCAACACCAAGGTGCTGCTGACCATCTTCCGCAAAGAAGAAAATCGCACCTTCCCCGTGACCATCGTGCGCGAAGAGATCAAAACCCAATCGGTCAAAGCCAAAGTGGTGCAGCCCGGTTTTGGCTGGATTCGGGTTTCACAATTCCAAGAGCGCACCGTCGAAGACTTTGCCCGCAAGCTGGAAGACATGTACAAGCAAGACCCCCAGCTCAAAGGCTTGGTGCTGGACCTGCGCAACGACCCAGGCGGTTTGCTGGACGCGGCGGTGGCTTTGTCAGCCGCCTTCTTGCCTGACAACGTGACCGTGGTTTCAACCAATGGGCAGTTAGAAGAAAGCAAGTTCGTCTACAAAGCGTCACCGCAGTTTTGGCGCCGCAGCGCCAGCAATGACCCGATCGGGCGTTTGACACAGACCACCCAAGGCGCTTTCAAGAAAATTCCGCTGGTGGTGTTGGTGAACGAAGGCTCGGCTTCGGCCAGTGAAATCGTGGCCGGTGCCCTGCAAGACCACAAGCGCGCCACCTTGATGGGCAGCCAGACCTTTGGCAAGGGCTCGGTGCAAACCGTGCGCCAACTGGGCCCGGACACGGCACTCAAAATCACCACCGCCCGTTACTACACGCCCAACGGCCGCTCGATTCAAGCCAAAGGCATCGTGCCCGATGTGATGGTGGACGAAACCGAAAACGGCAGTCCGTTTGCCGTGCTGCGCACCCGCGAAGCCGATTTGGAAAAACACCTGGGCAACGGCAAAGAGGCTGAGATCAAAGACGCCGAGCGCGAAAAAGCACG
>CANFMK010000142.1 GCA_947448325.1 Comamonadaceae bacterium
CTGACCAGCACCGGCGCACGCAAAGCCTCGGCCAAATCGGCCCGCAGCCGCTCACGTGAATTTGCGCTGCAGGCTTTGTACCAAAGCCTGGTGGGTCGCAATGAAGCGGCCGACATCGATGTCTTCACACGCGACTTGGCGGGTTTTCACAAAGCCGACGCGGCCCATTACGACGCCCTGCTCTACGGATGCACTGAGCAATCCGCTGCGCTGGACGCATTGATTGCGCCACTTTTGGACCGTCAATTCGCCGAGATCTCGCCGGTGGAACACGCGGCCATGTGGATTGGCGTGTACGAGATGCAGCATTGCCTTGACGTGCCTTGGCGCGTGGTGCTCAATGAATGCATCGAGTTGGCCAAAGAATTCGGCGGCACCGATGGCCACAAATACGTCAACGCGGTGCTGGGTGGTCTGGCCCCACAGTTGCGTCCACTCGAAGTGGACGCCGACCGCAAAGCAGGCCGCGCACGCCTCTGACATGCAGCCCCACGCCATGCGCATCTCCGACCGCGCCCAGCGCATTGAGCCTTTTTATGTGATGGAAGTGGCCAAGGCCGCGCAGGCCATGGCCCGGGAAGTGGCCCACACCGATCGGCCGATGATCTTTTTGAACATCGGTGAGCCCGACTTCACCGCCCCACCCTTGGTGCAAGCCGCCGCCCAGCGCGCCATTGCGCAAGGCGCCACCCAATACACCCAAGCTTTGGGACTGCAAGAGTTGCGCGAGCGCATCAGCGCCTGGTACGCCTCGCGCTTTGGTGTGGCCGTGCCCGCCAGCCGCATCGTGGTCACCGCAGGGGCATCGGCCGCGCTGCATTTGGCTTGTTTGGCTTTGATCGACCGGGGGGACGAAATCCTCACCCCCGACCCGAGTTACCCCTGCAATCGGCACTTCGTCAGTGCCGCCGATGGCACCGCGGTGTTGATCCCCACCACCGCATCAGAGCGGTTTCAGCTCACCGCCGAAAAAGTGGCGGCCCACTGGACTGAGCGCACCCGTGGCGTGCTGTTGGCATCGCCGTCCAACCCCACGGGCACCTCGACACTCCCCGAGGAGCTGCGCCGCATCCATGACGTGGTACAGACCCGCGGTGGCGTCACGATCGTCGACGAGATTTACCTGGGCCTGAGTCACGACGATGCTTTTGGCCACAGCGCCCTGGCCATCAGCGACCAGATCATCAGCGTCAACAGCTTCAGCAAATACTTTCACATGACCGGCTGGCGCTTGGGTTGGTTGGTTGTGCCCGACGCACTGGTGCCTGTCATTGAGCGTTTGGCGCAAAACCTTTTCATTTGCCCCAGCACGATTTCGCAGCAAGCGGCACTGGCCTGCTTTGAGCCTGAGAGCTTGGCGGTCTACGAAGAGCGGCGGGCCCAGTTCAAAGCGCGGCGTGATTTTGTGATCCCCGCCTTGAACGCGATGGGCTTGAGCGTCCCGGTGCCGCCCGATGGCGCGTTTTACGCCTGGGCCGATTGCACCGCCGCTTGCCAAAAATTGGGCCTCAAAGACAGCTGGGACTTTGCCTACGCCGCCATGCGCGAGGCCCATGTGGCCCTGACACCCGGGCGGGACTTTGGCGTGGCCGAGACAGCGCACTTTGTGCGTTTTTCCACCGCCAATTCGATGCAAGAATTGCAAACCGCCATGGCGCGTTTGCGTACGTGGTTGCAAGCATGAACACCCCGACGCCTTTTCAGTTCCCGATCCGCATTTACTGGGAAGACACCGATGCCGGTGGCATCGTGTTCTACGCGAACTACCTCAAGTTCTTTGAGCGGGCCCGCACCGAATGGCTGCGTGCCTTGGGCATTGAACAGCAGGCCCTGAAAACCGAGGTCGGCGGCATGTTTGTGGTGAGCGAAACCAGTCTCAAATACCACCGCCCCGCCCAACTTGATGACCTGCTCACCGTCACCGCCGAACTGGCCGAAGCCGGTCGCGCCACTTTGACCTTGCGACAGCAGGCTTGGCTTAACAGCCCGGGCCAAGAACCGCAACTGCTGGCCGAAGGCACCATCCGCATCGGCTGGGTCGACAGCCGCACACTCAAACCCGGCCGCATTCCGGCCACGATTTTGAAAGCACTCCAGCCATGAACCAAGACATGTCGATTGTTGCCCTGGTCTTGCACGCCAGTTTTGTGGTCCAGGTGGTGATGGTGATTTTGCTCACCATCTCAATCGCCAGTTGGTCGGCCATCATCCGCAAGTTGATGGCCATCAAGCACATCAAAGAGCTCAACGAAGAGTTTGAGCGTGTCTTTTGGTCCGGCACCAGCCTGAACGAATTGTTTGCCGGCGCCAACCAAAACGCCAAACTCTCAGGTCCGATGGAGCGCATTTTTGCCAGCGGCATGCGCGAATACCAAAAACTGCGTGAGCGCCGTATCTCCGACCCTGGCACCTTGATGGACGGCGCCCGCCGCGCCATGCGCGCCAGCTTCCAGCGCGAAATGGACATGGCCGAATCGCAACTGGCTTTCTTGGCCACCGTCGGTTCGATCTCGCCCTACATCGGTTTGTTTGGCACGGTGTGGGGCATCATGCACGCCTTCACCGGTTTGGCCAGCTTGCAGCAAGTCACGCTGGCCACGGTGGCGCCGGGCATTGCCGAGGCGCTGGTGGCCACCGCCATCGGTTTGTTTGCGGCGATCCCGGCCGTGATCAGCTACAACCGCTTTGCGCATGACGTGGACCGCATCGCCATCAAGTTGGAAACCTTCATTGAAGAGTTCTCCAACATCCTGCAGCGCAACCTGGGCGCACAGTCTGGCAGTACCACGGCCTCGGGCCACTGAGCGGAGGCGACCATGGCATCCATGCAATCGCGCGGCCGCGGCCGGCGCACCATCAACGAGATCAATATGGTGCCCTTCATCGATGTGATGTTGGTGCTGCTCATCATCTTCATGGTCACGGCGCCCATGATCACCCCCAGCATGGTGGATTTGCCCAGCGTGGGCAAAGCCGCCAAACAACCCGACAAAGTCGTGCAGGTGGTGATTCAAAAAGACGAGCGCATTGAACTGGTGAGCGACGGCAACACCCGCGCCCAAAGCTTGAATGAGATCGCCGGTGCGGTGAAGGCGTCCATCGCCAATGCCGGTGAGGCGGGCAACGCCGCCGTGGTGATCAGCGCCGACCGCAGTGTCAAGTACGAGAGTGTGGTCAAAGTGATGGACACCTTGCAGCGCGCAGGCATTCAGCGCGTGGGCTTGTCGGTGCAACTGGCGCCTTAACCGCCCGATGCAAGAAGTGGATCGCACCCTTTTTCAGCCTCCCAAACCTGGGGGCACTGGGCGCTCATTCGCCCTGGCTTTGGTGGCGCACGGCCTGCTCTTGCTGGCCTTGACTTGGGGCATTCGCTGGAACAACCAACCCGATAACTTGTCGGTCTCTGCCGAGCTGTGGTCGGCCCTGCCGCAAGAGGCGGCGGCGCCGTTGCAAGACAACTTGCCACAGGACCCACCGCCCACACCAGCGCCGCCACCCGAGCCCGAGCCGGTCAAAGCCCCCGAGCCTGAACCACCGCCACCGCCCAAAGCCGCCGTGCAACCTGACCGGGCCGAAGCCGACATTGCGCTGCAGAAAGAAAAAGCCCTGCGTGAGAAAAAGGAACGCGAAGACAAGCTGCTGAAAGAGAAAGAGCTCAAAGCCAAGGCTGAGAAACTCAAAGAAGAAAAACGCAAAGCCGAGCAAGAGCGCGAGGACAAAGAACGCGAGAAGAAAAAACTGGCTGAAAAAGCCAAAGCCGAAGAAAAAGCCAAGCAGTTGGCGCAAGACAAGAAACGCGCGGAAGAACAAGCCAAGAAAGACGCGCAAGCCAAAGCCGATGCCGAAAAACGCAGCGAAGCCCAGCGCCAAGAAAACATTCGTCGCATGCAAGGCCTGGCCGGTGCCACGGGCAGCGAAGACTCTAAAGGCACAGCGCTCAAAGCCTCTGGCCCTTCGGCCAGTTATGCCGGTCGGATTCGGGCGCGCATCAAACCCAACATCACCTTCAACGACGATGTGGAAGGCAACCCCAAAGCCGAAGTGGAAGTGCGCGTCGCAGCCGACGGCACCATTGTCAGTCGCAAGCTGATCCAAGCCAGCGGCAACAAAGCCTGGGATGATGCCGTGCTCAAAGCCATCGACAAAACCGAAACCCTGCCACGCGACACCGATGGCCGGGTACAGCCGGTGATGGTGATCAGCTTTCGCCCCAAAGACTAGGAATCCGCCATGCACCGCTCACCCACACGCCCAACTGGCACAAAAGCTTTTCGACGCCTCATCGGTCTGGCGCTGACCTGTGTCGGCTTCTCAGTGGCCTTGCCTGCTGCGGCAGCGGACCCCTGGCCCTCCAAACCGCTGCGCATCATCGTGGGGTATGCCAGCGGCTCCTCGCCGGATGTGCAAGCCCGCTTGCTGGCCGAGCCCTTGTCCAAAGCCCTGGGGCAATCGGTGGTGGTTGAAAACCGACCCGGCGCCGGCGGCAACATTGGCGCCGATGCGATTGCCAAAGCGGAAGATGGTCATACCATCGGTGTGATCGGCAATGGCCCCTTGACCAGCTCGCCTTTTTTGTACGCCAAGTTGCCTTACAACCCCGCCAGCGATTTCGCGCCGATCGCGCTGATCGGTTCAGCGCCGCTGGTGTGGGTCACGACCAAGTCAAGCACCGAGCGCAGCGCAGCCGCCAGCATCAGCCTGATGCAAGCGGAAGGCGACAAGCAAGCCTACGGTTCTGTCGGCGCAGGCTCCGGCGGCCACTTGGGGATGGAGCTGATCAAACAGGCACTGAAAATTCAACCCCTGCATGTGCCTTTCAATGGCGGGCCGGCCATCTTGAATGCCATGCTCGGCGGCCAGGTGCAGATGGCCTTGCTGCCTACCTCCACTGTTTTCCCTTTGATGCAAGCGGGCAAACTCGATGCCCTGGCTGTCAGCTCGGCCAAACGCTCCCCTTTGGCACCCACCCTGGCCTCGATGGAAGAGATCGGCGCCAAAGGGGTCAACATCGAAGTTTGGAATGCGGTGATGGCGCCAGCCCGCATGCCCGCAGCACACCAGCAGCGCTTGAGTCAAGAACTGGACAAAATTTTGAGCACCCGCGACATGCGTGAAAAGCTGTTCTCGCAAGGCTGGCGGGTCGACGATGTCAGCGCCAAAGGTTTGGCGCTGCGGATTCAACAAGACACCCGCAGTTACCGCGACATCATCGAGCGCAATCACATCCAAATCGATTAGCCCACGGCAGGCCAGCGTAGGATTCACGTGGCAAAATGGTTTCTAAAATTTAAAACTGATTTTGCCAACCACGGTCATGCCACCCTCTTCACCTCATCGATCACGCACCAACCCCAAGCCCCGACGCGGGCAATGGGGTTTCCAAATGCGATGGCTGGCGCTGCTCGAGTGGCGGTTTTTCAGACTCCACCGCCCGTTGATCTGGGCAGCCATGGTGGTGCTGCTGATTCCGGCCATTTACCTGCTCATTTACTTGTACAGCGTGTGGGACCCTTCGGGACGAGCCACGGCGCTGCCGGTGGGACTGGTCAATTTGGACCAAGGCTTCACTTACCGCGACAAAAATCTCAACATCGGCAGTGAAGTCTTGACCAAGCTGCAGGCGCAACAGCAGTTTGGTTTTCGCACCCTGGACAACGAGCAACAGGCGCGTCACCAAGTGCGTGCAGGCCAGCTGGCATTCGCCCTGATCGTGCCAGCTAATTTCAGCGCCAATGCATTGCCCGGCCTGCGCGATGGCCAAGGCCAATTGGTGATTTACACCTCGGCGGGCAACAATTACCAAAGCTCGGTACTGGCTTCGCAATTTGCCCGGGTGTTGGGCGAGGATGTCAACCGCACGCTGAACGAGCAACGCTGGTCTTTGGTGCTCAGTGCCAATGCGGGGTCGCAACACAGTGTGGACCGTTTGCGTGAAGGCTTGAGCCAACTGAACCAGGGGGCCAAAGAATTGATGCAAGGCGCCTTTCAGGCAGAAACAGCCAGCACGGGCTTGCAGCAAGGTGCCAGTCGGATGCAGAGCAACGTTCAGCGTTTGGCCGATGGCGCGCGTCAATTGGGCACGGGCATTCGCGCCACCGAAGCAGGCCTGCCCCCAGCGGAAGAGGTGCGCGGGCTGCGCATTGGCGCTGAGGCCCTGGCCACGGGGCACCAGGATTTGAACAAGGGCTTGCAGGAGCTGCGTTCAGCCAGCAAGCAGATGCTCAGCCATGTGAGCACCTTCAAAGCGCAAATCGGCGAGCAAGCGTTTGTGCCTGCGCCGGTGACCGAAGGTCTCAGTCAACTGAATCAGGGCGTGGAGTTGCTGGACAAGGGCTTGCAGCAAGCGCTCGAAGGGCAAGACAAACTCAGCCAGGGGGCGAGCTCGCTGAGCAACAACATCCGAACACTGGCCTTTGGTGTTCGGGATTTACGTCAGGGCATGCGCAACATGACCGGTACCCTGCCCGAGGACCAGCAACTCGATCAACTGCGCTCAGGTTCGGCCGATGTGTCGCAAGGCGCTCAACAGTTGCACGAGGGTTTGCATCGCCTCAGTCAAGGCGCACGTTATCTGTCGGCAGGACTGGAACTGATGTCCAAAGAGGTGCCCCGCTCTGTCGGCGCCTTAGATGGCAGTGCACAAGGCTTGGCCCATTCGGTCAACCCCATCTTGCAAGTCGAAGCCCCTGTGGACAACCATGGCAGCGGTCTGGCACCGAACATCATGGCTGCCGCCTTGTGGTTGGGCGCCAGTGTGGCGGCTTTTCTGATCCATGTGCGCGGGCTGCCCAGCGTTGCCAAAGATTTTTCACGCCTGGCGCAAGTGCTGGGCAAATTGGCAATGCCCTCCTGTATGGCCTTGTTGCAAGCGGTCTTGGTCTTTTTCATCGCGCGCGATCTTCTGGGCATCACGCTGCGCCACCCTGGCGCCATGGCCTTGATTTTGGCGAGCGCCTCCCTGGCCTTTGTCTTCATGGTGTTCAGTTTGACACGCGCCTTGGGCGATGCAGGCAAAGCCTTGACCATGCTGTTTTTGGCAATTCAAATTTCAGCCTCGGGGGGCTTTTTACCAATTGAGTTGAGCGGCAGTCTGTATGCGCAAATCAGCCCCTTGCTGCCGATGACCTGGGTGGTCAAAGGCTTGAAAGCCTGCATGTTTGGCGCCTATGAAGACAATTGGCAAACGCCCTGGATGATCATCAGCCTGTGGGGTCTGGCTGCGCTGACGATGGCTTGTACGGTGGGGCCTTGGCGCTATGCGCCATCTCGCCGCAGCAAACCGGCGATGGATTTTTGAAGCCCAAGACAAGAGCTTAACCCCGTTGTCGCTCACACCTCCTGAGTGCGACCCACTTTTTGCAAAATGCCTTTCATGGCCAACACGGAACTTGAAAGGCTACGGCCAGCCCTGGTGATCAAGCCAAAGCCCTGCATGTGCAGTGGCAGCATCTCAGACAAAGCGCTCACCCGCTTGCCTTCGCAGGCTTGCGCCACCTCATCGGTTAACACCGCCAGCATGTCGGTCTGACAGAGCAGCCGGCGCAGAGTGTCCAGGTCCTGCGTCTCGACCAATTTGGGTGGCGGCATCATTTTTTGCTGAACAAAAAGTGCATCGAACTTGACGCGCAACAAACTGCCC
>CANFMK010000143.1 GCA_947448325.1 Comamonadaceae bacterium
AATGCGACGCCACACGTCCTGCGAAAAGCATACTTTTTAAGTGTTTTCGGACTGCCGTGCGCCTCAACTCCATCAAACTTGCGGGTTTTAAATCTTTTTCCGAGCCGACCAACTTCGTCTTGCCAGGTCAACTGGTGGGCGTGGTCGGGCCCAATGGCTGCGGAAAATCGAACATCATGGACGCGGTGCGTTGGGTCTTGGGCGAATCCAAGGCCTCGGAGCTGCGTGGCGAGTCCATGCAAGACGTGATTTTCAATGGCACCAACACCCGCAAACCCGCCAGTCGTGCCAGTGTGGAACTGGTGTTTGACAATGCCGATCACCGCGCAGGCGGTCAGTGGGGCCAGTTTGCAGAGATCGCTGTCAAACGGGTGCTCACGCGCGACGGCAACTCCAGTTACTACATCAACAACCAACCCGTGCGTCGCCGCGATGTGCAAGACGTGTTCTTGGGCACAGGCCTGGGCCCACGGGCTTACGCCATCATTGGTCAGGGCACGATCAGTCGCATCATCGAGTCTCGACCTGAAGAGTTGCGTTTGTTTTTGGAAGAAGCCGCAGGTGTATCCAAATACAAAGAACGCCGGCGCGAAACTGAAAACCGTTTGTCTGACACCCGCGAGAACCTGACCCGTGTTGAAGACATCTTGCGCGAGCTCAACGCCAATTTAGAGAAGTTGGAAAAGCAAGCCGAAGTGGCGCAACGCTTCAACACACTCAAGGCGGACAGCACACTCAAACAGCACCAGTTGTGGTTCATCAAGCGCAGCGAGGCCGAAGCGGGGCAAGGCAGCTTGAAGGCCGACGTCGAAAAGGCGAGCAACGATTTAGAGTCTCGCATTGCCGATCTGCGCCATGTCGAAGCCGATCTGGAAACCATTCGCCAAGCGCACTATGCGGCCGGTGACCAAGTCAACCAAGCGCAAGGTGCTTTGTACGAGGCCAGTGCCGAAGTTGGGCGATTGGAAGCTGAAATCCGTTTCGTGGTGGAAGGACGTCAGCGCGCTGAACAGCGTTTGCTGCAGCTGAAAGAACAAACGGCGCAATGGGCCACGCGCCTGGCCGATGCGCAGCTGGAATTGGAAAGCCTGGCTGAACAAGCGGTGATGGCTGAGGACCAGTCCATCACCCTGGCGGCTCAGGTGGAAGATCAGGCCCAGGCCTTGCCTGATTTGGAGGAGGCCTTGCGCCAAGCGCAAAGCAAAGCCAATGAACAGCGAGCGAGCGTGGGTCAGGTGCAGCAGCAAATTCAGGTGTTGGCCGCCGACCAACGCAATACCGAAGAGCAGTCGCGTCAATTGAACCAACGACGCGAGCGTTTGGCCGTGGATCAGAATGCCTTGGCCGCACCTGATGAGCAGCGCTTGGTGAATTTGACCGAGCAGCTGGCGCAGGCCGAGGAGGCTGCCAGCGAGGCCAGCGGTCGTTTGCAAGAGCTGCAAGACCAAGTACCGCAACTGGACGACGAGCGACGGCACCGGCAACAGGCTGTGAACACCGAGTCAGCACGCTTGGCTGAATTGGCGGCCAAAGTGGAAGCCCTCAAGGCCCTGCAAGACAAAGTGCGCACCGATGGCAAGCTCAAACCCTGGCTGAGCAAGCACGGCTTGGAAGGCTTGCAAGGTTTGTGGAGTCGCATCCACATTGAGCCGGGTTGGGAAAATGCACTCGAGTCAGCGCTGCGCGAGCAATTGTCTGCGATCGAGGTTTCTCGCTTGGACATGGTTCGCTCTTTTGCCAGCGACGCTCCGCCTGCCAAATTGGCATTTTTCAGCCCACCTGCTGCAGGTGTGACCCGGGCTCGCACGGGCTTGCCATCGGCTTGTCAGCCACTGTCTGACTTGCTGAGATTGAACGATGCGGGTTTGTCCGCTTTGCTGGGATCATGGTTGCAAGGTTGCTTTACCGCCCCCAGCCTGGATGAGGCCTTAGCCTGGCGTGATCAGCTTCAAGCCGGTGAGGTGTTGTACGTACAAAGTGGCCACGCCATCACGCTCAGCAGTGTCAGTTTTTATGCGCAAGACTCTGAGCAAGCCGGCTTGCTGGCACGGGCTCAGGACATCGAAAATTTTGAAAAGCAGCTCAAAGCGCAAACGCTGATCAACGACGAGTGCCGTGCCACGCTGGTGCGTGCTGAAGCGGCCTATGCCGATGCCAGTGCGCGCTTGATGACTGCACGCTCACAAGCCACAGAGACCCAAGCGCGGGCGCATGAGGTTCAGGTTGAAACCTTGCGACAGTCTCAACTGGCCGAACAAACCCGGGCGCGTAGTGCGCAAATTGCCGGCGACATGGCTGAAATCGACGCTTTGTTGGAAGACTTGCAAGAGCGCCGCATCACGGCCGAAGCGCGGTTTGAAGAATTGGACATGCAGCTGGCGGACAGCCAAGAGCGCCATGCACAGTTGGATGACCGAGTCATCGACTGTGAGCGCAAATTGGCCGAATGCCGCGAGCAGCAACGCGCCCTTGAGCGGCAAGCCCAAGAAGCTGTGTTTGCGCAACGCAGCCTGGAGTCTCGACGCGCCGAGTTGAGTCGCGCCATTGAAACCGCGGGCCAGCAATCGACCAGCATTGCTGCCGAAGAGCAGCGCGCTCAGGAGGAACTCTTGCGCCTGAACGATGCGGCCGCACAAGGTGGCCTGCAAGATGCCTTGAACATGAAGCTGGAGCGCGAAAAAACGCTTGGTTCTCGCCGCAGTGAATACGACGACCTGACCGCCAAACTTCGCGCCAGCGACGAGCGCCGCTTGAGCTTTGAGCGCGAGTTGGAACCGCTGCGACAGCGCATCACCGATTTGCAATTGAAAGAGCAGGCTTCTCGCTTGGGTGTGGAGCAATACACCCAATTGCTGGCCGATGCCCAAGCCGATTTGCAAGCCGTGGCCCGCTCGATTGAAGAAGGTGCTGTGCGCTTGACAGGCTTACAAACCGAAATTGACCGGTTGAACCGTGAGATCAGCGCCTTGGGTGCAGTCAACTTGGCGGCATTGGACGAATTGGCCACGTCACGCGAACGCAAGACCTTCCTGGACGCACAAACGGCCGATTTGACCGAGGCCATGAACACCTTGGAAGACGCGATTCGCAAGATCGATGCAGAGACCCGTGATCTCTTGGGCGGGACTTTCAAGATCGTGAACGAGCATTTCAGTCGCATGTTCCCTGAATTGTTTGGTGGCGGCAATGCCCGTTTGGTGATGACGGGAGACGAAATTTTGGACGCGGGCGTGCAGGTGTTGGCGCAACCGCCGGGCAAGAAAAATCAAACCATTCACTTGCTTTCGGGCGGTGAAAAGGCATTGACGGCGATTGCTTTGGTGTTTGCGATTTTCCAACTCAACCCCGCGCCGTTTTGTTTGCTCGACGAGGTGGACGCGCCACTGGACGATGCCAACACCGAACGTTACGCCAAGTTGGTGTCGAGCATGGGCAAAGAAACACAATTCTTATTCATCAGCCACAACAAGATCGCCATGGAAATGGCCGAGCAACTCATTGGTGTGACCATGCAAGAGCAAGGCGTTTCGCGCATTGTGGCCGTGGACATGGAGTCTGCGGTGTCCATGGCCGACCTGTAAAGCTGCAACCCCTGACAATTTACCTATCATCCAAAGCATGACTTCTTTGCAAATCAGTTTGTTGGTCATTGGCCTTGTCACGCTGCTGTCCGTCTGGGCATATAACGCTTGGGTATCGCGTAAAAACGCACCACGCCAAGCAGATGCCATGCCCTCGACTGTCACCGATGACCACTCGGTCCTTGAAGAGCTAGGCCCTATCGAACCGGTCATGGCCGACGATTTGAGCAGCTTGCCTCAGCCTGAAAAAAAACCGGCCATCGATGGCCTGATCGATGCCATCACACCCATTGAATTGGAGTCCTTGGTCTCTGGCGATGCTATTTTGGCGGCTCTGCCTCATACCCGCCGAGTGGGCACCAAACCATTTGCGGTGGAGGGCTTGAATGAGCTGAGTGGCGAATGGGAGTCGCCGGTGGCCGGGCGGCGTTACAGCGCGGTGCAAGCTGCTGTGCAACTGGCCAACCGGGTCGGCGCCATCAATGAAATTGAGTTTTCTGAATTTGTCATCAAAGCCCAAGCGGTAGCGGACAACCTCAACGGTGATACTGTCTTTCCGGACATGCTGGAAGAAGTGGCCCGTGGGCGTGAGTTGGATCAATTTGCCAGCGCGCATGATGCGCAACTGAGCTTTACCTTGTGTGCCCGCGCCTCAGCCTGGAGTCCGGGCTATATCCATCAGCATGCCGGGCGCTTGGGTTTTGTGGCGGGTGTCATCCCCGGTCGCATGGTCTTGCCTTCGGCCGTGCCCGGTCTACCGCCCATTTTGGCCTTGTCTTTTGACACCCAGGCGGCCATGGCTGACGACCCGGCCTTGTCGGCTATTCGTGAGTTCGACCTGAGTTTGGATGTGCCGCAAATCAGCCGAACCGAAGCGCCTTTCCGACAATTACGCGACGCTGCCTTGTTGTTGGCTCAGGCCATGGACGGCGTGGTGACCGACGGAGGCGGCCATGTGCTGAGTGAGTCAGCGCTGGACGCGATTACTGTTGATCTGGAGCAGTTGTATGACGCGCTGGACTTGAGGGAATTGTCTGCTGGTTCGCCTCAGGCGCGCCGTTTGTTTTCTTGAGCACGGCGTTGCCTGGCATGAGCACCTTGGACCTTTTTGGGGAAATGCCTGGCCATCCTGAGCAGCAAGGCACAACACCTCCTGTCCAGTCAGAAAGAGAGCAGATTGAGCAACTGCGTGCGCAACTGCATCACCACGCACATTTGTACTACACGCTGGACGCGCCTGAAGTCCCGGATGCCGAATACGACCGCTTATTCAAGCGCTTGCAAGCTTTGGAAGCGGCACATCCTGAACTGGCCAGTACCGACTCTCCCACCCAAAGGGTTGGTGCTGCGGTGATGGATGCTTTTGCTTCAGTGCGGCATCGGGTCCCGATGCTCAGTATCCGTACTGAAACCGATACCGAATCCAGCGGTGCACAAGCGTTTGATGCGCGTGTGCGGCGCGAATTGGGCCAAGACGACACGGCCCCCGCCATTGAATACGTGGCTGAGCTGAAGTTTGACGGTTTGGCCATGAGCCTGCGCTATGAAAACGGGGTATTGGTTCAAGGCGCCACCCGAGGCGATGGCGAAAACGGTGAAGACGTCACCGCCAATGTTCGCACCATCGGACAAATCCCTTTGCGTTTGCAATCGGTTGCACACCGCCCGATTCCACCTGTATTGGAAGTGCGCGGTGAAGTCTATATGCGCCGCGATGACTTTGAGACTTTGAACGAGCGTCAGCGTGCCAAGATCGCTGCTGGTGTCAAAGGCGAGAAAACATTCGTCAATCCGCGCAACGCGGCCGCAGGCGCTGTCCGCCAATTGGACTCAGGTATTGCCGCAGAGCGGCCGCTCAGTTTTTTTGCCTATGGTCTGGGTGATGTGACGCCGGTGAGCGAAGGCGGTCCGCAGTTCAAAACCCATTTTGAAATGCTGCAGGCCTTCAAAGCCTGGGGCTTTCCGGTGGCTGATGAAATTCAGAGTGTGCAGGGCGCGGCAGGCCTGGTGGCATTTCACCAACACATTGCGCAAACGCGTGACCGTTTGCCTTTTGATATTGACGGCGTGGTCTACAAGGTCAATGACCTGGCTTTGCAGGCCCAACTGGGCTTTGTCACCCGCGAGCCCCGCTGGGCGGTGGCGCACAAGTTCCCTGCGCAAGAAGAATTGACGACCGTTGTGGCGATTGACGTGCAAGTGGGCCGTACGGGCAAGCTCACGCCGGTGGCCAAACTGACACCGGTGTTTGTGGGCGGTGTCACGGTGACCAATGCCACTTTGCATAACGAGGACGAAGCACGCCGCAAAGATGTCAGGGTGGGCGACACCGTGATCGTGCGCCGCGCGGGCGATGTGATTCCCGAAGTGGTGTCGGTGTTGCTGGACAAACGTGTGGATTACGCACCGGTCTTCACCATGCCGTCTCACTGCCCGGTGTGCGGCAGCGATGCGGTGCGCGAAGAAGGCGAAGCCGATCACCGCTGCAGCGGCGGCCTGTTTTGCAGCGCACAGCGCAAACAAGCCATCTTGCATTTCGCCCAACGCCGCGCCGTTGAAGTTGAAGGCTTGGGCGAAAAACTGGTGGACCAAATGGTCGACAGCGGCGTGGTCAAAACCTTGCCTGATGTATACCGCCTGGGTTTTGTCGGCTTGGCTCAACTCGATCGCATGGCTGACAAGTCGGCGCAGAACATTGTGGCGGCTTTGGAGGCGTCTAAATCGACCACCTTACCGCGGTTTGTTTTTGGACTGGGTATTCGCCACGTGGGCGAGGCGACGGCGAAAGAATTGGCCAGACACTTTGGCAGCTTGGACCGCATCATGGACGCGCAAGAACAAGATTTGCTGCAGGTCAGTGATGTGGGACCGGTGGTGGCGCGCAGCTTGCGCACATTTTTTGATCAGCCGCACAACCGTGAAGTGGTGGCCCAATTGCGTGCCTGTGGCGTGCATTGGCCCGAAGGCGAACCGGCGGCCCAAGCGGTGCAGCCTTTGGCCGGTCAAACCTTTGTGCTGACCGGCACGTTGCCGACCCTCAGTCGCGACCAAGCCAAAGCCTTGCTGGAAGCCCAAGGGGCCAAGGTGGCCGGCTCGGTCAGCAAGAAGACCAGCTACGTGGTGGCCGGTGCAGAAGCGGGCAGCAAGCTTGACAAAGCGCTTGAATTAGGCGTCCCGGTGCTGGATGAAGACGGTTTGCAACAACTCCTGACCACGGTCTCAGACTCCGCCCAAGGCGATACAGAAAGTTCAAGATGACGGTACGCGAAATTTTGAAGATGGGTGATGCACGTTTGCTGCGCACCGCGCCGGCAGTTGAGGTCTTTGACACCCAAGAACTGCACACCTTGGTGGCCGATATGCTGCAAACCATGGCTGCTGTGAATGGCGCAGGTTTGGCAGCGCCGCAAATTGGCGTGAATTTGCAGGTGGTGATTTTCGGCAGTGGTGCGGTCAATCCGCGTTATCCGCATGAACCGCCGATTCCAGCAACGATTTTGCTCAACCCAAAGATCACCCCCATCGGCGACGAAGAGCAAGTGGGCTGGGAAGGGTGTTTGTCTGTGCCGGGCATGCGCGCCATGGTGCCGCGTTGGCAACGCATTCATTACAGTGGCTTTGACGTTCATGGCCAAGCCATTGACCGAACCGCTGATGGCTTTCATGCACGCGTCGTGCAGCACGAATGCGACCACCTGATAGGCAAGCTGTACCCCATGCGGGTGCGTGACTTCAGCCAATTTGGGTTCACCTCGGTGTTGTTTCCTGGACTGGATGACAACACCGACGATTGAGGCTTACAACTGGGCCAAACGGCCCAGGGCCTTGTTCAAGGTTTCGTCTTGCTTGGCAAAGCAAAAACGGATCACGCGTTGGTCAAAGCCATCTGCGTAAAAGGCAGACAGCGGGATGGCCGCTACGCCGATGTCGGTGGTCAGCCATTTGCAAAAATCGGCTTCACTCAGTTTCTTCTCGGGCACGGCCAGTCCCGAGATGTCAACGCACTGAAAGTAAGTGCCTTCACTGGGAAG